>DAIMIJ010000030.1:0-13987 GCA_036722835.1 Ignavibacteriaceae bacterium | reverse complement strand
TACTTCATTTTATCTTCTTGAATAATAATCCGGAAGTAAATTTATTAAAGAGATAAAACAATCCAATGAATACCGCCACTTCTGATAATAATGTTGCAAATGCTGCTCCTATATAAGAATACTTTGGTATCAAAACAAAATTCAGAATGATATTTGATACAGCACCAAAAGTAACTGCAATCGAGTATTGTTTCTGCTTTCCCCAAGCAATCATTGGATTGCCTAAAAATACATTTATACTTATTACAATTATATTCATTGCCAATATGGATAACGGCACAGCAGATGCCAAATAATTTTCACCAAAAATTAAGAGAATAATCCTTTCTGAAAAAGAGAGCAAAACTATTCCGGAGATAATGCCTGATCCGAATATGAACTTAGCATAATTTTTTATCGTGTCTTTAAATTCTTGTGATTGAGTTAACCCTGCGCGCGAAAGTGCCGGGAAAAATGCCGAGAAAATTAATTGAAAAGGAACTGTCCCAAGTAAAAATATTTTATAAGCGGCATTATAAACTCCAACATCGGACTCAGGTTTCATGTAGCCGAGCATGACCATATCAAGATTATAATAAATACCAATCATTATTGAAGCGAAAGCAAGCGGGAAAGATTGTCTGAATAATTCCTTCCAAAACTCTCGTGAATATTCGAGTTTAATTTTGGCAAACATCTTTTGATAAATTGGAACGAAAAAGATATTTCCAATAAGTGCTGAAAGAGTGAGAACTGACGCAGCAATAACGACATCACTTTTTGAATGAACAAAAATTATCACTCCTATCAAGCTTAATAACCCTGATAGTACTTGTCGCATGGCAATGTACTGCATCTTTTCAACAGCTTGAAAAACCCAATTTAAAGCGAGCGCATTCGCAAAAAGATTCAAACCAATTATTAAAACAACGTACTTGGTTACAGCACTTTTATCTGAGAATAGTACAAACACAACTAGTATTATGCTTAATAATGCTGCGAGGAGAATTCTAATGGAGAAAATGTTATTAACAAATTTGGAAATTTTACTTTGATCTTGCGCGATTTGCATCGTTCCATAAGTGCTAAAACCAAAATTAACTACTAAAATAAAATAGGAAACGAATGCCATGGCAAAGCCAATTATACCGAAACCATTTGTGTCTAAAATTCTCCCAAGATAAACCAATGATAAAAAGCCCAGCAGTCTGCTTACAACTTCTGCTGAAGTTAAAGAAAACAAATTTGAAGCGATTTTGCTTTTGAAAAATTTCTTCAAGGATTTATATCATTATTTTTTTGCCAACCAAATTTCCGGATTTTGATTTACCCGTGAATTCCAAATTTCAAAATGAAGAACATTTCCCTCGATACTTTCACCTACAGAAGCGATGGTTTGTCCTATTGTTACCTCATCACCCTCTTGCACATAAATTTCTTCAAGATGGCTGTAAACTGTTCGGTAATCATCACTGTGACTGATGATGATTATGCTGCCATAACCAGGAATCCATTCTATTGCTGACACGATTCCGTTCGAAACTGCTTTTACATTTTTATCCGATGTAATTTTAATGTCCACACCATAATTTAGAGTCATGGTATTTAGAATTAAATTTCTATTTTCTCCAAACTTTTTAATCACTTTTCCGCTGTTCACAGGCCAAATTAATTTTCCTTTAAGCTGTTCGAATGAAGAATAATTTTTTAACGGAATTTCATCTTCGGTTGGTCTTTTATCTTTGGGTTTGGTTTTTCCGATGGTTAGCTCATCTTTTTTCTTCTCGGCAAGCTTTTCTTCTTTCAAACGTATTTTTTCTTTTAATTCTTTATCGCGTTTAATTTTTTCTTCGTTCAATCTGGCTATCAAATTTCTAATTGTAGTTTCCGCTTGTTTCTTGGTATCCAATTCCTTTTTTAACTCGGTTTTATCTTTTCTTATCGCATTTAGGATTTTTCTTCTATCGCTGGACTTTTTCTTCAAAACTGTTTCTTCATCCTTTTTCTTTTCAATGAGAAAAGACTTTTCTTCTTTTGCCTTTTCAAGCCCAACTTTTGCAGCCAATAGCTCACTTTTATTTTTTTCGAATGTGATAAGATCATTTTCTCTTCTCTCCGAAAATTTTTTTAAGTAAAATATTCTTCTCAGTGCTTGGGAGATAGACTCGGAATCGAAGATAATCGCCAATTCGTTTTGCTTGCCTTTGCGATAAACAGCGTTAACATATTTAGCATAGTTTGCTTGAAGCCGGGATATTTCTTTTGATAATGTCTTTATCTTCAATCCTGTCGCAGCGATTTGATCTTCCTTTTGCTTCTCTTCCGCACGATAACGTCCGATAATTTTATTCAACAAAAAGTTTTGCTTATCGTAATTTTGAAGCATGCTGAATGTTTCTTTTTCTTTTTTGCTTTTATTCCGGATTTCTTTTTCGAGGGAAGAAATTTCACTTTTAATTGTCTTTAGTTCGCTTTGTTTAGAACTTATATCGGAATTGTTTTGTGCGTGCGTTTTACGAGCGAGTGTGAAAAATAACAGAAAGATAATTACAGATGTAAATAATCTTACCATTTTATAATCGTTGCATCTTCCGGAATTTCAAAATCAACATAAATATTTTTTTTGTTCGCCGACATGTTTTTGTATTCGACAATTACAAGCTGATTTTCTTTTTTGTTTCGAAGCTCGATCTTATAAGGAACTGCAACTCCTTCAATAATTCCAAAGTCAGAATATTTTCCTTCGACAGTAACTTTTCCATTCTTATCCATTAAAGTATATTCTGTTATACCCAGTTCTCTCACATCAACTTTGTACTGAGAAGCCTTAAACGATATTGAATCAACATAGGTTATTAAATACTTATCATAAACAACTTCGTAGTTCGTCGGCTGTTTATACAAGTTATTGGTAAGATTCACGGAACCGATGAAGGCATCAATCAGTTCATTGAAAGATAAATCTATTCTGAATATATCACGAAGAACTTCATCATCAACATTACCTTTGTAGGCGGTGTTCTTAAGAGCATCGTAAAAAATAAAATTGCTTTTTGTTACCAATGCCTGAGCAAGCTCAATTCCAAAAGGACCAAAAATCGTCAGATAAATCGAATCCGGTTTTTGCAGAACAACTCTGAACGACGCACTGTTATTCATTTGAGGATTTTTAACAAGAATTGTCCCATTTCCTTCAAAGCTTTTGATTCTTCGCCGGTTTACTTCCAATTTATTAATTAATCGTTCCGAAGAAAGAATTTCAACATCATCGGTTGGTTTTGACGGTACGCAGCCATCTGACATGATTACGAATAAAAATGACAGCACTAAAAATATTTTTGAGAATAATTTCAAATTTCACCCTTATCAATTTTTGATTTTAAAGTAACATTTGTGGTGTCGAGATCATATGATTTTTGCCAAAGTAACTTAGCTTTTTGAGTATCCCCCAGCTTAAACATTATATCTCCAAGATGTTCAAGCATTACTGCGCGTTCACCGCCAATTTCAATTGCTTTTTCAAGATTGTCCTTGGCTTCACTATAATTACCAAGTTTGAAGTAAACCCAGCCAATAGTGTCGAGGTAAGATGTATTATTAGGATCGGCAGCTATTGCAATCTCAGCCATTGTTAATGCATCTTTTAACCTTTCCCCTCTTTCGGAAAGTGAATAAGCAAAATTATTATTAACGAGTGCGTTTTGCGAATCAATTTGTAAAGCTCGTTCATAAACGCTGTCACACTCAGTCCACATTTTCATTGCATCATAAATCAATCCTAACGTACCTAATAGATTAACATCATCGGGTTTTATTGTAAGTGCCTGCTTCAAATAATTTATTGCAAGATCATTTTCCTTTAATTGACTTAAGGTGTAAGCATAAGATGAAAGTGAGTTCAAATCATTTGGATTTAGCTCAACTGATTTTTTAAGATACGGCTTTGCCTCTGAATGTTTATCGAGCTGTGCCAAGGATAAACCCAAAATTAAATTAATAGTGAAATCATCCGGAAATAATTCGATAGCTTCGTCCATCACTTTAACTGCTTCTTCATATTTTTTGTTATCGAAGTATAACCCGCCTAATCTGATCCATGCATCAACATTCCAACGTGCAAGATCAGTTGTCACTTTGAAATATTCTATGGCTGCAGAATCACGTTTTTCATTAATAGCAACTGCACCAAGAAACATTTTAACTTGCCAATCCAGCGTGTCTTTATCAATGGTTTGGAAAAATTCTTTCGTAACTTTTGTTAGGGAAGAATCTTTTAACGAACGATTAAAGTATGAGGCACCAATTCTAACTTTTATTTCAAGCGGGACATTTTTTTGCTTTAAAATGTAATTGTATTCATCCGCAGCCAAATCCCATTTTTCCTGCGAAATTAATATTTGAGCTTTGCGTTCCCTCGCATCAAGATCATCGGGAGTTAATTCAAGTATATCATTTACAACCTCTAATGCATTGTCAGGTTTATTAGATTTTTGATAGAAATCAATAAGAATTTTTTGTAAACTGACATTCGCAGGATCAAGTGAAATTAGTTTTTCTATTGATGAAACTGCCGCATCAAGATTACCTAACTTTTCATAAAGTTCTGCAACTCGAATGAGGACATTCCAATCCGGACCGATGATTGCAATTACCTTTTCATAAGTTTCAATTGCTTTTAATGGTTTAGAAGATTCATACAATCTTGCCAATTTATAATAAAGCTCTACATCTGTAGAATCAAGCTGAAGTGCATTTTCTAATGTTACTGCCGCAGAGTCAAATTGTTTCGCAGTTGAATAAACATTTGAGAGAAGAACAAAATATTCTATTTGATTTGGATTTAATTCTACGGCTTTGCGTGAATTTTGTATGGCAAGAGATAATTTATTCAGGTTATAATAATTTTTTCCAAGCGCATAGTAAACACCTGCGCTCGGATCGAGATTTAGAGCATCCTGAAACTCAAGCACAGCGGTTGCAAAATCACCTTTGGCTTCGGCAATAGATCCATTTATAAAATGATCCATTGCTTTTTTCTTGAAATCTTGGTCTGCTCGGTCAATTTCGCTTCTCGTCTCAATCTTCGTTTTGGTGATTTCCTGATTTGAGGAACACCCAAAAGAAAATAAAAATCCGACAAAAATTAAAAATAAATATTCTTTATATATCATCGGTTAACTTATTGTTAAAAAATTTTAATTTACTTTAAGAATTAAGATAAATTTTTCAAGAGATAATAGACAAAAATCCATTCACAATGGTTTCTTTTTGTCTGTAATTGTTGCATACAAATATAGTAAACTATATCTTTGTAAAAATATAAAGGCATGATGAAAATTTTTGATCTTGGCGTCGCTTATAATTGGGAATATGATGTCGATTTCGTTTCCCTTGTTGAGAAACATCTTCAAGAAGCAGGGCTGAGTACGTATGTCATCCATCAGAATAATGTATTAGTAGTAAAGGAAGATTTACTTCAGAAGAAATTAGCATTTAATTGTTATATCGATCGGGCTTGGGATGTTGATGAGCGATTTGAGGAAATTGGTAAGATATTGCTAAGAAGAAAAACCAGGATATTTAATCCCTATAAAAATGTTTTACATGCAATTGATAAAGCAAGTATGCATTTAGAATTTATTACAGCAGGATTAAATGTTCCGTACTCAATCATTATTCCCCCACACAGCCAAAAAGAGGATATTCTTTTATCTGTTGATGATCTTGCTATTCTTGGCCGGCCTTTTATTATCAAACCATGTAATACAACTGGCGGAGGAACTGGAGTTGTCACCGGCGCCGAGTCGCTAAAAGAAGTTATAAATGAAAGAATGGCTTACACTCATGACAAATATTTAATCCAGGAAAAAATATTTCCGAGTGTTATTGACGGTAAACGCACCTGGTTTAGATGTTTCTGGGCATTCGGCAAAGTCATTACAGTTCTATGGGATGATCAAACTCATGTCTATGAAGAAATAAATGATGAATTGAAAACCCAAATCAACATTAAAAAACTGAATCAAATTACTAAAGCAATCTTTGGATTAATTCAATTAGATTTCTTTTCAACTGAAATTGTTTTTACAAATGAAAATAAATTCGTGGTGATTGATTACGTTAACGATCAATGCGACATGAGGTTAAAATCGAAACATGTTGACGGTGTCCCCGATGCGATTGTAAACCAAATAATTTCGTACCTGATAAAGGCAATCATAAAAACTAAAAATGAATTATCTTAGGTAATTAAATTTTAAACTTTTAGAAAATATTTCCGTTATGAAAAAACATTTATTAATATTTCTGATCCTCTGTGCGATAATTTCAGTACAAGCTTTTGCTCAAGGATCTGCCGGGGAAAACGCTAAATATCAATATAGATTTCTGATTGATATGCCAACAGCCGGAGTTCTCGATAAGGGATTAGTCAGCGTTTGCACTGAATATCTCCCGCTTGGTGTTGTAATTGCCCGGCTGGAAGTTGGTGTCTTTGACGACATAAGCTTTGGAATTTCCTATGGCGGTGTAAATATAATCGGAGCCGGTAACCCTGATTGGTACAAACTTCCGGCAGTAGATATTCGCTTTCGTTTATTCCAAGAAACACTCCTCATGCCGACAATCACTTTAGGATTTAACTCACAGGGTAAAGGAATATTTTCAGAATCAGTCGGCAGGTATGCTATAAAATCACCGGGGTTTTTTGGCGCTGTCTCAAAAAACTTTGCTTTGTTCGGCTATCTAAGTCTTCACGGTTCTGCAAGTTATTCCCTTGAAACTCGTGATGGTGATAATTTTATCAACATAACTGGCGGATTTGAAAAAACTCTTGGTGAAAGTTTTTCTTTAGTTGGTGAATATGATTTCGCTTTCAATGATAACCAATCTGAAATTTTCGGAAAAGGAAACGGCTATTTTAATCTCGGTGTAAGGTGGACCTTAGGCGAAGGATTTACTTTTGGTTTTGATCTCCGCGACTTATTAAGCAACAAAAAATTAACGCCAACTACAGCCGATAGAGCAATGAGGATTGAGTTTATAAGGAATATTTAGAAAATATGTAGATGAGACTCACTTTGTAAGTGAATCTCATCTACAGACCCCTTTTTTTACTTCTTGCGTGTTGTCTCAATTTCTATACAACAAAGTTTAATTTAATGTACACTCAAATTTCACCTTACCTCAAAACAAAATGATTAGGATGCTTTTTCTCCCCTTTGATTAGGCGTGATTATTGCCGAAATTTAAATAGTTAATTATAGTGGAGGAACCATGAAAACAAAATATTTTTATCTGTTACTGATTATTTTCTCAGCAACAATTTTTATTGCAGGCTGTTATACCCAAATTGCTACGAGAGACGATGATTATTCCAAGGACCAAGATGAGTATGGTTATTACGATCAGGAAGAAGATTACGACACTAATTATGTCTCCGATGAATCTTACAGAGATTACGAAGGTGAAATTGATGACGATATCGTCGTAAACAAATATTATTTCGGTCAGTACCCCGCCTATCACAGATATTTCTGGGGATATCATCCTTCAATTTATATGGGTTTCTCTTTTGGCAATTGGTATTATGATCCTTTCTGCTGGGATCCGTTTTATTATTGGAACTGGTGCTCTTCCTCCTGGTATTATCCAGGTTACTACTACTCGTACTATGATCCATATTATTATCCTTACTATAATTGGGGCTACGGATATAATAATGGATATAATAATTACCGGGAAAGAACGAGAGACAGTTACAGCATCAGAAATAATACTGGTTTAAGGAACAGTTATGTTTCAAGGGGAGGTCTGGCAGGTCGAGATTCCAGAACATTAAGCAAGGATATTAGGTCTCGTGAGAGGAGCAGAGATGTAATCTTAGATAAAAATACAACTTCAAGAAATCGAAATCTTGATAAGGAAAGAATCGAAGTGAAAAAAGAAGAAAGAAGGAAGAATCCTGTCTTGGATAACAACACAAGAAATAGAAGAGATAATAATACCATTACAAAAAGTCCTAAGGGTCGTCAAAACGAAACAAAAAAACGTTACGAAAGTATATTCAAAGACAGATCGAAAGAAAACAAAACGACACCTCCAAGAAAGGATGATACAAGAAAAAGAGAATTGAACAACAACAGCACTCCGAATATCAAAAAGGAAAATTCAACTACAAGGCAGAGGACTGAAACCAGAAATCGCAATGAACCAAGAATTGAAAGAAGAACTCAGCAGACTCCGAGATCATATTCTCCTCCGCAGAGAACTTATAGTCCACCGACAAATAATACTCCGCCCAGAAGTAGTACGCCTCCAAGCAATACTAACCGAAGCGGTGATAGAAGAAGGTAAATGAAATGAGAAAAAGTATTTTAAATTCAATAATCATTTTTTCAGCGATTCTTTTTTTGAGCGGCTGCTATACGGTACTTTGGATGCCCGAAGACGAGTTCCCGTCCGAAAGCACAACAAATGAATATTATGATGAAACTTATTATGGGGATTACTATGGATTCTATGATTATCCATGGTGGTTAAGTTTAGTTCCTCCAAGCACGCCTGTTGGAAGTGATTATATCAGAACTAAAAATGAGACGACCACATCCATAAGAAATGAAGGACAAGGAAGAGGCACAGATAATGGGAGAACTATACAAACTACAGATCCGCCAAGCAGAGATGTATCAAACAGTAATAATTCATCGAATAATAGCTCCAACAACAATAATTCGTCGAACAATAATAATTCTTCATCGGTGAATTCTAATAATAATAGTTCAAGCACAAGAAGCTCGGACAATAATTCTATTAGAAATAATGATGGAAATAGAAACACCAACACGGTGAGGAAATAATGTCTTACTGTAAAATTTCATTCATTGCAATCATACTTTTTTTTCTGACCTTTGCTCAGAATGAAGTTTATTCTCAAAATACTAATGATGCATTAAGACTTGCTTATTCAGGCCTTGGTTCAAATGCACGAGCATTAGGAATGGGTAACAGCTACATTGGATTGAGTGATGATGCTTCGGCTGCATTTTTTAATCCCGCAGGTTTTGGTTTGATCAAAAAGATAGAACTTTCCGGTGGACTGACATATTTAAACTTTAAAAACGATGCAGAATTCTTTAATTCCAATACGAGTTATTCAAATAGCAATACAAATTTGAATCGTATTAGCTTTGCGTTTCCATTGCCCACCACAAGGGGAAGTCTCGTATTTGGTTTAACATATCATAATACATCTGACTTAACCGGTGCTTTAAAGTTTGATGGTACAAACAATAGAGATTCGTGGATAAATTATTTCAGCTTAAGAAAGAACAATATTCCATATGATTTATTCTTAAGTTATCCGCTTTACGATTCTCAAAACAATTACATTAAAGACACAACTAATATTTTGGGTGGACTAAACCAAAGCGGAAACATCCTGAATTCGGGATCAGTTAACAATTGGACATTTTCAGGCGCAATCGAAGTTTACAAAAATCTTTTTGTTGGACTAAACCTTAATGTTGTAACCGGGACATATGAATCTAACAATGATTATTATGAAGAAGACCTTAATAAAATTTATCAGGGAGTAACCAGTCCTGGTGAACCACAAACAACAGATTTCCAACTTTTTTATTTGAACAGACTACTCAAATGGGATCTTGAAGGTTGGAATGCAAAGTTTGGTATGCTATATCAGTTTAACCAAAATGCAAGGTTTGGATTAACGGTTCAGTTCCCTAAAGAATTTGATATCAAAGAAAAATTTATCGTTAATGGAAGAAGTGAGTATGCAAGTCAAACTTACTTTCTTAACCAGGACGATTATAGCGATGAAGTTGAGTATAAAATTCGAACACCATTCGAATTGGGCGGTGGATTATCCATAAACGTTAAGGGCTTGATAGCTTCAGTAGAAGCCACATTCATCGACTATTCACAAATCGAATTCAGTAATAAAGCCGGTTTAGGCGAAGATTACGTTGCCGGAGTAAATAAGGATGTTAAGGATCTCTTAGGAACTGCTGTGAATTATAACCTCGGGTTAGAGTACACGATTCCGGATTTAGCTCTCAGACTTCGCGGAGGATTTTTTGTAAAGCCATCTGCATTTAAAGAAGATGATCAAACATTTGATAAAAAATATTTTACAGGCGGAATCGGTTTTCTTGCAGAAGATGCTGTAGGAATTGATGTTGGATTTGCCCACGGGTGGTGGAAAGATATTGGTGATAATTACGATGTCAAATTATCACGCACTTTTCAAGATGTTTCGGTTAATCACTTAATATTAACTGTAACTTATAGATTTTAGACTCGAACCCCACTTTTGATTCTTTTCGAGAAGCGCTATATTTTTTCTATAGCGCTTTTTTATTTTTATCCCAAAACATATTTTTTGATTATGTAAACCCTATAAGATTTTTTATCCTCTGATCATTCAACCTCTGATCGCTGCGAGAATTATTTGCGTATACTTGAAACCATAGAAGAGGATATAATCTTTTAGTAATTTAGCATGCGTCACAATTTTTATAAAACTAACTTCAAAATATGGCAAATAACGTAAACGATATTATTAACGATTTCACCAATTTTCTCACCGAGCATAAAAACATAATCGGCAGACAAGAATTTTCAGATGATTTGATCAGCTATAAGCTTCCCCCAATTGATTTTCAAATAGAGAACAAGCTTTCAGCATTTATTGAGAAATATCCAAGATTCTTTTACTTTGAAAATGCACTGGAAAATTTCTCTCTAACCGGTTTTGGAACAGCGTTAGAAATGTCTGAAAATGGCTTGGGAAGATTTTCAGCTATCAGCAAATCAGTTCGAGAATTAAAGAACAAAATAATTAGTAATTGGAAAGAAGACCAAATTAACTTTCCTTTGATTTGCGGCAGTATGAAGTTTACTGCCGAGCATTCGGAAGAAGAATGGCAGGATTTTAAGGATTCAGATTGGTTTGTGCCGGAATTTCTTCTTGTAAAAAAATCAGACTTGCAAAATCTTATTTATAATTTTGTTAACAGAAATGCATCAATAAAAAAGCAGGTTGATAAATTTTCGCAGCGGCTCGATGGTTTATTAAACATTCAGAATAAAATTGAGGATAAAGCATCAAATATTTTATCGGCCAAAGGATTTTCACCTAAAGATAAAAAGAAATGGAAATCACTGGTTGCCAATACTTTAAATAAGCTTGCTGATAATGAAATTTCCAAAATAGTTCTTTCCCGCAGAGTTGAGATGGTTTTATCTGCAGAACTAAACTGGGACGAAATCAGAAAATATTTTGCAAATAATTACTCTGATTGCTCTATATTTATTTACCACAATAATGAGTCAACTTTTTTTGGTGCAAGTCCGGAAAGATTAATAAAATTTCAAGATAAAAAAGTTACAATTGATGTTCTTGCCGGATCAATTTCACGCGGTAAAAACCAAGATGAAGACAAAGAACTTGAAAGTGAGATTTTATCCAGTTCAAAACTAAACCGTGAGCATGATTTAGTTGTTCATCAGATTAAGAAAGCTATTTCCAAGTATGTTACGAAAATTTTTACAGATAAAATTCCCCTTAAAAAATTACAGAACATTCAACATCTGCACACAATTCTACAATCAGAATTAATTGCTGAGACAAACATGTTTGAAATTATTGAAGCGATATACCCTACAGCAGCAATTTGCGGTGAGCCGAGGGATAAAGCTTTGAGCTTACTAAAAAAAATTGAGGATTATAGACGCGGTCTATATTCAGGTATGATTGGGTATTTTAACCTTAATAATGAAGGGGAATTTGTAGTTGGAATCCGCTCGGCTTTACTGCATGAAAATAAATTATTTGCTTATGCCGGCTGCGGAATTATTGAAGGATCAAATCCAGAGAAAGAGTTTGAGGAGACTGAATTAAAATTGAAAGCCATATTAAATTTTTTTAATGAAAAAAATAAAAGTCAATAGAAATATACTGTGGGCTGAAGCATTGGTTGCACAGTTTGTGAATGCAGAGGTTAAGTATGCATGCATATCACCCGGCTCCAGAAGCACACCGCTGACGTATGCTTTCACTACAAATAAAAAGGTTAAATCCTTCGCAATAATTGATGAACGCAGCAGCGGGTTTTTTGCGCTCGGTCTAGCGAAAGCTACGAATAACCCTGTTGCGCTTGTTTGTACTTCGGGCACTGCTGCAGCAGAATTTTATCCGGCAATAATTGAAGCATATCAAAGTAAAATTCCATTAATTATTTGCACTGCCGATCGCCCGGCTGAATTACAAAATGTTGGAGCCAATCAAACAATAAATCAAAACAACATTTACAGAAATCATATTCGCTGGTTTGCAGACGCAGGTTTACCGCAAGTAAGTTTGAAAAGATTGAACGACATCAAGACTATTGCCAGAAGAGCTTTAGTCGAATGCTCAATTAAAAATATTGGTCCGGTTCACATCAATTTTCCTTTCAAAGAACCATTCGAACCTGATGCTTTTACAGATGAAATCAGTAATAGTGAATTACAAATTATCCAAAGTATTCCTAAAAATTTTTTGCATCATAATCTGTCAAAAAATATAATTAGCAGGAAAACCTTTCAGCTTATTTCAAACAAAATAAAAGATCATTCCAAAGGAATTATTGTTGTTGGATTAGATAACTATTCCAAAGGATTTTTTAAAGCATGCAATCAGCTTTCTGTAAAAACCGGATTTCCTATAATTGCAGATGCCGCTTCAAACATGCGGTTCTCAGTTCACTCCAGACAAAATGTTTTAACTAATTATGATTCATACCTTCGCTCGGAAAAATTTGTCAGTAATCATAAACCCGATTTCATAATTCAGTTTGGAAGAAATTTTTCTTCGAAAGCTTTGTCAAACTTTATTGCCGGCTGTTCATGCGATAAATTATTGGTAAATAAATTCGGTGAATGGGGCAGTCCTTCAAATAAATTATCTTCAACTTTGGCTTGTGAACCTGAAAGATTTTGTATTGAGCTTTTAACTCTGATTGAAAAAAACGATCAAATAAAACAAAATAGTAATTGGTTAAACAGCTTTTTACAAATAGATAAAACAGCTTTCCGAATCAAGCATGAAATTATTGATAAATCTTTATTCCCGAATGAAAGCAGGATCATCATGGAACTTTTAAAGGAAATTCCCGATGGTTCTAATTTAATGGTATCCAATAGTATACCAATCAGAGATTTGGATTTGACTGCACCATTGATGCACAAGAAGATTACAGTCTTTCACAATCGCGGTGCAAGCGGAATTGACGGTATCATTTCGACGGCATTGGGAATCGCAAAAGCATCTAAGTCCAAAACGTATCTGTTAATTGGTGATTTGGCTTTTTATTATGACATAAACAGTCTTTTGATTACACAAAAGAATTCCATTCCTCTCACCATAATTCTCATCAATAATAATGGCGGAAGAATATTTGAAGCGCTTCCAATATCAAAACACAAAAACATTTTTGAAAAATATTTTGTGACGCCTCACAATTTGAATTTTTCAGAATTCGTAAACGCATTTGGTGGAAATTATTTTGACGTGAAAAGCTGGGCAAACTTTAAGCGAATACTAAAACAAGCAGCCGCAGCAAATAATTTTTCGGTTCTGGAAATAAAAACTTATTCAAAAAAATCTCTCGCTTTGCGGAGAAAATATTTTAACAAGGTCATTTCGAGTTATAATCAAAAGTCACGAGACTAATCTTGATAATTTCGACTTCCAATGTTAATATCAATGTTGAGTGCTTCCCTTCTGTAGAAAAAAAAGCTGAGTTCGTATTTCTTCTTCATGGATTTACAGGTTCAGCAAATGATTGGTTGGAAATAATTCCAAATCTCAAAAAAAATTTTTCCTATGTTGCTGTTGATTTAATTGGTCACGGTAAAAGTGCAACTCCTAAAGATGTTGGACTATACAGCGAACAAGCTTTAGTCTGGCAGCTCGATGATATTTTCAGACACTTTACAAAAGATC
>DAIMIJ010000029.1:9069-14039 GCA_036722835.1 Ignavibacteriaceae bacterium | reverse complement strand
GAAGTTATTCTTCATTTATCATTCAATATATTTGAGTATCTGTGTTCATCTATAATGCACCGATAGAAAAGCTAATCGCCTTAGATAATAATATTTTTCTTCTTCAAGTTTATTGTCCTGAAATTGCTTCTGTAATTCAGCCCGGACAGTTTCTCAACGTAAAAGTATCTGAAGGCGTTTTTCCCTTACTTCGCAGACCTTTCAGTGTCTGTGATGTTGAGGGTGAATCACTTTTTCTCATGTTTAATATACTTGGAGAGGGAACAAAACTGCTGGCAAAAAAGCATATAGGTGAAACTATAGATATTCTTGGTCCGTTAGGATATGGATTTAATCTTCAAGGCAGTTTCGATACTGCGGTGATTGTTGCCGGAGGATTGGGCGCAGCACCATTTCCTTATTTAATCAGAAAAATTGGCGACGAAAAGAATATAAAATGTTTTGTAGGAGGCAGATCAAGTCACTATGTTATCCAGTATGGAATGAAAAATATTTTAACTTCGACTGATGATGGCTCACTTGGCTATAAAGGAACTGTTGTGTCTTTACTTAGAAAGAATTTAACTTCAATAATAACTTCTAAACCAAAAATATTTGCCTGTGGACCAAATGCTATGCTTCGCGCTTTAAAAGAGTTTACGATTGAAAATAATATTGAATGCGAAGCATCGATAGAATGTGTAATGGCTTGCGGGTTTGGTATTTGTCAGGGTTGTCCGATCGAAACTGTTAATCAGCCAGAAAAATATTCCCTGGTTTGCAAAGATGGACCTGTTTTTAATGTCCGGGATGTTGTGATATGAGCAAAGTTGATTTAACGGTTCGAGTCGGCTCATTAAAATTTCGTAATCCAATTCTCTTGGCTTCCGGTACAGTTGGATACGGAAATGAAATTTCTGATTTCGTTGATCTAAATAAAATCGGTGGTATTGTAACAAAATCATTAAGTTTAAAGCCGAGAAAAGGAAATCCTCCACAAAGGATAGTTGAAACTCCGGCGGGAATGTTAAACGCAATTGGATTGCAGAACGTTGGGGTAGAAGAATTCTTAAAAGAAAAAATTCCTTTCCTAAAAAAGTTTGATGTACCTTTAATTTGTAATATTGCCGCAAGCACTGTTGAAGAATATGTAGAATGTACAAGATTGCTGACGAGCGAAGAATTCATAAAAGGGTTTGAGATTAATGTATCCTGTCCAAATGTAAAAGAGGGTGGACTGCAATTTGGAAATGACCTAAGTGCTGTCGGAAAGATTACTCAAAGAGTAAAAGCTGTAACTAACAAACCAGTATTTGTTAAGTTATCACCAAATGTTTCTTACATTTCAGAATTTGCAAAAGTAGTGAAAGAAGAAGGCGGAGATGCAGTATCAGCAATCAATACTTTGGTTGGAACTTCGTTCAACATAAATACGCGTAAACCAAAAATATTTAATGTGTTTGGCGGACTTTCAGGACCAGCGATAAAGCCAATCGCATTAGCTAAGGTACTTGAGATAAAACAAAAAGTTGATATCCCAATTGTTGGAATCGGCGGAATAATGAATTGGAAAGATGTTGTTGAATTTATGATTGTTGGTGCATCTGCGATACAAATTGGAACATTAAATTTTATTGATCCGACCGCTTCGGGAAAAATGGTAAGTGATTTAGAAAACTATTGCATAGAAAATAATATTCAGAAAATTTCAGATTTAACCGGATCATTTATTCTACAAAACTAAAATGGATTTAGAAAAATCTCTCAATAAATTATATTCACTTCATACTTTCGGTATCAAGTTAGGATTGGACAACATCAGAAATTTTCTAACGCTGCTTGGCAAACCGCAGAATAAAATTAAAACGATTCACATTGCAGGTTCAAATGGAAAGGGAAGCACAGCAGCTTTTACTGCCAGCATTCTTCAAGAAATGAAATATAAGGTCGGGCTTTATACTTCACCTCATTTTTCCAGATTCAATGAGCGCATAAAAATTAATGGTATAGAAATATCTGATGAAAGAATTGCAAAGTTCATTCACGAGTTCGAGAGAAATATTGATATGTTTAAGCTGACTTTTTTTGAAGCAACTACTGCTCTCGCATTCCAATATTTCAGTGAAGAAAAAGTTGATTATGCAGTAATCGAAACCGGTTTAGGAGGGAGATTAGATGCAACAAATCTCATCAATCCTTTGTTTGTAATTATTACTTCGATTAGTTTAGAGCATACGGAAATCCTTGGCAATACTATTGAAAAAATTGTCCAGGAAAAAGCAGGAATTATTAAAGATGGTATTAATGTTTTTATTGGAAAGCTTCCAGAGGAGGCGGAATCTATAATTGAGGAAAGGTGCTCTCAGAAGAAGTGTGAACTCTTTAAACTTAAGGATTATATCATCGAAAAGAATAATTCGTTAGAATTATATACCGAAGAGTTAGAATTAGATGAGTGGATAATGCCGCTGAAAGGTAAATATCAGAAATATAATGCTGCTTTGGCGGCATTAGCCGTGTCTAAATCATTAGACAATGATAACTTTAGGGTAATCGAAAACGGCATAAAAAATGTTGTCAAAAATACTGGACTTCAGGGTCGTTATGAGTTCTTCAACACCAAACCGGATATAATTTTCGATTCTGCACATAATACTGAAGGAATTACCAATTTTTTAACCGAGTTTAATCGAGATAAATCAAAGTACTCTCATTCTACTTTGTTATTTGGAGTGATGAAGGATAAAGCAATCAAAGAAATGCTGACGCTCCTAAAAGATTCATTTGATAAAATCCTGATCACTGATATTGATTATGAAAGAGCTTGTAAGATTTCTGAACTGAAAAAAATCTCTCAAGAAATTAACATGAATGTAAATTCAATTACAAACCCAGCAGAATATGTCGCCTCATTTAAGCAGGAGAATCCGACAAAATGCCTGGTTGTATTAGGAAGCATGTATCTTTTGGGAGCCATAAAGACGGATTTGGAAAGGATTAAAATATCTTGACATTATTTTAGATTTGAAGTATGTTTCAAGTGTTCCTCTTATTCCTTTCAAAAATAAATCAATAAGTGAATTAAAAATTAGTATTACCTCGAAAAAATAAACAGTTCCCGGAAAAACCTTTGATTAAGTTATACAAGCTTAATATCAGATCATTTAACAACAAATAATTAATAGGACTGCATCATGCCAATGGACATCTCTGAACTCAAGTCAAAAAAAATCGTTGAACTAAATACAATTGCCAAGGATTTAAATGTCTCTGACTACAGCGATTTAAGGAAACAAGAACTCATCTTCAAAATTCTTGAAGCACAAACTGCTAAGGATGGATTAACCTTTTCCAAAGGTGTGCTCGAGGTCTTGCCTGATGGTTATGGCTTCCTTCGCTCTTCGGATTATAATTATCTTCCATCGCCTGATGATATATATGTGTCACCATCTCAAATTAAAAAGTTCAGTTTAAGAACTGGTGATTTAGTGAGCGGACAAGTTCGTCCACCTAAGGAAGGTGAAAGATTCTTTGCTTTATTGCGTGTAGAAGCTGTGAATAATTTAGACCCCGATGCAATCCGTGAACGAACTTTATTTGACAACCTTACTCCGGTCTATCCAACAAAGAAATTAATTCTTGAGTCTGCTCCTGGGGAATACTCCGTGAGAATAATGGACTTGCTCTCACCGATTGGAAAAGGACAAAGAGGTTTGATTGTATCACCACCAAAAAGTGGGAAAACGATTTTACTGCAGAAGATTGCGAACTCCATTACTCGAAATCATCCTGAAATTAAACTGATTATCTTGTTGATTGATGAGCGGCCGGAAGAAGTAACTGATATGGAACGTTCGGTAAAAGCTGAAGTTATTAGTTCTACTTTTGATGAGCCGGCAGACAGACATGTTCAGGTTGCAGATATGGTGATTGAAAAAGCAAAGAGAATGGTTGAAGCTAAAGAAGATGTTGTTATCTTACTTGATAGTATTACAAGACTTGCGCGTGCTCATAACATCGTAGTTCCTCATAGCGGCAGAATTCTTTCAGGCGGTGTTGATTCAAATGCTCTTCATAAACCAAAAAGATTTTTCGGTGCAGCAAGAAACACTGAAGACGGCGGAAGCTTAACTATCATTGCAACTGCTTTAATTGATACCGGCAGTCGAATGGATGACGTTATATTTGAAGAGTTCAAAGGCACCGGTAACATGGAACTCCTGCTAAATCGTGATCTTAGTGATAGGAGAATATTTCCGGCAATAGATGTTAATCGTACCGGTACGCGAAGGGAAGAATTACTAATAAAGGAAGATGATCTCGCAAAGATTTGGATACTCAGAAAAATTCTTAGCGATTTCTCGCCTATTGATGCAATGGAATTTCTATTAGATAAAATGAGAGGGACGAAGACCAATAAGGACTTCTTGAATAACATGAATAGTTAATTTAAAATGTTCTCCACCTCCTCAAAAATTAATTCCCATCTTATACTTTATTTATTAATTGTATTGAATAGTTTTTGTTTAGCACAAACAGATACAATTAAATATAAATGGCCTTATTCCCCAATGACGGTTCAGAGAACAATTGGAGGTACATTTGCAGAATATAGAAGTACAAGTGTACCAGGTCATTACCACAATGGAACTGATATGTCTGGTACTCAGGGAACTCCAATTTTGGCAGTTCTTCCCGGTACTGTCGCTGTTGCTTATGATGATGGCGGAACGGGCTATGATTCTTATGTTCGTGTAACCTCGCAGATCGGGGGACTTTCAAAAAATATTACATATTATCATACAAGACCTATTGTCTCTGTCGGTCAGCAAGTTGTTGAGGGACAACAAATTTCTACAGTTGCAATTGATCATGTGCATCTCATTGATTATCGTTTAGGCGGCTCTATTTCGACTTCTCATCTCAACGCTTTAAGACCAGATGGTGGTTTAACGATTTATGAAGACTACTGGAAACCCAATATCCGTTAT
>DAIMIJ010000029.1:0-8969 GCA_036722835.1 Ignavibacteriaceae bacterium | reverse complement strand
GATAATTATGTTGACATCAATTATTATCAACCAGAAGCCAATACCAGCAAACATGTTTACATTGTTACAAACGGCAGCGGATCTTCAAATGTTGCTTCAACTCAAGTTGTTGGCAATAATTATTGGAACGTGAATGACTTTCCGTATGGCAATTATGTTGTCATGGTTTTTACAGAGGATACACGAGGTAATACAGATACAGTTTATGTGCCGGTAACAACAACCGATATAGATTTAATTCCCCCGGCTGCACCTATACTTAAATATATTAAGAAGGATTCAGCCAATTATTTTACAATCGCTTGGATTCCTCCAACAGACGCAGATCTTAAAGGATATAGACTTTATTTCAGCATTGATGGAATAAATTACAACTTAAGAGATAATGAAACTGTTCTAACAAATTTGTTGAATTCGAAAACTTACTTTTACAATCAGACTACTCCACTGTATCTAAAACTATTTGCCGTTGATAGTGCCGCAATTACAAATGTCAGCACTCAATCAGATATTTATGGATTAAGAATGCTAAACGACAACAAAAAAATATTAATCGTGGATGGATTTGATAGGTACGGTGGCTTAGGCAGTTGGGCGAACCCTTATCATGATTTTGCCGTATCTCATGCTAAAGCATTCAATTTGAGTTTTGAAACTTGTGCGAATGAACAAATAATCAACGGAACAATAAATCTAAATGATTATGAATTGGTGATTTGGATTCTTGGAGATGAATCTACTGCTGATGAAACTTTTTCAAGTGTGGAGAGAACCAAAGTCGCTCTTTATCTAGAAAGCGGAGGTAAATTATTTATTTCGGGATCTGAGATAGCATATGATCTTGGATCTTCCTTAGCAACATCAAAAGAGATACAATTTCTTAGAGATTATCTAAAAGCAAAATATGTTGCTGATGATTCAAATTTTTATGACGTTTACGGCACTGATTCAACTCAGTTTGCAGGATTAGGTTTTGGTTATGGTGTTCAAAGTAACGGTTCACCATACGCTGAAGATTGGCCCGATGTCATAGATACGACAGGCGGAAGTGTTCCAATCTTAAAATATAATTCTGTCTCAACTGCTGGAATTGAATACACAGGAAGTTTTAACGATTCCTCAAATATTGGGCAATTAATTTATCTTGCTTTTCCATTTGAAACTATCAATCTTGCTGATGCACGAGCACAAGTTATGACGGCGGCATTAAAATATTTTGGATTGATTCAGACCTCGGAAGTTGTGGATAACGATTATGTTCCCAACACTTTTTCACTTAGTCAGAATTATCCGAATCCGTTTAATCCTTCTACTACCATCAGGTATGCTATTCCCCTATTGAGTGGGAACGAAAGCCTGTCCGCCTCCGGTGGAGTTGTGCCGATAACATTGAAAGTTTATGACATACTCGGTAATGAAGTGGCAACATTGGTGAGTGAGCAGAAAGAACCAGGAAATTATGAAGTTAATTTTGATGCATCATCAATAGCAAGTGGAATTTATTTTTACAGATTGATGGTTTACTCCGCAGCAGGCGGGGCTGGAAAATTTATCTTGACCAAGAAGATGATTCTTTTGAAGTAATACGCACACAATAATTAAATACAGAGCAGAAAATAATTTGAGAAAAATATTTTTATTAATTGCATTTGCAATTTCGTTTAACATTTACAGTCAAAAGCTTAATCAAAACTTTTTTACAGATATTTATTCAGTTCCTTCTTCCGATTCAGCTTCCCAATTTTTTTATTTGTATAAAATTCCGGTTACGAGTTTAATCTTTTCAAAGGATAACGAATCATATACTGCTTCAATTCAAATTACGATTGAGATTAGTGACTCTAATTCTAATTTCATTCAACGACATTTCAATGATCGAAAAATTACTTTTGATGATTTTTCACTGACATCAGATCCAAATATTTACATCGAGGGAGTAATTTCATTCTTATTTGAGAATAAAACGATTATAATCACTTCAAATATTTTCGATGCGAACTCTCAGAAGGATATTTTTAATAAAGAGCAAACTGTACTAAAAATGAAAAACGAGGAATCGGATTTTTTGATTCCTATAATTTTGAATGACAATGTATTCAAGTGCGGGGCGAATAATTCACGGGCTTTACCGAATTTTGGCGGATTCATTCCTTTCGATAATAATTCTTACGACATTTTAATTCCGAGCACAGATACAACTTTAGAGAAATTATTTGTTAAGGTAATAAGCGGGAAGGATACCGTATTTAACAGCGTACTAAAGCGAAATGACACGGAGAAGATTGGTTTTGATGAATGTGAAGGTAGAATAATAATTACCGCCGATTCACTCTCTAATCCGACCAGTAATTTTTATTTAGTTCACCTGACTCAAAAGCTGAAAGAGGGACAATTTGAAATTGTCGTTTCCAAATCCGAAAGTTTTCAAAAGAAAAAATCTTTTAGACCAATAGTTAAATGGTTAAATAAACCGAGATCTTTAAGTGATTCAGAATCCGCAATAAAGTTATTACGATTTGTAATAAATGATGATTCCATAAAGCAGCTACTGAAGAGTAGTGATAATTATGACAGCTTATTACATCGATTTTGGAAAAAGGGTGATCCTTCACCAAATACGGAATATAACGAGCTGATTGCAGAATATTATGAAAGAGTTGATTACTCAGTTAAGAATTTCTCCACAATTACTGGCTTGAATGGTTTGGAAACCAATCGAGCAAAAATTTATATCCTTTACGGCAAACCTAATTCAGTCGAACGTGGATCAAATGACGATGATAAAATTTCAGAGACCTGGACTTATTCAAAGCTTCAGAAAAAATTTATTTTTGTTGATGAGAAGGGAACAGGTGAGTTCATCTTAAAAAATACATTATGAATACCTTTATATTTACATGCGGGGATATTAACGGCATAGGTCCCGAATTAGTTATTAAAACTTTAAATAAGGTGGTTAAAAAATCTAAAGGTAAATTTCTTTTCATCTGTCCCGAAAATATTTTTAAAAGCGAAATTAAAAAGCATAAGCTAATATTTAATTATGAAATTGTTAAATCAGCAGCTTATTCTTCAGATTTACCGATCTCTATAATCAACATTGGAAGTTACAAACGTCAGTTCGGGATCCCCACAAAACTATCAGGTCAAGTTGCATTCAAAGCATTAGAAATGGCTTATGTTTTACCGATTAAGACTAATGAAAAAGCAATAATAACTGCCCCGATTTCAAAAACAGCATTGGCTTATGCAAATATTAAATATCCAGGACACACTGAAATGTTAGCTGATTGGTATGGGGTGAAAAACTATGCAATGTTGTTTTTATCAAAAAGTATCAATGCTGCATTATTGACTATTCACCAGCCGATAAAAAATGTGCCGGGTTTAATAAGTAAGAAATTGTTAGAAAATAAATTTAGCTTGATTCTGGATACCTTAAAAAAGGATTTTAAAATTAAATCGCCCAAGATTGCTGTATTAGGATTAAATCCTCACGCAGGTGAAAATGGGCTTATCGGTGAGGAAGAAAAAAAAGTAATTATTCCTTTCATGAAAAACTTTCCAAAGAGAAAATACTTTTTTGGTCCATATTCTCCGGATGCTTTTTGGGGAATGAAAATGTATTCGATTTATGACATGATAATTGGAATGTACCATGATCAAATACTTAATCCATTTAAGCTGCTTAATTTTAACAAAGGAGTTAATTACACAGCAGGTCTGCCGATTGTTAGAACTTCACCTGATCAGGGAACTGCTTTCGATATAGCCGGTAAAGGTATCGCCGATGAATCAAGCATGGTTGAAGCATTCAAATATGCTCAGATGATTTTAGCTAACCGTAATTCCTATGGAAAAAATTCTTAGCAGCAAGATTTATACTGATGTGTCAAACATTTATGATCACATCATGCGCAAAGTACGTTATGATTATTGGGCTGATTATATTTATGCAATCTCAAGTGATTATGTTGGTGACAAACCGAATGTTTTAGAACTTGCTTCGGGCAACTGTAATTTAGCCCGTTTTCTATCGGCGTATTATCCTAAACTGATTGCAACGGATATGTCGCTTTCAATGCTCAATAAGAATTCAAAAGCCGGCCTGAAAAAAGTTTGCTGCGATATGACCATGATTCCTTTCAGCACAAAATTTGATTTAATAGTTTCGACATTTGACAGCGTTAATTACTTGATCACCGAAAAAAAACTGTCAGCACTTTTTAATGAGATATGCATGGTAATCAGTAATGATGGAATATTTACGTTTGATGTCAGTTTGGAAAAAAATAGTTTTAGGCACATTAAGGATCCATTAAGAAAAGGTTCTTACAAAGGGGTTAGATACAAACAGGAAACCGATTACGATTCGACAAAAAATATTCACCGAAATGTTTTTTGCATAACCTATCCTAATGGTAAAGTGTTTAAGGAAGTGCATATTCAAAAAATTTTTTCCTTTGAAACATATTTTGATTTAATGGATTCTGCCGGACTTAGCGTTAAAGCATGCTATGATGCTTTCACTTTTAAAGATGGGAGTGCTAATTCACCGCGTGTTCAATTTATTGCAGTGAAGAAATAATTATGCTTTCATTAAGCAATGTTGATTTTAATTATCCCGGCCAAATGGTCTTCAGCGAATTAAATCTTACTGTAAAAAAAGGTGATTTCATTTTTGTGATAGGGAAGAGCGGTTCGGGCAAAAGTACGCTGCTTCAGCTTATCTATTTTAATCTTCTGCCTTTCTCAGGAGAAGTTCAATTTGATAGATTTAATTCCAAAACCATTCGGGCTAATGATTTACCAAAACTTAGAAGAAAAATGGGAATAATTTTTCAGGACTTTAAATTATTAAATGATAGAAACATTTATGAAAATCTTTCGTTCATACTTGAAGCGATAGGAACGACACGTAAGGAAATAAAAAGAAAAGTTACATCGGTGCTAACTGATGTCGGCTTATTACACCGCAGATTTAGCTTTCCGAATGAACTTTCAGGTGGAGAGAAACAAAGAATCGCTATCGCCAGAAGCATAGTTAATGAACCCTTCCTAATACTTGCAGATGAACCAACCGGAAATTTAGACCCCGAAACTTCCGGTGAAATTGTTGATCTGTTATTTAAAATTAATGCTCGAGGCACTGCAATTATTTTTGCTACGCACAATTATGAAATTGTAAAAAAATATCACCAAAAAATAGTTAAGATAGAAAATGGGAGAGCCATAAAGGTGGTTTTGAAAAAGAAAGATTAGACCTATTCCAGTTTTGCCTCAATTGAAATAAGAATACTTGTGGTAACATCATCTATTGCTCCCAATCCATCCACAGTAACCAAAATACCCCTTCGGTCATAATAATCTAAAACGGGTTGAGTAGTAGTGTTAAAGACTTCCAATCTATTTCTTATAACATCTTCTTTATCATCCTCACGCTGATAAAAACTATCAGTTGAATTACAAATTGGACAACTATTTTTGCCTTCGATTTCACTCAAAGTGAAAATGTTTTGACAAACTTTGCAAGCTCTTCGATTCGTTAACCTTCTAATTATCTCGTCGCCGTTAGCAGTCAAATTGACATAAAAGACATGTTCAAGCTTAAGTTCCATAAGCAATTTTTCCAACTCTTTTGCTTGAGGTAAAGTTCTGGGAAATCCATCGAGGATAAATCCGTTTTTACAACGGGCTTGATTTAGGGTTTCATTAATAATACCAATCATGATATCGTCTGGAACCAATTCACCGCGACTCATGATTTCATACGCCTTAATTCCTAATGGAGTTTTTGCTTTTACGGCTTCGCGCAGAATATCACCGGTAGAAATGTGAGGAATGTTCAACCTTGAAGCTAATATTTTTGCCTGAGTTCCTTTACCAACCCCGGGAGCACCAAACAATATAAGACGCATTTTAAATCCGCTGTTTCTACTGCTCAAAAATATCGGTATTGAAGTTCTTTATCAAGGATGTATCTGTGGAATTTACTTTAATTTACTGTCTCCAGTTCTTTTCTTTTTAAAGAATTCTTGAAGCAATAAGCTGCTTTCCTGTTCCAATAGGCCAGAAAAAACCTCAACTTTATGGTTTACTTTTCCTTCCTGAGCTACATTGTAAACTGAACCGCAAGCACCAAATTTCGGATCGAAAGCACTGAAGTAAATCCTTTTTATTCGAGAAGATAAGATAGCACCGGTACACATTAGACAGGGTTCAACTGTAATATAAATATCACAGTCTGTTAGTCTCCAATCTCCAAGATGATTCTCCGCTGCTGTAATCGCTATCATCTCAGCGTGAGCTGTGGCATCCTTTAATTTTTCGACTTGATTATAACCTCTGCCTATAATTTTATCCTCAAAGACGACAACAGCACCAACCGGAACTTCATTCTGTTCCAATGCTTCTTCCGCCTCTTGAAGCGCTGCGGACATAAAGCGATATTTTAATTTATCAAACATCATATCTAATAATTCAAGTTGATCGCTTCAAAATAAAAACCGTTAAAACGGTTATTAAATTTTTGTTTTTTATATAGTTCTCAGCGGGATTAATCCCGCTGAGAATGGGAAAATTTAAATAAATGTGGTTCATCATAAAGATGCATACCTTTTTAAGAATACTAAGCAGAGATTTTTTGCAAAAACCCCACGCTTCAGCGTGGGGAGTATAGTGCTCTTAACCGAATTGGCTTTAGCCATTAATCAAAAGTAATTATGTCACCTTATAAAATATGGATTTATACAATCTGGAGTACGAAGAACAACATAAAAACATGACTTCCAAAGAAGAATATGAAAAATTTATAACAAAGTATGGTTTTAATCATCATGGCTAAAGCCCTAAACCTACCGCACCAATGGGGTTACCCCACGATAAATCGTTGTGTTAGTTCATGCTATGAAGGGTTACCTTCGAAAATGTATCAATTATTATGATGAACCATAAATAATAACCGTTTCAACGGTTTGCAAAAACAAACGGTCAACTTGAGTTAGTAAGAATAAAAAATCAAAAACCGTTTGGCTTTTGACTTTTTAATGTTTAATTGATTTATCGTACGCCCAGAAGGATTCGAACCCTCAACCCTCAGATCCGAAGTCTGATGCTCTATCCAGTTGAGCTATGGGCGCAAATAATAGAATGATATCACTATACGAAAATAAGGTTACAAACACAAAATTCAAATTATTTTTTATGATTGAGTCGTTTTATTCAATCTTCTTACTAAATCTCAGTGAGCTTAGCACTAGTATCGAAGCACCCATTACTAACAAAACCAATGCTTCAAACCATAAATCAGCAAAGCCCAACCCTTTCAGGATAACACCACGAATAATTGAATTGAAGTATTTTAATGGAATTATATATGAGATGAACTGAATTATTTTCGGCATATTTTCAATTGGAAAGGCAAAACCGGATAAAAAGATCATAGGCATCATTACAGCAAATATTGCTATCATCATTGCTTGCTGCTGTGTTTTTGAAATCGTGGAAATGAATAACCCTAATCCAAGTGTTGATAGAATATAAAAGAAGGAAGATAATAGAAGAAAAGTTTCACTACCTTTTACAGGTATATTAAAAATAATCCTCATTGATAAAAGAACAATAATTACGGACACCAAACCAAGGATTGTAAACGGAATAAGTTTTCCTGCAATCAACTGGTAGGAACGAATCGGAGTAACGATCAACTGTTCCATCGTTCCGATTTCTTTTTCTTTTACTACAGCCAGTGAGGTAAGAACTAAAGTTACAATACTTACCAGCAATCCAACTATTCCTGGCACCATATAGTTTCGGGTCTTCATTGTTGGATTATACCAGACCCTAACTTCAGCAGAAAGATTTCCTATAGGAGATATTTTTCTTCCGCTAAGATCCATTAAATCAGTTGTTATATCCTTCGAATATCCGGAGACTATTGATTGAACGTATCCTGCTGCAATAGATGCCTGATTCCCATCCGAGCCTTCAAATATCGCTTGCAATGGTGCGGTTTCTCTGCGAAAAATTTTTTCTTCAAAGTCTTGTGAAATTACGAGACCTAATATTGCTTCTCCTTTGTTAAGCTTTTCTTCAAGTTTAATGTAGCTTGAGGCATATTCCACAATTTCAAAATATCCTGAGCTGGTAAACTTTTCGATAAATTCTCTGCTCGTTGAAGTATGGTTCCTGTCGTACAGTACTGTTTTTATATTTTCAACATTTAAGTTAGCAGCATATCCGAGGAATATTAATTGGATAACAGGTGCAACGAGAATTATCCCAAACATTTTCGGATCTCTTTTAAACTGCTGAAATTCTTTTATTATAAAACGAATTATTGTTTTCATGCTGTCTGTGATTTCTTTTTATAAATTACTGTTCCAAGCACAATTAAAATTGTAGTAAAAATTCCAAGATAAATCAGTTGATCCCAGAATGCTTCAATTCCAACACCTCTTAACATTATTGCTCTTAATATTTTAAGAAAGAATTTTACAGGAGTGACATTTGTAATTATCTGAACAAGATAGGGCATACTATCTATAGGGAAAATAAATCCAGAAAGAATAAGTGAAGGAAGTAAAGAAATAAAAGTTGCAAGTGTAAATGCAACCTGCTGCGTATCTGACACGACCGAGATAAATATCCCTAAACTTGTTGAAGCAATCAGAAAAACAAGTGTTGTCACAAAAAGAAGAAGCAGACTCCCTTTGACTTCAGAACCAAACAGAAAATAGCTTGCAATAAGAATAAATCCTGCATTTAATAATGCGATTAGTACAAATGGAAAAGATTTTCCCAGAATCAGTTCGAATGATCTTAATGGTGAAACATTAATCTGTTCAATCGTTCCGCGCTCTTTTTCCCTAACAAGTGATAAAGTAACTGAAATAACAGCAGTAACTATAAGTATCATTGCTATCAATCCCGGCACAAGAAACTTTGAAGTTTTCAGTTCAGGATTGAAC
>DAIMIJ010000028.1:4682-14271 GCA_036722835.1 Ignavibacteriaceae bacterium | reverse complement strand
ACTCTTCATAATCCTGGACTTGACCATTCAAAATAAAAGCGATACGTTCATCGGAAAATTCAACTTTTATAAAATCCTCTTTACAAGAAATAAATTTTAATAAATTACCTTGTACCACATCGGATACGGGCGTTGAGTAAACATTCCCCTCAGAATACGAAAACGTAAAAGGTGTGGTAACGATGATCTTTTTTGTTTTATTCCATTCATCAAATTTTTCATGATCCATAAGATATACACCATCATTATCCATCCACCCGATATAATCATCCTCACATTGCACCAAATACCATTCGCCGGAGGATTTTAATATTTTTAATCTCGATCCAAGCAGTACCTGAGTAGCGAGTTCCGCAGAGTGCTCCGGTTTTGTTCGTACATCCGCAACTGAAAGGTTTACAATCCCGTAAATCTTTGTTCCTAAATCCACTGAAGGAAGCATAATGATTTGATCTACAACATTTGATTTTTCCAGAAGCGACAGCAATTCCTTCTTTGCTTCGGGCAAGTTTGTCTCACCGGAAAGGTAAACGAATTTTTCTTCTGATGTAAAGTTAATATTAAAAATGGCTGTTCGTTTATCCGCGGCATATTTTGTTCGAATCTCCTCGATGATTTTAGGAATATCTCCTGCATTAACTTGTGCTGTTGATTGGTGAATCATCAATAAAAATATGATAAATGTGAACAATAATTTCATGACACTATACTAAAGTAGAATTTAATATTCGAAAGTACACAGGCACTAACAGCAAAATTTCTTGGGCAGTTCTATAATTAGTTTTATAAATCATGTTGGTTTTCAATTAAAATTCATATTTTAGATCAGAACTTTTTTACGATTCAATAATTTAAAGGAATAAACCATGACAACAGCCGGATACATTTTCATGTTTATAGCTTGGGGAATTATTTTATCTCTCACATTTTTTTGTTTCTACAAAGTTTTTAAAATCGAAAGAAAAAGCAATTGATATGATCTGTACTTTTACTTTTTATTGTAAACAATGTTTTAAATAGAAAATCCATTCGTTTCATCCGTATTATTTAAGCTTTTATCAATAGGTCTATAAGTTACATTACTTTCTGGAGCTGCTAATTTGATCTTACCCTTTTCTATATTTTTATATAAAAGATCATTTTCAATCAAATAATAAAACTGTTTATTAAATTCCTCTAAAGAAATTCCGCAGGTAGCTGCATATTTTGCAAGCTCATGCGGATCTTCAAAATCAGCTTGATTTAATCTTAGCATATATCTGCGGGCAACATAAAAAGATTCCGATGAAGGATCAACCATTCTAACTCTTGTTTTTTTAGTTGCCGGGTCAATAATTTCAGTAAAAAATAACGGAACAAAATATCCATTCTGAATTGAAACCATCGCAGCATTTCCTCCGGTCAAAATAAACTGAGCGGCGGCAAATCCCAAATCTCTTGTGTATTCCATATCAAAAGGAATTGGATCGGCACATCGAAGTTCATAACCAATATTTTTAGCAACAATTGTAGTTTTTATTCCAAAATTATGCAGGCGTTCCTGAACTTTATATTTTAATATTTCACCAAAATTTATTTCTGCAATTCTAATATTATCATGAGCATCTCTTTCAACATTAACAAGCATTTCAAGATCATTAGGATCTAAATGCTCAACTAAACCTTCAGCTAAGATAGCAACTCCATCTTTCCTTCCATAACTAAGCCGCTTGATTATAGCTCCGACAAGTATATCTACCATGTGATTTATACTTATGATCTTCGATGGAAATTCTTCAGGAATAAGAGTTAAAGTTGCACCAGTTGCCTTGCCAATCCCAAGTGCAAGATGCCCGGCTTTTCTTCCCATTGTCACAACAAAGTACCATCTTGAAGTAGTTTGTGCGTCAACCATTAAATTTTTTACAACCTCAACTCCAATGTGGCGTGCTGTCTGAAATCCGAACGTCGGGATTCCATGAGGAAGATCGAGATCGTTATCAATTGTTTTGGGAACGTGAACGACATGTATTCTACCCGAAGCCATCTCCTCAACCTTAAGTGCGCTGAAAGCAGTATCATCACCGCCGATTGTAATTAGCTTATCTACATTTAACCTTAGAAGAGAAGTGATCGTATTTTCAAGATGCTTAGCGTCTTTCGTAGGATTATTTCTTGCGATACCAATATACGAACCGCCGCTAAAATGAATTCGACTCACACCTTGAATGGTTAGCTCTTTGGTGTGAGATATATCGCCTTCCATGATCCACTTAAAACCATCTTTAATTCCAATAACTTCAATTCCTTCCATTTCCGCTCTAATTGTTGCCGCACCAATAACGCTATTTATACCAGGTGCCGGACCTCCACCAACCAAAATTGCTAATTTCTTTGGGGCAATTGACATTCTAATATCTCCTAATTCCCTTATTCTGAATATTTATTTTTTTTTGAAGGTTCAATTTTTATTGATCCGTTAAAATTTACTTGCATTAAAATTACTAAATATATTCCTGAAGTAATTAATTCGGAATTCAAATCAATTTCTATCCATCTTGTCCGAAACTTTCCTCGTCATTTCTCCAATCAAAAATTTTCCTTTCAGTAATTCTATAGAGAATAACTTAGTTCGATTTAAAGCCGCTTAAAGCACTTTAAGTTTAGCAAAACGAAGCATTAATTGCTTTAAATTATTTCCTTCAAAAATTACAGTGGCTTTAAGCATATCTCCATTACCAGTAACCTGCGTTACTTTACCCAGTCCGAATTTTTCGTGCATGACCCGGCTGCCGGCTCTTAATCCTTTATTATCTTGATCAAAATCCTCATAATCAACCGTTTCGAAATATTCATAGTACATTTCTTTTTTGGATTTACGATTTAGGTTTTTACGTCCTATTCCGCCGTTAACTTCGGCGATGGTTTCCGGATCTACCTCATCTATGAAACGTGAGCGGCTTTGGTAGGCAACTTCTCCAAATCTATAACGTGATCGTGCATGTGAAAGATAAATTTTATGTTTAGCACGGGTAATTGCCACATAAAATAAACGTCTTTCTTCTTCAAGTCGAGTATCAGAGCTAAATCTGTTGGAAAGAGGGAAAATGTCTTCTTCACAACCCGAAATAAACACAATCGGGAATTCCAATCCCTTAGCGCTATGAATGGTTAATAAAGTAACAACATTTCTTTCTTCATCATAATTATCTACATCCGCCACAAGAGAAACTTCCTCCAAGTATGTTTCAAGTTTTGCATTTTTATTTTCATTTGAGAATTCACTTAATGATGATAACAATTCATTTATGTTATCCCATCGCGCAATTGATTCAGGTGTATTTTCTTCCTTAAACATTCTCAGAATTCCTAACTCATCGACAAGTGCACGTGAAAGTTCACCAACCGACAATTTATCTTTTAACCCAATGTACTTATCTAAAAGCACACGGAATTGTTTTACGTTCTTTTGAATTCTTTCTTTGATGTCTATTACTTCAAAAACCCTAGACATGGTTTCAAAAAGATTAAGCTCATGTTTTCTTGCAAAGGCGATCATTCGGTTTAAAGTTGTACTTCCAATGCCTCTTTGTGGAAAGTTCATTATTCTCAGCAAACTTTCTTCATCATTCTGGTTGGAGATAACTCTAAGATACGCAATTACATCTTTTACTTCCTTACGTTTATGAAATTCAATTCCACCTAAAATGGTGTAAGGAATTTTTTCTTTTCTAAAGATATCCTCAAGTACACGAGATTGTGCATTAGTTCGATATAAAACTGCAAAATCATTTAAAGAAAGTTTCTTCTTAGAAATTTCTTTTTTAATGTACCTTGCAATCTGGAAAGCTTCATCTTTTTCATCTGCACATCGCACTAAAGTTAGAAGTTCACCGTCATTATTTTCAGTCCACAGGGTCTTAAATATTTGTTCTTTATTATGCTTAATCACTGAACTTGCTGCTTGTAGAATTACTTTTGTTGAACGATAATTTTGTTCAAGCTTAAATACTGTATGTTTAGGAAAATCTTTTTCGAAGTCTGTTATATTTTTAAAATTAGCTCCGCGCCAGCTGTAGATGCTTTGAGCATCATCACCAACGACGCACAATTTTCCATTCTTGGAAACTAACATTTTAATCAACTCATATTGAGCTTTGTTCGTATCCTGGAATTCATCAACAAGTATGTAGTCAAAAATCTTACGGTATTTCTGGTGAATTCTTTCATTTCTGTTGAATAGTTCGATAGGTTTAAGCAGAAGATCTTCAAAATCCATTGAATTGTTAGCGAACAGACGTTTCTGAAATTCATCATAAATGTCTGCAATTTTTTCATCATTAAGCGAAGTCATATGCTTCTTTCTAAATTCCCTTGGCATGATCATATGATTTTTCAAATAACTTATGCGATGCCTTACAGCATTAACAGATAAAGATTCAATTTCAATGTTAAGATTAGTCATAATGTTTTGAACTAATGACTGAGAGTCATCAGTATCATAGATTGAAAAATTGGGGCGGTAATCTAAATGCTTTGCTTCAATCCTGAGTATTCTTGCAAAAATTGAGTGGAAAGTACCCATCCAAAGAGCATCGGATTTGTTACCAATTAACTCTTTTATTCTTTCCTTCATTTCATTAGCTGCTTTATTTGTAAAAGTTAGAGCTAATATATTTTCGGGCGGATAACCAGTATCAATTAAGTATGCAATTTTGTAAGTGAGAACTCTCGTTTTTCCGGAACCTGCACCGGCGATAACCATTACAGGTCCATCATTATATTCTACGGCTTTTCGTTGTTCAGAATTTAATGCTTTAAGGTTCACAATTTTACCTTCAAAGTGGAGAATAAATAATTTTTTGAGTGCAAATATATTCAATTGTTGATCTAATAAAAAGGTAAGTAATTGGTGTATCGCATCCTTATCTCCTTGATTTTCTTACATATAAGAATTCAAGTGAAGTAAATAAATAAGCTTACTCTAAGAATGATTTATGTTCATTTACTCAAGTTCACCGCTTGTTTTTGTAAACCGTTGTCCGAAGGACTCCATGGAGAAACGGTTCATAATTATTAAATTTTCCCATTCTCAGCGGGATTTGGCTTGCCATCCCTTTGGGAAATCCCGCTGAGAACTATATAAAGACACAAATTTAATAACCGTTTTACCTGTACACTTATGGTGTAGCGGTTTTTATCTCTATGCGATCGACTTGAACTCATTTAAATGAATTATCAAAACTTTTTTCCAACTGATCTTGCAGTCATTTTTTTAATTGTATAGATTCGAACAACAAATTTTCACAAATAAAAGAGGCATACCATGATCAAAGAAAAAATTCTTAAAATTCTTAACAAACAGATAAATGAAGAATTTTATTCATCTTATTTGTACCTATCTATGTCCAATTATTTCAGTTTAGTAAATTTAAATGGTTTTGCAAAATGGATGAGAGTGCAATCACAGGAAGAATATGCACACGCCATGAAAATATACGACTACATTCTTCAAAGAGATGGAAAAGTTACCCTTTCAAAAATTGAAACTCCCAAAGCCGTCTGGAAATCTCCTTTGGAAATATTTCAGGAAACTTTAAAGCACGAAAAGTATATTTCCACGTGCGTAGATAACATTGTAAATCTTGCTATCCAGGAAAAAGATCATGCGACAACTCAGTTTTTCCAGTGGTTTGTAAGTGAACAAGTTGAAGAAGAAGCAAACGCAATCAATATTGTAGAAAAAATGAAAATGCTTGGTGATAATAAGAATGGAATCTTTATGCTTGATCGTGAACTAGGACAAAGACAGTAATTCTTTTAGATATACCAGATTTATAGATTTATCTCTGCAGCGAAAATATTTTTTTAGATATGCCAGATTTGGAAATCCTTTACAGCAACGAAAATCTGGCATACCTATGAATGGTTTGTCACATATTTGTCCAAAATAAATTTCAAATTTAAAATATTACTTCAATCTATTTTCTAAAAAATAAGGGAATAAGGTTATTACACTTCAGGTCATTTGTTTTACTAAGGTTAAATAAAGACTTACCTCTAAGTACGTGGTTAATAGTTTAATTTAACCTTAGTAACCAGCATAAGGTAGACAATTTTAACCTTATGACCTTATTAGAAAAGTTTAGGGTTGTTTAGTATAGTAAAAGCTTTGGAATACTCGTATGAATTTCCTTTTGAAACAAAGAAAAAGGAATCACATATGAGGGGGATTTAAATTATCAATAAATAAAATCTTTTTCATACAGATAATTATTAAGACTTTATTACTGATCCAGATATTTTTAGGACAGCAGTAGTTTGTCAAAAGAATCACTAATTTTTTATTTCTGAAAGAGGAAAAGCCGTGTTTCTCATTGAATGAACTTTGTTAGCAACAGGTAATTTAATTTCCTTCTTAACTCTTTCTTCAAAGTAATCTCTAAATCTCATCACCATAAATTTTACAGGCCAAGCTGCAGCATCACCTAAAGCACAAATTGTATTGCCTTCAATATTATTTGCGACAGATATTAACAGATCAAGATCATTAACCGATCCTTCACCTCTTAAAATCCGATTTAGTATTTTTAACAGCCAGCCTGTACCTTCGCGGCAAGGTGTGCACTGTCCGCAGCTTTCATGATAGTAAAATTTTGCAATCCTCGCGAGGACTTTTACAAGATCGGTATCTTCATCCATAACCATAACTCCGCCGGTACCGATTGCTGAACCCGCAGCTTTAAGTGATTCAGCATCCATTTTGATCCCTTCAAGCTGATCACCCCGTAATGGAGGCATTGAACTGCCGCCCGGAATCACACATAAAATCTTTTTATTACCCGGAACACCGCCCGCATAATTGTAAATCAAATCAGTAAGCAGCGTACCTGAAGGAAGTTCATAAACACCAGGTTTATTCACGTGTCCGCTAATGCCAAAAAGAATTGTACCGGGATGCTTTGGCTCACCAATTTTAGCGAACCAATCCCAGCCCTTGGAAATAATCGGTGGAACATTTGTAATCGTTTCAACATTGTTGACGGTAGTTGGGCAACCCCACAAACCAAATTGTGCAGGGAACGGCGGTTTAACCCGGGGATATCCCCTCTTACCTTCAATGGAATTCATTAGGGCCGATTCTTCACCACAGATATATGCACCTGCACCTTTGTGAACGAAAATATCGCAGTAAAAATCGGTACCAAATTTTTCTTTCATTCCTTGACCGACAAATCCATTTTGGTATGCATCGGATAGAGCTTTCTCAAATAGCTTTATCCACTTATGATATTCACCACGGATGTAAACGTAAGTTGTCTTTGCACCGATAGCATAAGAAGTGATAAGTATGCCTTCAATTAATTGGTGAGGATTAAATTCAAATATCTGCCTGTCTTTGAAAGAACCCGGTTCACTTTCATCGCCGTTCACGCATAAGTACTTTTCTTTGGTAGTTGTCTTAGGCATGAAGCTCCACTTTAAACCTGCGGAGAAAGCTGCACCGCCTCTTCCACGCAAGCCGGATTTTTTAACTTGACTAATTATATCATCGGGAGATTGACCAAATGCTTTTCTCACAGCGGTATAGCCGCCATTGGCAATGTAAACTTCAATTAAGTGAAGATCTTTTATATCGGGAAGAACAATTTTTTCCATTAAATAGATTTCTTTAAATCTTCTAAAAGCTTATTTACTTTATCAACAGATAGATTTTCATAATAATCTTCATTTACAGCAATCATCGGAGCAGTGCCGCATGAACCCATACACTCAACTTCTTCCAAAGAAAATTTTTGATCGGCTGTGACTTGCATGTTCTCAATTCCTAAATTCTTCTTTACATTTTCATAAATATCGTAAGCTCCCCGAAGCATGCACGAGACATTCGTACAAACTTGAAGATGATATTTTCCCATTGGTTTTTGGTGATACATTGTGTAAAAAGTAACAACACCTAAAACCTCTTCGGGATTTATTCCCAATACTTTAGCAACTTCTTGCATAACCTCATTAGATATCCATCTGTTTTGCGCTTGAGCAATCCAAAGCACGGGCATGATGGCTGCTTGCTTGTCAGGATACCTTTTGATGACATCATTTACTTTATCTAAATTTTCTTGAGTAAACTTAAATTGCATTTCCTAAAATATTAAATATGAAAAATTTTCTATTTGTCTGCTTCACCCATTACTGGATCAATGCTTCCAATAATTGCCACAATATCTGAAACCATATAACCTTTTACCAAATGTGAAACCGCCTGCAAATTATTAAACGAGGGTGATCTGATTTTACATTTCCATGGATGCCCTTCACCCTTGCTAACGAAATAAAATCCGAGTTCACCCTTTGGATTTTCAACTGCATGATAAATTTCCCCAACTGGAGGATTTATTCCGAAGTTGACTATCATGAAATCGTGAATGAGTTCTTCCATTTTGGAATATACTTCATATTTTTGGGGCAGAACTTTTTTCGGTTGATTTGTTAAAACATCACCTTGAGGAATTTTATCTAAAATTTGTTTAACGATCCTCGCACTTTCCCGCATTTCATCTATTCGTATAAAATAACGAGCTAAGCAATCACCTTCAGGGTAAGTTGGAATTTTGAAATCCATTTCGTTATAAAATAAATATGGTTGGTACCGTCTTACATCATAGTCAACACCGCTGCCTCGCAAATTTGGACCGGTCAATCCTAAATCCAATGCATCTTCTCCCGATATAACTCCAACACCTTCCAATCTATCAATGAAAATCCGATTAGAATTTAAAAGTTTTTCGCATTCCTCTAAATTTTCATCAAACTGATTTATGAACCACTCAACTTTTGACCTGGCTTCGGGCTGCATATCATTTGCAACGCCGCCAATTCGTGTATAACTATTTGTAAATCGCGCACCGCAAATAATATCCCATATATCAAGAATCTTTTCTCGTTCTCGAAAAGTCCATAATAATACGGTAAGAGCACCAACATCCATTGCCATTGAACCAACCGCAACTAAATGTGAAGCTATCCTTGAAAGTTCAGATACCAACATTCTAATATATTGTGCTCTCGGAGGAGCTTCGATGCCAGCTAATTTTTCAACTGCTAATACCCAAGCTACATTATTACACATTGGGGCTAGATAATCTAATCTGTCGGTATGAGGAATAAACTCATAGTACGACATGTTCTCAGCCATCTTCTCATATCCGCGATGTAAATAGCCAAGTTCAGGAACGCACGCAATAACAGTTTCACCATCAAGACGAAGAACGAGACGCAATACACCATGTGTTGCCGGATGCTGCGGTCCCATATTTAAAATCATCTCATTTTCTAAAGCATCCTCAATAGAAAGTCCGGTATCGGCTTTAAGAAGAGCTTCTATAATTTTAGGATGAACTTCGTCTCTGTTTACAATTTCCATTTTAAATTATTTTTTTGGTAAAGCTAAAGATCCCGGAATGCCGAGAAGCGGAAAATCTTTTCTTAACGGATAATGCTCAAATTCTTCGGGCATGTACATTCTTCGTAAATCGGGATGATTATTAAAATTTATTCCATACATATCATAAACTTCCCTCTCATGCCAGTTGGCTGCTCTCCAAATTGA
>DAIMIJ010000028.1:1407-4582 GCA_036722835.1 Ignavibacteriaceae bacterium | reverse complement strand
CTTGTATTCAGAAAATTCTAATTGAACATTAGGAATGGCTGCACTAAGACGATTTAGGATAATCTCTTTCACAATAATGATATTAATTATTTTGAATTATATTAAGTTCAGGCAAAGGTTTGTTCTGAAAATCCCGAGCTTTTGTTCTGCCAATTTTTTCCTGTAATTGAATTAAGGCATTTAAAAGATTATCAGGACGAGGTGGGCAACCAGCTACATAAATATCTACAGGCAGGAATTGATCAATTCCCTGAACAACCGGATATGATCTATACATTCCACCAGTTGATGTACATGCACCCATTGCAATCACCCACTTCGGATCAGGCATCTGATCATAAATCTTTCTAACCACGTGCGACATTTTATATGTAACTGTACCGGCTACAAGCATCAGGTCGCATTGTCGCGGAGTAAACCTCATCACTTCGGAACCAAAACGGGCAATATCATATTTTGGATCTGCGGCAGCCATCATTTCAATTGCACAGCATGATATTCCCATTGGCATGGGCCATACCGAACTTTTTCGCGACCATGCAAGTATAGCATCTAATTTTGTAGCTAAAAATCCATCTTGAGTTAATTTTGCTTCTAATCCCATTTAAACCCACCTTTTTTATAAACGTATAAATATCCTATTTCAAATACCACTAAAAAAACAAACATTGATATGAAGGCAGAAATTCCAAACTCATGGAATAATTTTTTAAATTGAACCGCCCATGGATAAACAAATATTACTTCCAAATCGAAAATTATGAAAAGCATCGTAACAAGATAATATTTAATTGAAACACGTTCATGTGTTGTTCCAACAGGTTTCATCCCGCTTTCATATGTTGAAAGTTTTTCGGAAGTAGGTCTTTGCGGCCCAAATATTGTTGAAGAAAGAACGGTTGCAATCCCAAAAATAATGGCGATTCCAAGTACGATAAAAACAGGTAAGTATTGCTCTATCATTTATTTTATGATCAATTTTTGTTTTCAAAACTTATCTAAAAAATGGCTGATTGTCAATTTAAACCCCTTGCATCTTTGCGACTTTAATGATGATTTTTGTTTAGATTATATTAATTCAAAATAAATTTCAGATTTTTTTTAAAATTTTGCTATACATAGCATCTATAAAATAAGGTGATAAGGTTATATTTCTTCCGGCTAAAAGTTTTTACTAAGGTTTAATAAAAATAAATACACGGTCACTGATCAAATATCTATGATTAAGAACCTTAGTAAAACAAAATAATATAGGTTCTTTCAACCTTATAACCTTATTTGAAAAATTGTTGTTTAATTTGTTATCGAAAAATCCTTCCCCGCATCCAGAGGAACTTTCTTTTGCAAGGAGAAGAGGAAAATTAATTAATAGAGGGATTGTATTCAGAAATAATAAAACTCTATTTAATACAAATAACTAGGAAGATTTTATTTCTATTCATATTTATTTTGGATAGCAGTGTTCAGATAATAAATATCATTGTGATAAGAAGAATTAATAAATACTTGATGCGTGCATTCCTAAATTTTAAGACTTTTATTCTGTTTGAAAAGATAAAATCCTACTGGATTATTCTTGTATCTTTTTTGATTATCTCTTCAACAATTCACATTGGATGCGAACGTCCCACTGATGCTAATCAAAAAGACGATGGAATTCCACCGGCGGTTCCGACGGGAGTTCAAATATCTTACGCCTCTGATGGAGAAATTTTAATTGAGTGGATTCCCAACACCGAGATTGACTTGAAGGGTTACAATGTTTATCGCAGGACAAGCAAAACTGATTACGCCTACTTAACCTTTACTGTCAACAGCTATTGGTTTGATGATTCGCTAAGCTACGATGAAAAATATTCCTACAAGATATCGTCAGTTGATATTTGGGGTGGCGAAAGCCAAATGTCCGCAGAAGTCTATGCAACTCCATCAAATCAGTTTCCGCCGGTAGGACCCAGGTATTTAAATATTAATGCAAGAAATTGGGAAGGAAAAATTTCTGTGTTCCTCAATTGGGAACCAAACAACGAAAGCGATGTCGCAGGTTATAATGTTTACCGAAGCTTGAGTTCATCTTTTACTGCCGACAGCACTAATCTTGCTGGATATACAAGTGATATTCAATTCAACGATACTACCAATATCTTAATTTATAAGGATTATTATTATAAAATTCGTGCTGTAGATAAAGGCGATTTGTTTAGTGATGAAAGCAGTGTTGTCAGCGATCAAGTTTACGAAATGGCTGATCAAGTTTTTCCATCAAATGATTCGCTTGTAAATTTCTTTGATTGCTTTATTATCAAAGCTGTTGATGTATCGGCAAATTATCGAATACTCGTTCAAACCAATGAATACTATGGAGAATTTTGGTCGAAAGATTTTTTTTCAAGTGCCGTTGATGATACTATTCAGGTTGAATTTAATCCTCCCTATTTATATCCGTACACTTACTACTATTGGCGTATCATCACCTTCTCCAATAATTCATCCGAACCAAACAGCATTTCACCTCTTCATAAATTCAAGGTTAAACCTTGAGTCGTGATTCAATAAAAATATTTACTGATTTTATTGGTAAAAATTGCGAATTTTATTTTTGTAAAATCCCAAAAATATTTTTTATTCTGCTTTTATACTCGCAAATTTCTTTTTCACAAACAGCAGATAGTCTTGAACTTATTCGAAGTACAGGGCTAAGAAACTTTCTATCTACCAGGTTTATCAAGCAGCTAAGCACTCATAATCTTAATACGCGGTTTGATATTTCAAAATCATGGGAAGAATTTGACATTCAACTTATCGAAAATTTCAACTCTACGTTTGTAAGATCAACTGTGAAAAGTATACGAGATGAACAACAGTTTGCATTGCAAACCAAATACCGGATTATTCCTCAGGCAAATTTAGGAATTGGATTAAGCAGCAGCATTTTTTCCGACAACAGAAAGATTGAGATTAATCAAGCATCAGCAAATCAAGTGTTTCTATTTTCAAGAGTTGAACCTTATGATAAAGTTTACTTGGCGCCTTTCGTTGGTTACTTGAATAGCAGACAAGTGCTGAATGACGACAATGGTTTGTTATACGGCATAGAAGCTCAGATGGATAAATTCAGGATTTCTGATTTAATTATTTCCTCTGATATCAAATTTCGTAATGAAGATATTTCACC
>DAIMIJ010000028.1:0-1307 GCA_036722835.1 Ignavibacteriaceae bacterium | reverse complement strand
CTGCGCTTACTTTATTCTGAACGTGATGAAAAAAATCTAGCGAAAAGATTACCTTTAGTTTCAGAAAATTTGTACCAGGATCGCTTACAGCTTGAAGCCAGAAAAAATAATAATTCAATCCGGGCATCGCTTTCATTTCTCGGAAATTTAAGAATCTCTAAATCGGATCAGATTAATTTTAGTTTGTTACATAACAAGCTGAGATACGATACGCCAAGTGAAGAAAATTTTGATGACCGCGACGAGCTTCTCTCAATTTTTAGACTGCGTTATAGCAGACAATTCACTCCATTTTTCGAAGGATTTATTAATACTGAAGGAACGTACAATCAAACTGTTTATATATTTTCAGAAAAAAGTTCTAACAATAACATAAACCGGATATTAAAGCTTGCTGCCGGCGGCGCATATAGAGGAGCTAATCTAACTTCTGTGAATAGTTTTGAGGTTTCTGCAAATTATACCGTTTATGATTTCCAGGATTTAAATCCGAATATTAAAAGCTACTCGTTTAGGCAATTCACCGCATCCGATTCAACCAACTATTCATTTAATAAAAAATTTAATCTTTCATTGTATGGGTACGTCAAGCTATCAGAGCAAGGTGATTTGAAATGGAATGAATTTACATCCCGCCCTACAAGATATCTTCAAGAAATATATTGTGAACCACGGCTGACTGTTGGTTACAGCATAATTCAGTATTCGCTGGGAATAAGATTTTTTTCTTTATCTACTTTTGGTTACAAATCAAATATTAAATTTTTAGATTCGGACTTTAGGAGCATTGGACCAATTGCCGAAATATTAATTGCAAGAAGTGCAAGTCTCTTCCTCAAAATCTACGGCTGGTATGAATTTATTACGATGAACAGCACTTCTAAAAAAGAACAAACAAATTTAAATGTTGAAATGACATGGAGTTTTTAGGTTAGAGTTTTTTTTTATTATTTTGACGTATAATAATTGGAAATATATTGGCAGAAGAAAATTATACATTAGAAATCGAAAGTAATCCTAATAATCTAATAACTGTTGAAGAGTTTGTAAATTATTTTGCAAAGGATATCGGCATTCCGGAAGAAAGGATGAATGGGTTAATGTTATCAGTTACAGAAGCAACAACTAATGCTATTAAACATGCCAACAAATCTGATGAAAGCAAGCTTGTAAAAATCAATGTTAATGTCGAAGGTCGAAAGCTTATTATCTCTGTAAAAGATGAAGGGATTGGTTTTGATCCGCAGAAAATCCCGGATCCAACTGAACCGGAAAATTTATTGAAAGATTCCGGACGGGGAGTTTAC
>DAIMIJ010000027.1:0-14501 GCA_036722835.1 Ignavibacteriaceae bacterium | reverse complement strand
AAACAAACCCAGTTCCTTTGGTTTTTAGTACTATGCGTTAGGAACTGGGTTTGTATTCTTCACTTTTGCGTAAAGTAAATTAATATTTGAAATTAGCTATGATTAAAAAAATTCTCCCTTTCTTTTTAATAATATTCGTCTCAACAAATGCTCAAAATCTATTTGATTTTGACTACGCACAATTTGGTTATGATTCCACCTCAAACTACCTGGAGTTTTATTATTCTTTTAATCAGAGTTCAATGAAAGTTTCTTCATCAGATACTATGAATCTGGTTGAAGGTATATTGCAAATCTCTATTGAAGATACGAGTTCCGGGCAAAAAATTGTTGATAAGGAGTGGAGAGTTGCGCATCAGGTTTCTGATTCTGGAGAAGCCGGAAGTAAATATCTTATTGGGGTTGTCGGATTTATTATACCTCATGCAGCTTATAAGTGTACGATAGGTGGAAGAGATGTTAGGGATGAGAAGAATCAGAGAGTTTATACTGAATATTTAAATGCCGGACGATTTATCACTGATCATATTTCTATAAGTGATATTCAGCTTGCCTCAAGAATCATTCAAGATAGTCCTAACAAGGAATCGATCTTTTATAAAAACAGCATGGAAATTTATCCAATTCCAAGTTCCGTATTCGGCGAAAACCAACCGGTTGTTTTTTACTATTCGGAATTGTATAACTTACTCAAACTAAACGGATCCGAATCGCTTAAGCTAATCTCCTCCGTTTATAATAGTAAAGGTAAAGTCGTATTTTCCAAATCCAAACCTATCAGCAAATCATATGATTCGAGAGTGGAAGTTGGTTCTATAGTTGTAAATAAATATCCCACTGATACTTATACTTTCGTTATTGCTCTCATAGACAGTGCGTCTAATTATGGTGTGTCATCATCAAAGAGATTCTATGTCTTTAATCCTTCGATTGCAATAACAGATTCTATGACCGGACAAGTCTCCGGTGTTTTTGCAAGCGAGTTTGGAGTTATGGCTGATGAAGAGTTGGATGACTTGTTTAACAAGTCCAAATATATTGCATCCTCAGCGGAAGTTGATAAGTACGATAAGATCAACACAACTGAAGGTAAAAGGGAATTCCTTTACAATTTTTGGAAAGATAAAGATAATGATCCATCTACTCAGGAAAATGAATTTTACAAACTTTATTTAAGTAAGGTCACTCTGAGTAATCAAAAATATGGTTCACTATCGCGAGTCGGATGGAAATCGGATAGAGGTCGTGTTTACATAATTTATGGTGAGCCGAGTGAAATAGAACGATATCCAAATCAAGTTGATACCAAGCCGTATGAGATTTGGTACTATAACGAATTAGAAGGTGGTGTAATATTTGTTTTTGGTGACTTGACAGGATTTTCTGATTATACGCTGTTGCATTCAACTCTCCGCGGTGAACTGCGCGATGATAATTGGCTTAGGAGAATAACTACTTTTTAAGATATTGCGGTGATCTCTATTCTTTTGATTATTAGAATTCCTTTCAAATAATTAGTTTTGAGTCGGAAATAACTTTTATCTCGACTTATAAACTTTTCCATTCTTATTTATGAGGCGTATCTAAAAAGGTCTTCCATGCAATTTTACTTTATGAATATAAACAAATTCGGAACTTTTTTACTTTAAATATAACTTTTTAGAGTAGACTCATTGATGAAAAATATTTTAGAGTATTTTCTTTTTATAATGCTTGCCGGTATTGTAAGACTTTTAGGATTAAAGGTATCGCGGCGATTATCAATATTAATTGCATTCATATTTTATTACATAATTCCAATTCGTAAGCAGGTCACATTAAAAAATCTTCACAAAGCTTTTCCCGAATACTCTGAAAGTGAAATAAAAAAGATCGCCTTTGGCAGCTACAAAAGTTTTTCGATTACATTGGTGGAAATTATGTTCATTCCTTTCATGACAAGAGAGCAAATTGAAAATGCAATTTATTGTGAGGATGCTGAGCTAGTTAAGGAGTACTATGAACGCAATAATGGGCTGATTCTATTATCCGGGCATTTTGGAAATTGGGAATACATTGCATTGTCCGTAAGTACAAAGATTAATGTTCCATTTCATGTTGTGGTTAAATCACAAAGGAATCCTTATGTTGATGCTTATCTTAATCGTGGGCGAACACGGTGGATTAATAAAATTGTTCCATTGGGTGCATCAATAAGAAAAATTTATGCTGAGTTGAAAGCCAAAAATATTGTTGCAATGGTTGCTGATCAAAGAGGTCCGGCTGATGGCATGCGGGTGAATTTTTTCGGGCAGCAATCCGCAATTTATCCAGGACCTGCGCAGCTTGCCATAAAAACTAAAGCACCCATTTTATACGGGTTGACTATTAGACAACCGGATTATTCTTATACAGCACGAATATCAGAAATCAGCATGGAAAATCTTCTGGGTGATGAAGAAAAAAAAATCCAGGAAGTAAGTCAAAGACACATGGCATTGTTAGAGTCTGTTATAAGAAAGCATCCGGAGCAATGGCTGTGGATGCATAATATTTGGAAGTATTAAACGAGATGGAAAAGATGTTAGTTATCCAAACTGCTTTTATTGGTGATGCAATTTTAGCGCTGCCACTGATTGAAAAGTTGAAAGAAAAATTTCCATCAAATGGAATTGATGTTTTGTGTATTCCTTCAACGCAAGAAATATTTGCCGCCTCTCCCTTTGTGAGTGAAGTTTTGGTGATGGATAAAAAGAAAGTTCATAAATCCGTTCTCAGACTTTACAAATTTACCGCTGAACTTAAGAAGCGCAATTACGTAAAAATATTTTCTCCGCACAGATCGTTTAGAACATCATTTATTGTGATGCAATCCGGTGTTCGAGACACTTATGGTTTTTCAAATTCATCATTATTTCATGTGTACAAAAATGTAATTGACTATAAAACGAATATTCATGAAGTACAGCGAAATTTAGATTTAATCGGTTACGAATATTCTCCTGAGAGCTGGAAAATAATTCCTCAAGTAAAAGTAGAAGAATCATCGCGTCATAAAATCGCACAATTTATATCAGAGAAAAATATTAAAGATAAGCTGATTGCTGTTGCTCCCGGCAGTATTTGGGAAACAAAGAAATATCCTGAGGAGAACTTTAACGAAATAATCAGACACTTTGTCGGCCAATCTTATAATGTCTTAATTATTGGCGGAGAATTAGATAAGGAATTGTGTGAAAGACTTTCGGTTGGATATAATGGTGAAGTTTTTTCAACTGCCGGTCTTTTTTCAATCATCGAATCAATTGAACTTCTCAAAAGAGTAAAGCTTTTATTAACCAACGATAGTGCACCAACTCATTTAGCCATGAGTGCTGATATTCCGGTTCTAACAATTTATTGTTCTACAATTCCGGAGTTCGGTTTTTATCCTTATAATAATAAAAGTTCGTACATTAGTTTTAACGATTTAAGCTGCAAACCTTGCGGAATTCACGGGTACGAAAAATGTCCTATTTCTACTTTTGATTGTGGTTATAAATTAGATTCCAAAATTATTATCTCTAAAATGGAAGAGCTGATCAGTGAATAGTACAAAAAATATTGATTTCATTTGTGTTGAAGACGAATTTGAAAATTCAATTATAAAAGCAAAAAAAATTTATCTTGAAGGCGGCGTGTTTGTATATCCAACAGATACCATCTATGGTTTAGGTGCTAATCCATTTAACGAAGAGGCACTGGAGAAGGTAAATGAAATAAAAGGCAGGCATGAGGGAAAGAATTATATTTTATTGATTGATAGTATTGATACGCTTTCCAAATACGTTGAGCTTAATTCTGAAAAGCATTTGGATTTTCTTGTCTCAATTTGGCCAAATCCGGTATCTGTTGTCCTCAACTTAAACAAGAAAACAAGCAGCATATTGCAAATTAACACTGCAGCATTTCGAATTCCGAATCATCGCTTCTGTCAAAAACTTGCTGCTGAATTGCGCATGCCTATCATTTCTACCAGCGTAAATAGAACAGGCTCTCTTCCCATCAAGCATCCCGAAATAATAAAGCAAGAATTCTCTTCAGAAGTTTCTGGAATATTTTATTCCAATAAAAAGTATTTTGATAAAGTGTCAACTTTAATAGATTTGACGGGAAATGATCTGGTTTTACTTCGTGAAGGCAGAGTTAAATTTGATGAATTGGTGAAAAAGTATAAGTAAGGTTTTTCTTGTGAATGTTTTTTTGTAAATAAAATGAAACTCAAAGATTTAATAAATATTAAAAGTTTACTAATAATTACATTTTCAGATAAACCCTCATCTGAAAGTTCAAAGTATAACCTTTCGGCTAAGAAATTATTGGCAATTTTAATCCTTTATTCACTTGTGCTGTTTGTTGCTGGTTTTTTGATAATCAACTTAACGCCATTAAATAAAATATTTTACTCCGAAGATTATTATTATCAAATAGAAGAACAGGAAAAATTTCACGAGCTGAATAAGAAATTGCTTTTTCTTTCAAAAGAAATTGAAGAGTTAAAGACGACAAACGATAGACTGAGATATGCCATAATGCTCGGTGATTCTAATCTCTTAATACCTTCAAATGATTCGGTAAAAACCAATACCCAAAAATTAAAAAAGAAGGTTGAAGGAAACGTTCTATTTATATTTCAGCAGATTTGGAATAACATTTTCCCTTCTGGCAAAAACGACAACTTTTTCTCACGACCTATAAACGGATTTGTCAGCCGTGAATTCAATCCGGAAGAAGGGCATTACGGTATAGATATTGTTGCAAAAACCGGAACGCCAATTTATGCGGCGGCAAGCGGTTATGTCATTTTTTCGGATTATACAGTAGATGATGGTTATATGGTTATAATTATTCATCCAAATGATTATATTTCGGTGTACAAACATTGTTCGTCGTTATTAAAACATAAGAGAGAGAAAATTATTCAGAGTGACATGATAGCGCTCAGCGGAAATACAGGACATAAATCACATGGTCCGCATCTTCATTTTGAAATTTGGAAAAATGGTCAACCATTAAATCCTCAAAAGCTTTTTATTAACTAACAAGGAGAACTAAATTGATGAAGTACAAAAACGAAAACATTGGCAAAGATGAAGTTACAATAATTGGGGCAGGAGTTGTACTAGAGGGAAAATTGTCAAGTAACGGCAACATAAGAATTGATGGTGCTATTAACGGTGATATAACCGCCAATGGAAATGTTACGGTTGGAGAAACCGGAGAAATAACAGGCGAAATTACAGCCGAAGTTATTAGTATCGGCGGCAAAGTTATCGGCAGCATTAATTCGAGGGAAAAAGTTGTGCTTGAATCAAAAGCTGTGTTGAAGGGTGATATCGTAACAAAAATTTTGGTTGTCGAAGCAGGAGCTATTTTTGATGGCAGCAGCAAAATGTCAGATAAAGGATTAAGCTCGGGTGCTGCTGGTACATCTTCTATCGGCGATGATTGAGGACAAAAAAGATAAAAATTCTTCCGACTCAAATCTATTTAAAGATTACGCTCCATATCTTGGCTTAGGGATTCAGCTCGCAGCTACAATAGTTCTGATGGTATTTGTTGGTATTTGGCTCGATGGAAAATTTAATACTTCACCTTATTTAACTTTGCTTTTTTCCTTTTTAGGAATTTTTACAGGGATGTATCATTTCATTAAGTCAGTTACGAGACTTGATAAATGACATCCCTTAAAAAGCTTTTTCTATTTGCATCTGCTTTTCTTGTTCTCACTTTTCTATTAATAATAATTCTGTACTTGCTGAATTTTTTTTCTGAAGAGTTTTTCAAATCTTTCATGCTTGCAGGAGCAATCACTACATTTAATGCCGGCTTAGGGATAATTTCGATTAAAAGCGGTATTAATAAACCTGAAAAGATGTTTTTTCAAAGATTGTTTGGTGGAATGGTGATTCGTTTTCTTACCACGTTGATCATGGTAGTTTTAGCACTGCTTTTTTTGGAATTAAATCGGATAAGTTTTATATTTTCAATCCTATTTTTTTACATTTTTTACTTATTAGTTGAGATCATTTACCTAAACATTCGTCAAAATTAAGCAAATTTTAATGTTTTTTAGCCCTGATACTATCCAAACTGTTGTTCAAGATACCGTTAAACATTCCGGCAGCGGTGGTGATTGGATTTTGCATCATGTTATGGACGGAAATTACCTGGACTTTGAACCTTTCGGAAAAATTTATCTTCCTCATTTACAATTGTTAGGGCTTGATATCTCAATTACCCGGCATGTTGTGTTTTTATGGATTGTCGCAGCTTTGTTAATCTTAACCTTTGTTGTAGCTTCAAAAGGTTATAAGAAGTCACTCATCCCACACGGATTTACAAACATTATTGAAACTATTGTCGTTTTTGTTCGTGATGAAATTGTAAAGCCGACAATTGGTCACGGTTACGAAAAGTTTTTACCATATTTGCTGACGGCGTTCTTCTTCATTCTTTATAGCAATTTCCTTGGATTGATCCCTTATACGGCAACAGTGACGAGTAATATTGCAGTGACCGCAACATTAGCGGCATTCACTTTTTTTGCCACACAAATTGGGGGAATTATTAGTCATGGCTTCATCGGTTATTTTAAAGGCCTCATTCCGTCGGGAATGCCAATTCCTCTTTTACCATTAATTATTCTTGTAGAAATTTTTGGTCTCTTCACAAAACCATTTGCATTGTGTATTCGTCTTTTTGCTAATATGACCGCAGGTCATGTTGTTATTCTTTCGCTTATCGGATTGATTTTTATTATGAAGACAGTTTACTTTGCACCTGTTTCAATTGGTTTTGCGTTATTCATTTACTTTTTGGAAATGTTAGTCGCATTAATTCAAGCATATATTTTCACAATGTTATCCTCACTATTTATTGGGATGGCAGTTCATCAAGATCATTAATCATTCATATCAAAAAAAGGAGTAATAAAATGGAATTAGGATATTTAGGTGCTGGTATTGGCGCAAGCATAGCAGTATTAGGAGCCGGATTAGGAATCGGTAAACTTGCAAGTGCAGCATTAGAAGCAATGGGAAGACAGCCTGAAGCTGCTGGTGCAATCAGAACAGCAATGATTATTGCGGCAGCTTTAATCGAAGGCGTTGCATTCTTTGCTCTCGTTGTTTGTATTCTTCTCGCAGTAAAAGCGTAAATAACTTTTAATAATTAAAGGTAACCTATCATGCTTGCAACGAGTACTTTTGCTCTGTTGGCTTTAAGTTCTGAAGGCGGAAGTGGAAGTTTAATTGATATCAATCCAGGATTAGTTGTTTGGACTGCTGTCACTTTTATACTGCTTCTTTTAATTCTCAAAAAGTTTGCCTGGAAACCAATTCTGACTGCCTTAGATCAAAGAGAAACTGCGATTAAGGAATCTCTTGAAAAGGCAGAGAAAGCTAAGGATGAAGCACAAAGAATACTTTATGAGAATCAGGCAAACCTTTCGAAAGCTGAAGAAGAATCTAAAAAAATAATTGAGCAGGGAAGAATCTATGCTGAAAAATTAAAGGACCAGGTGATTAAGGAAAGTAAAGATCAAGCTCAAAAAATATTGAGTGAAGCTTCTGCCGAAATCGAGAGAAAGAAGGAAGAAACTTTTGGAGAACTTAAATCTCAGATTGCCGATTTGGTAATTCAAACTACCGAAAAAGTTTTAGGTGAAACTGTGGATAAGAATGTTCACAAAAGAATAGCGGATAAATACATTAACGAGATTGCTAAGAACTAAGTATGGCTGAACAGAAAGTTTCTGCGCGTTATGCCTCATCTCTTTTAGATTCTGCAATTCAAAAAAATCTGCTGGATACAGTTTCGAATGATATTGACTTTGTCTCCTCTGTCTTAAAGCAAAATCCGAATCTAAACAGAATGCTTGAAAATCCAGTTGTAAAACCGGAAGTAAAATCTTCTATTCTTGAAGAGATATTCAAGAATAAGATTAATTCCGATTCAATGGAATTTTTATTATTTGTAGTTAAAAAGAAACGCGAAGAAATTTTATCCAGCATTCTCGAAAAGTTTAGAGAACTTAGAGATATAAAGTTAGGATTTGTTAATGTTAATGTTTCGGTTGCCTCTGAGTTTAACGATTCTCAAAAAAGTGAACTTAAAAGCAGACTTGAATCAATGCTTAAGAAAAAAGTAAGAATGAGCTATAAAATAGATGATAAATTAATTAGCGGATTTATTGTTCAGGCGGGTGATACGGTTTACAATGCATCTATCAAACATCAGTTGGACTTGCTGAAAAAACATTTTGTTGAAGCTAGTCCGATTACAAATTAGAAATCAGTAAGGAAAAAATTATGGCTGAAGTGAGACCAGACGAAATATCAGCAATATTAAGAAGACAATTAACCGGATTTGAGAGCGAAGCCGATATTTATGATGTTGGAACTGTTCTCCAAGTTGGTGACGGAATAGCAAGGGTTTATGGCCTTTCACAAGTTATGGCAAGTGAACTTGTAGAATTTCCAAACGACGTTTTTGGAATGGTATTGAATCTTGAAGAGGACAGCGTTGGTTGCGTTCTTTTTGGAGAATCATCTTTGGTTAAAGAAGGCGATATAGTTAAAAGAACAAAGCGAGTTACTTCACTACCTGTTGGGGATGAAATGCTTGGCCGAGTGATAACTCCGCTTGGAGTTCCAATTGATGGTAAAGGTTCAATCAATACGAAAAAGTTTTTACCGATTGAACGCAAAGCTCTTGGCGTAATTCAAAGACAGCCTGTTAAAGAACCAATTCAAACAGGAATTACTGCTGTTGATGCTATGATTCCCATTGGCCGGGGTCAAAGAGAACTTATAATTGGTGATCGGCAAACAGGAAAAACAGCCGTTGCTATTGATGCAATCATCAATCAAAAATATACTCACACTGCAGAATCAAAAAGTTTAGGTATTAAACCTGTTTATTGTGTGTATGTTGCGATTGGTCAAAAAAGCTCGACGATCGCTCAAGTTGTTTCTAAACTTCATGAACATGGCGCTATGGATTTCACAACCGTAATTTCTGCATCTGCTTCTGAACCGGCACCATTACAATTTATAGCTCCATATTCCGGAGCAACTCTCGGTGAATATTTTAGAGATAATGGTAAACATGCATTGGTTATTTATGATGATTTATCCAAACAAGCTGCATCTTACAGAGAACTTTCTTTACTTTTAAGAAGACCGCCAGGACGTGAAGCTTATCCCGGCGATGTTTTTTATCTTCATTCTCGTTTACTTGAAAGAGCATCCAAATTAAATGAAGAACTCGGCGGAGGAAGCTTGACAGCTTTGCCTATTATTGAAACTCAACAGGGTGATGTTTCTGCATACATTCCGACAAATGTAATTTCTATTACGGATGGTCAGATTTATCTTGAATCTAATTTGTTCAATGCTGGAGTTCGACCTGCAATTAACGTTGGTATTTCGGTATCGAGAGTTGGTGGAAATGCACAAATCAAAGCTATGAAAAAAGTTGCGGGTACACTTAAGCTTGATCTAGCTCAATACAGAGAACTTGAAGCATTTGCTAAGTTTGGTTCCGATCTTGATAAATCAACGTTGAGAACGCTGGCTAAAGGTTCCAGACTTGTTGAATTATTAAAGCAAGGACAGTATGCTCCGGTTAATATTGAACGACAGGTTGTGAGCATCTATCTTGGTACAAACGGATATTTGGACAGCATAGCCGTTTCCGATGTTAAAAGATTTGAGAAAGAAGTATTAGAATATTTTGAAGTAAAGCATAATGATATCTTTGATACTATTAAGAAAGAAAAAGATTTAAGCCCTCAAACAATTGAAAAGATAAAAAAAGCTGCTGAAGAATTTCTGCCAACATTTAAGAAAAACGTTTAGCAAAGAATTTTATAATGGCAACACTTCGCGATATAAAGAGCAGAATTAAAGGAGTAAAAAGCACTCAACAGATTACTAAAGCAATGAAGATGGTTGCGGCAGCAAAATTGCGCCGCGCTCAAGAAAATGTTGTAAATGCCCGTCCATACGCTCGTAAGATTTGGCAGGCTTTATCAGATCTTGCAACTGAAAATGATCTTAATATAAATCCGTTTTTTGTTCAAAGAGAAGTTAAGAATGTGGCATACGTCATTGTAACGGCTGATAGAGGACTTTGCGGCGCTTTTAATTCCAACATAATCAAAGAAGCAGTTAGAAATATTACTGAAGATTTAAATAATGACACAATCAGTGTTCAATTATTTTGTGTTGGAAAAAAAGGATTTGATTTCTTCTCAAAGAGAAATTATAATCTATATGATAAGAATCTGGGATTGTTTTCTTCGCTTAAATATTCTGAAGCACTAAGTATTTCTCAAAAAATTATTTCAGCATATTTAGACGGAACTTTTGATAAAGTAATAATTATTTATAATGAATTTAAATCTATTATTCAGCAGAAGATCGTTGTAGAGCAATTTTTACCTATAACATTGGTTACAGAACATACTGACAAAAAAAATCAACCGAATTTTATTTATGAGCTGGATCAAAAGTCAATCTTCGAATATATGCTGCCAAAACATCTTAAAGCACAAACTTGGCGAGTTCTTTTAGAATCGAATGCATCCGAGCTTGGCGCAAGAATGACTGCAATGGATAATGCCTCAACAAATGCTAAGGAATTGATAAGAACTTTACAGTTAAAGTATAATAAAGAAAGACAAGCTGCGATTACCAAAGAATTGCTGGAAATAGTTGCCGGCGCAAATGCTCTGAAAGCCAGCTAATCATTTCATATTGTATCGTAATCATTTTATTAAAAAATTAAATAATGTTTGAAGATTTAGCTTTAAAATTAGAATCAGCTCTTAAAAAGGTGAGAGGTCAGGGAAAACTGACGGAGAATAATATCTCTGATACTCTTCGGGATATTAGAAGAGTTCTCCTTGATGCTGATGTTAACTTTAAAGTTGCAAAAGATTTTATTGAAAATGTTAAAACAAAAGCTCTCGGTAAAGAAGTTTTATCTTCAATCACACCCGGGCAGCTAATCACAAAAATTATTTATGATGAATTGGTCCATGTTCTTGGCGGCAATCAAAGTGAAATTAAAATTAATGGATCAGGAATAACAACTATATTAATCTCGGGACTTCAAGGTTCAGGTAAAACGACATTCAGCGCTAAGCTTGCTAAGCGGCTGAAAGAAAACCAAAGAAAAACACTTTTGGTCGCTGCGGATATTCATCGTCCTGCGGCTGTCAAACAACTTCAAATGTTGGGACAGCAAATAAATGTTCCTGTTTTTTCTTTAGAAGAAAAAGATGCGATTAAAGTGGTAAAAAATTCTATCGAGCATGCGAATGAAAATAATTTTAACACGGTCATCATAGATACTGCCGGCAGACTTCACGTTGATGAAGATATGATGGCGGAGATTGAGCACATCAAAAATTTAGTATTGCCAACAGAAACTTTATTTGTTGTTGATGCTATGACCGGACAGGATGCCGTGAACTCGGCAAAAATTTTTAATGAAAGATTAAACTTTGATGGAATAGTTCTAACTAAACTTGATGGTGATGCAAGAGGCGGAGCCGCTCTTTCGATTAGATCAGTTGTAGGAAAACCTATCAAATTTATTAGTAGTGGCGAAAAATTGAGCCAGCTTGAAACTTTTTATCCTGAGCGTTTAGCATCGCGAATTTTAGGTAAAGGAGATGTAATTTCACTGGTGGAGAAGGTTCAAGAGAACTTTGAGGAAATTGAAGCGGACAAGCTTGAAGAGAAAATAAGGAAAAACGAATTTGATTTTGAGGATTTTCTTAAGCAAATTAAAGCCATAAAGAAAATGGGTTCATTGTCATCGCTGATTGGAATGATTCCTGGCGTTGGCGCTCAAGCAAAAAATTTAAAAGTTGATGACAATGCTCTTGTGAAAACCGAAGCAATTATTAATTCGATGACAAATCAAGAAAGGAAAAAACCGAAAATTTTGAACGGCAGCAGAAGGATGAGAATTGCAAGAGGAAGCGGTACTTCTATTCAAGAAGTGAATAGGTTATTAAAACAGTTTAGTGAAATGCAAAAAATGATGAGCCAATTCAGTAAAAAAGGATTTGGCGGCTCATTGTTAAAAAATTATAAATTCAATTGATCAAAATGATTAAATATACGGAGGTTATTTAAGTTGGCAGTTAAGCTAAGATTAAGAAGAATGGGTAAAAAGAAACAGCCCGTTTACAAACTTGTTGCGGCAGATTCTCGTTCACCCAGAGACGGAAAATTCATTGAAGCTATCGGGCTTTATAACCCGTTAACTCATCCATCGACATTAGAGATTAATGAAGATAGAGCGTTATACTGGTTAAATAACGGTGCGCAGCCTACTGACACTGTAAGGAATTTATTAAGCCAAAAAGGAATTCTTCTTGAAAAACATCTAAAGAGAAAAGGTGCTTCGGAAGAAAAAATCAAAGAAGAGAGAGAGAATTTCCAGAAGCTTCGCGAAGCAAAATCTAAAACCGTTAAAACAAAGAAAAAACGTAAAGGCGATAAAGCTTCGGAAGAAAAGAAACAGGAAACAGTTTCTGAAAGTACAGCAGAAGTTAAGGGTGCTGCTTCTGAAGAAAAACCTGCTTAGTAAATCGTATTAGAGATTTTCAGCAGATTATTTTTCTGTACATTATTTCTTATGCGCCCATACTCGATTTAAGGAGGTGTCTTCTTATGAAAGAGTTCATTGAATACATCGCAAAACAGCTTGTTGATAATCCTGATGGTGTGATGATTGATGAAAAAGTTGATGAAGACAAGAGGATTTTACTTTCCCTTAGGGTCAGCCAAAGCGATGTGGGGAAAGTTATCGGCAAGCAGGGTAAAACAGCGGCAGCAATGAGAATACTGCTCACAGCGGTTGCAGGTAAGCACGGAAAGAGAGCTGTCCTGGAAATTTTAGATTAAGTCTGAAACGAATTTAGTTTTAGTGATAGAATATTTTCTTGTTGCCAAAATTGTTTCTGCTGAAGGCGATAAAGGTTTTCTAAAGATAGATTCTTTTTCGGACTCGCCGGAAAGATTTGCTAAGCTCAAAAATGTCTATATTGATTTCTGGGGCGAAAAAAAATTGTTCTCGCTGCAATCTGTAAAGAGAAAAAAAGAAAATATTCTAATTAAGTTCAAGAATTTTGACGACAAAGAATCTGTTGAGGTTTTGATAGGCAGAGAAGTATTTATAGATAGTAAAGATGTTCTCAAGCTGCCAAAGGGACATTATTTTATTCATGATATAATTGGCAGTAATGTTATTCGCAACGGTGTTGAGTTTGGAAAATTGACAGATGTTTATTCCTTAACTTCAAACGATGTTTATGTTATTCGAAAAACGAATGGTGAAGAAATATTAATTCCTGCTATCCATGAGTTCATTGAGAGTATTGACACACTTAATAAAGTCTTGATATTAAAATCAGGTGAAGATTTTTATGAAGATGATGAGGATTGATATTTTAACTGCTGTTCCCGCTGTTTTTGCCGGACCTTTAAATTCAAGCATAATTAAGCGGGCACAGGATAAAAGAAAAGTTGAAATCTTCATTCATAATGTTCGGGATTATGCTCACGATAAGCATAAACAGATTGACGATAAACCATTTGGCGGCGGACCAGGAATGATTTTAAAACCGGAACCGTTCTTTGAATGCATTGAGAAACTCCAAAGTGAGAGAAAATATAAACACGTTATTTTCACCACACCCAAAGGAAAGATTTTCAATCAGCAAATGGCAAATAAGCTTTCGCTGCAGGATAATTTATTGTTAATTGCCGGGCATTACAAAGATATTGACGACAGAGTGAGAGAAAAATTTGCTACAGATGAAATTTCGCTCGGAAATTTTGTTTTAACCGGCGGTGAACTTCCTTCGCTGGTAATTATTGATGCGATTGTTCGAGTGATACCCGGAGTTCTTAATGATAGTGAATCAGCTTTAAATGATTCATTTCAGGATGGAGAAAAGATAGAAGCTCCTTCTTTTACACGTCCTGCTGAATATAAAGGAATGAAAGTTCCCGAAGTTCTTCTATCGGGAAATGAAAAACAAATTAAAGATTGGAAAGAAGAACAATCGAAACTCCTAACAGAAAGATGGAAAAATTTAAATAATTAAAGGATAGAAAAATGATAGATACAAGTAAAATATTACCTGATCAAATAAAAACCGATTACCCGAAATTTAGTCCGGGTGACCGTATAAAAGTTCATGTTAAAGTTATTGAAGGTGACAAGGAAAGAATCCAGCCCTTTGAAGGTGATGTGCTAAGTATTCGTGGAGCAGGGTTAAACAAAACTTTTACAGTTAGAAAACTTGCGAGCGGAGTTGGAGTGGAAAGAATCTTCCCGCTCAATTCTCCAAAGATTTCTAAGATTGAAGTTATTCGTGTAGGCAATGTACGAAGAGCAAAACTTTATTACTTAAGAAATTTATCTGGTAAAGCTGCAAGAATTAAAGGTAAAAC
>DAIMIJ010000026.1:4498-14781 GCA_036722835.1 Ignavibacteriaceae bacterium | reverse complement strand
AGAGAACGCGGGATAACAATAAAATCCCATGCAATTCAAATGCATTATCAAGCGAAGGATAAAAACACTTACACCTTAAACCTGATTGACACGCCGGGACACGTTGATTTTACCTACGAGGTATCTCGTTCATTAGCGGCTTGCGAAGGTGCTTTACTTATTGTTGATGCAGCCCAAGGTGTTGAAGCACAAACAATCAGTAATCTTTTTTTGGCTATTGATGCCGGATTAGAAATAATTCCCGTTATTAATAAAATCGATCTTCCAAGCGCTGAAGTTGAAAAAGTTAAAGGGCAGATAATTGATTTGATAGGTTGCCTGGATAAAGACATTTTGCTTGCAAGTGCAAAAGCCAAGCTTGGTATTGATGAAATTCTTGAAACAGTTGTAAAAAAAATTCCACCACCCAAGGGCGATCCTACCGCGCCGCTGCAAGCATTGATATTCGATTCTATTTTTGATTCTTACCGTGGAGCGATCGCTTACATTCGTGTTTTTAATGGTACTCTTAAAGTAAAAGATAAGATAAAATTCTTTGTAATTCATGGAGAATTTGAAGCTGAAGAAGTTGGTGTACTTGGTTTGAGCAAAATCAAAACTAATGAGCTTGTTGCCGGCAATGTTGGGTATCTTATTGCAGGCAGTAAAGATGTTCACGACACAAAAGTCGGCGACACTGTTACGCATGTAAAAAATGGTGCGAGTGAGCCGTTACCCGGTTACAAAATAGTCAAACCAATGGTTTACAGCGGACTTTATCCCACCGATTCTGATGAGTTTGAAAATCTTCGCGATGCACTTGAAAAATTTCGTTTGAATGATTCTGCCTTAGCTTACCAACCGGAAACTTCGGTTGCATTAGGATTTGGTTTTAGATGCGGATTTCTCGGAATGCTTCATATGGAAATTGTACAGGAAAGATTGTTAAGGGAATATGGGCAGTCAATCATTACAACACTTCCCAACGTTGAGTATCATGTTTATAAAAAAAATGGAGAGAAGGTAATTGTAGATAATCCTGCTGATATGCCTGTTGTCGGAGATATTGATCGTGTTGAAGAGCCGTATGTTAAATCTCAAATCGTTTGTCCAAGCGAGTATGTTGGTAACATTATGAAGCTTGCAATGGATAAACGGGGCATCTACAAAAACACAACTTACATTGATCCTACGCGAGCTGATCTTCAATATGAATTTCCGCTTGCCGAAATAATTTTTGATTTTTACGATAAACTTAAATCCATGTCGCGAGGATATGCATCGTTGGATTATGAATACAGCGGTTATAAAGAATCCGATTTAGCAAAGCTTGATATACTTCTGAATAGCGAACCCGTTGATGCTCTCTCGATGATCGTTCATAAAAATAAAGCTTACGACTGGGGAAGAAAAATTTGTACAAAGCTTAAGGATTTAATTCCACGGCAAATGTTTGAAATAAATGTTCAAGCAGCCATCGGTTCAAAAGTAATTTCTAAATCGGTAATCAAGGCGCTTAGAAAAAATGTTTTGGCAAAATGTTATGGCGGTGATATTACCCGTAAGAGAAAGCTTCTCGAAAAGCAAAAAGAAGGTAAGAAAAGAATGAAGCAGGTGGGCAATGTTGAAATACCTCAGGAAGCGTTCCTAGCTGTGCTACAGATTGATGAATAGGGTAGCGTTTTGTTTTCTCAACAAGCTCATAAAATGGATGAAACCAATGAATTCCAAAGGGGAAATAGAAAACTGAAAAATAAAATATTTAGGATTCTCTGGATAATTCTCTTCACCTTTTTCCTCGCAATATTTGTAAAAGCATTTTTTATTGAAGCTTTTAAGATTCCTACTAACTCGATGGCTGAGACAATTCTTTCCGGTGACTTTGTTCTTGTAAACAAGTTTATTTATTCCATCCAAACACCATCAGCATTACCGTTTACGAAAATCAAAATTCCAAGATTAAAATTAATTACGTTTCGAAAACCAGAAAGAAATGAAGTTATCGTGTTCCAATTTCCAGGTAATCAGAATGAAGTATTTCCTTCGCAGGATATTACGCTTGTTAAAAGATTAGTTGGACTTCCAGGAGATAATGTTTGGATTGTTGATAAGGAAGTGATTGTGAATAATTCACGATTTGAAATTCCACCGAAAGCGATTATTAAAAAAGAAAAATCTCAAAATTATGGTGAAGCAGATGATCGCATTTTTCCGAGTGGAAAAAATTGGAACAAAGATTATTACGGTCCTATAATCGTTCCTAAGATCGGAATGAAGACTGAAATTAATCCTCAAAATATTAGTAACTGGGAAGCAATTATTAATCGTGAATTCGGAAAGAAAGTGGTAAGCACAGAAGGCAGTGTTGTAATGATCAATGGTAAACCCTCACGTAATTATATTTTTACTAAAAATTATTATTTTGTTTTAGGTGATAACAGAGATCAAAGCTCGGATAGCAGGTACTGGGGATTTGTAACGGAAGATTCGATTATTGGTCGTGCTGAAATTATTTATTGGTCAGTAAAATCCACATTTGATTTTTCAAATCCTACTGAGATATTTAGTTCAATAAGATTCAATCGTATTTTTAGAAGAGTGAAGTAAATAAAATATAGAAAAATGACCAAGCTTATTCATAAAAAAATATTGACAGGAAAATTTTGGATAAAAAGCCCTTCCCTATGGGAAGGGTTGGGATGGGCTATTGTTTTTTGTTCTTTCATTTCAATTTCTTTCCCGCAAGGGAAATATTACATTTATTTCAAGGATAAGGGAATCCAAAAAACTGAAACGCTGAACAAGTTTAGTAATGAATATTTAAAAGCCATTGAAAACCTAAGTGAACGGAGCATTCAAAGGCGAATGAAGACTTTGGGCGAAGATAATATTATCAATTATGATGATCTTCCAATACAACAAAACTATATTGATGCTCTCACTTCACACGGAATTAAGATTGAGAATAGACTTACATGGTTCAATGCTGTAACATCCTATCTAAATGATATACAAAAGAGCTTTATCGGGACACTTTCATTTGTTGATAAAATCGAACCGGTGAGAGTATTTAATTTAAAGCGGGAAGAGATCATCTCCGCTAATCAGTTGGGGAAAATAACATCAAACCAGGATCAAATAAAATATGGTTCTTCATTCACTCAACTAAACATTTCAGATATTCCCCAAGTTCATGCAAAAGGAATTAACGGGGAAGGAATAATTATCGGTATTCTTGATACAGGATTTAAATGGAAAGAACATGAATCACTTATTAATGCAAATGTTATCGGTGAATATGATTTTATTTTCAAAGATTCGATTACTGCGAATCAGTCCGGAGATCGATCCGACCAACATAACCATGGCACAGCAGTATTTTCAGTTATTGGTGGCTACAAAGACAGCGTATTGATTGGCGCTGCATTTAATTCTTCGTTCATTTTAGCGAAAACTGAAGACATGAGAAGCGAAACACAAGTTGAGGAAGATAATTATGCATCCGCATTGATTTGGATGGAATCGCTTGGTGTAGATATAACCACCAGTTCACTCGGGTATAATGAATTTGATGACTCTGTTTATTCGTACAAATATTCTGATATGAATGGAAACACCACGATCGTTACCAAAGCTGCGGAGTTGGCATTCCAACGAGGAATTGTAACACTTTCGGCTGTAGGTAATGAAGGTGATGATCCTTGGTTCTATCTAATTGCTCCTGCAGATGGGTTTAATACAATTGCTGTTGGCGCAGTAACTTCAAACAATGTGCTGGCAAATTTTAGTTCGCGCGGACCTTCTTCTGATGGAAGAATAAAACCCGAAATTGTCGCTCAAGGTGTCGGAGTTTTTTCTGCATCTTCATCTAGATTTAATTCTTATACTACTTTAAATGGAACATCCTTAGCAACGCCAATTGCTGCAGGTGTTGCGTCTTTATTGCTCTCAGCCCATCCTCATCTGAAAAATACTCAAGTGAGGAATATTTTGATGGAGACTGCAGATAATTCTTCATCGCCAGATAATGAAAGGGGGTATGGGTTGATTTCTGCTGCCAATGCAATTTCATTTCCAAATTTTCAGGTGGAGAACAATACCTTCAAGCTAAACAAAATATTTTTAAACGATAGTGGTGTTGATGTTAGCGGAGTGAAGCTTAATTATACTACAAATGGAAATGATTATCTATCAAAAGACATGACATTCGATGGAACATTAAAATTCATTACCGATATTTCTTTATTACCAGATGGACAAATGGTTGATTTTTATTTTACTTTCAAAGATAGATTAGGCAATGAATTGAGAGAACCTGGTAACAATACAACGTATAAATTCAAATATGGCGATTTGAATATCTATCACAACTTGTCAGTACCTGTCCCTTACGATTTTGGAATTCTAAGTCAGAATTATCCTAATCCATTTAATAATATCACCACAATAGAATTTAAAGCGTCGTCTGTCGAACACGCTGAAATAGTTATCATTGATGCAATCGGTCAAAAAATAAAAACTCTTTTTAACGGCTTAACTAAAAAGGACAGGAACATTATTCAATGGGATGGTTTAACTGATTCTGGTGTTACTGCAGCAAGCGGAGTCTATCTGTATATCTTAAAAATAGCCGGGCAAGAATTCGGAAAAAAGATGATTCTGCTGCGATAAAATTCTAGTATTTCTTTTGTAGCCAAATAAAAAATAATATGAAAAAGTAACCATGAGTAAAATTTTATTTCCTTCCCAGAAAAAATACTTGCAAAAATTTAATAGAGAAGAAGATTCACTCATTCTTGAAATGGAAAAGTTTGCAAGTGAAAAGAAGATTCCTATTCTTTGTCCTGAATCAGCTTTATTTCTTGAACAGCTTGTTCTCTTAACTCGCCCTAAAAGAGTGCTTGAGATCGGGACTGCCATAGCATATTCATCCATCAGAATGGCAAGACATCTCCGAAAGAAAGGATTTATTCATACTATCGAGAAGAGTGAGGATAATATTAAATTGGCAGTCGAGTTTGTTAAGAGATCTGGCTATGATGATAAAATCAAAATCATCGCGGGTGACGGGTTGAATCTTCTTCCCACAATGAACAAAAAATATGATTTGATTTTTCTTGATGCAGATAAGGAAGATTACAAAAGACTTTTTGAATACAGTATCATTCTACTAAAAAAGGACGGTATTATTTTTATTGATAATCTTCTTTGGCATGGATACGCTGCTTCAAAGGAAATTCCTAAAGAATATAAAACCTCAACCAAACTGATCAGAGAATTCAATAAATTATTTACTTCGCAGGCAAATCTTAAAACATCAATTCTGCCAATAGGTGATGGAATCGGTTTAGGAATTAAGATTTAATTAGTCTCACTGGATATGCACAATAAAATAAATTATAACGCCTCAGTTTTTTTTAACGAAGTAGAGAAATTTTCTAAGCATTCTTTAAATCGAAAAGCAGAAATGATCGTAATTTATGATGCGGCGGTTGATTCGAATCAAATGGATATTTTTCGTGATGTATGCTTCACTGCAAAATATTTGGTTGGGATGATGCGTGTGCTTCAGGAAGGTGAAAACAATCCGCAAGTTAGTAGTCTCAATCATGTTAAGAAAGATTTTTCTGTAAACATGATTAAAGCAACTGAACAGATCAGACAAATCTTATCTAATTCAGATGAATCACAAAAAAAGTATTTTGAAGAAGAAATTTTTGTGAGATCTCACTCTGGGCTAACCAATTTAAACGAATTGCTTGCAGATCTCGAACAAGTAAAACTTTATTTGAATTATCTTAAACGAGAAAAGAAAAATTAATTCTTAATATGATTAGTAATAAGAATTACTTTGCCAGCCACTTTTCCATCGCTCCCAAAAGATTTGTCATAGCATAAATCAGCGGTTTATGCTGAGCTGCTTCAATATTTTCTAAAAGTTCTCTATGGATGTTTATGTAAGCTTGATCCAGCTTTTGTACAAGGTGAGTTCCTTTTTTCGAAAGATTAACATCCATATTTCTACGGTCAGAGGGATTGATTTCTCTTTCTGTATAACCTTTTGCAACTAAACCATCAATAATACGTGTCAATCTGCTAGCACTTAAGTTCATTCTTTTTGCAATTGTTTTATTATTTACAGTCTCCTTTTTGTCGAGCATCCTTAGACATCTGAACTCTGCTTGAGTTAGTCCATATTGTTCGGCGAAAATGTTTTCTTTTTGCTGACAGGTTGATAGTAATGTGAACGTTAAGTTCGCAAGACGGCTGGCGTCTTTTTCCATTTCATCTGTTTTCATATTGGGAATCTCCTAAATTTTGGTGTTTGCTTTTATCAAATATCGGTAGTTCGAACAATTTTAGCAAGCAATATTTAGGAAATTTTGAAATATTTATTTATAAATTATTTCATCATCTATTGAGAAAACAACTTTACCTTTCAGCTTTTCCGATATTTTTGCTTGTATTTCGTTAACCAAATCGAAAGGAATTAGACATTTTATACTTGTTTCAACATCATAATCGCTTTCAATGACTTTTATATGATTGGAAGCAAGAACTCTATTTAACTTATCAAAAGAGGAAATTGCCAGTTTTATTTCTGCTTTAAGGTATGGTTTTTTAGTGACCAAGTTAGATTTCGCAAGCACTTTAACTGCAGCCGTGTAATAAGCTTTTCCAAGAGGACCAATTCCCAGTTTAGTTCCGCCGAAATATCTAATCACAACTAATAGGCAATCATGAATTTCATAATGATCAATTGCGTTTAATATTCTGATACCGGCAGTGCCGGAAGGTTCTCCCGCATCAGAGAATTTTGATTTCCCGGATAATAATCGGTAAGCATAACACTGATGAGAAGCGTCGTAATACTTCTTATTCAACTTATTCAAAAGGTTGTTTACTTCATCTTCACTATTCACAGGGTATGCGTTCGCTAGAAAAATTGATTTTTTTTCTTTCAGCTCATATTCACTATGGCTTTTAAGAGTTTTGTAAGATTGAATTTTCATATAATTACTTTAGATTATGCAAAAAAGGTGAATGATGCACGTCAATATAAATTGATTATGAGAATACCTATCAGTAAAATAACAATTCGAATAAAAATAAGTTTACCTTGGAAAAAGAAAAAATAATAATCAGAGGTGCCCGCGAGCATAATCTTAAAAATATTGATCTAGATATTCCACGTGATTCACTATCTGTAATAACAGGATTGTCCGGTTCCGGTAAATCTTCTTTAGCTTTTGATACAATTTATGCTGAAGGGCAAAGAAGATATATCGAATCTCTTTCTGCGTATGCTAGGCAATTTCTCGATATGCTTGAAAAACCTGATGTTGATTTAATTGAGGGATTAAGTCCGGCAATTTCGATTGAACAAAAAACCACATCAGGGAATCCACGTTCGACAGTCGGTACAATTACAGAAATATACGATTACCTTCGCCTGCTTTATGCTCGGTTAGGAATTCCGAAATGCTACAACTGCAGCAATCCAGTTACAAAACAATCCTCTGAACAAATCATCGGAACAATTCTAACGATTCTTTCAGGAAAGAAAATTGCGATTTTATCTCCCGTCGTAAGGGGAAGAAAAGGGCATTACCGCGAACTTTTTGAGGAGATTTTATCTGATGGTTTTTTACGTGTGAGAATTGATAACGAGATTCAAGAAATTACAAAAGGTTTTCATGTTGACCGCTATAAAATTCACAATATAGAAATTGTAATAGATAGGTTATCGGTAAGTTCTGCTTCAAGAACCCGGCTTTCGGAATCTGTTGATGTTGCCTTGAATTATGGAAATGGAATTGTTGTAATAAATGATGGAAGCCAGGATTATGTTTACAGCAGACATCTTGCGTGTATAAATTGCGGAATCAGTTATCAGGAACTTGCTCCAAATTCATTCTCCTTCAATTCACCCTATGGTTCTTGTAAAGATTGCCAGGGTTTGGGTGAAAAGAAAGAGTTAGATATAAATTTAATAATTCCAGACTGGGATAAAACAATTAATGAAGAAGGATTAGCGCCGCTTGGAAGACCGAGAAATATTTGGTTCTACAATCAGCTTTCGGCAGTTTCTCAGACTTTAGGATTTAACTACGATACAAAACTTAAAGATTTAAGTCCCCACCAGCTTGAATTTTTGCTTCACGGCAGTAAAGAAAAAATGGCGTTCACATATTCTTATGGAGGCGGTAAGCCAGTTACATACTTGCATCGTTTTTCGGGATTATATGGTTATCTCAAAAATTATTATCAAACCACCAGTTCCAATAATATTCGTGAATGGGTGGAATCATTCATGAATACAGTTACTTGTCAAACATGCGGCGGTGGACGTTTAAAAAAAGAATCTCTCTCTGTTAACTTTCAAGGAAAAAATATCAGTGAAGTAACTTCATTTTCTATTATTCAATGCGAAGAGTTTTTTAGGAAAGTTAAATTAAGCGGACGCGATTCCATTATTGCTAAACCTATTCTTAAAGAAATAACTTCTCGAATTAAATTTTTACTTAATGTTGGTTTGGATTATCTGACTTTGAATAGATCTGCAAGGACTCTTTCTGGCGGTGAGTCGCAGAGAATCAGATTAGCTACGCAGATAGGTTCACAGCTTGCCGGAGTTCTTTATGTATTGGATGAACCGAGTATCGGGCTTCATCAAAGTGATAATATTAAGCTTATAAATTCTCTAAAAGATTTAAGGGATTTAGGAAATACAATAATAGTTGTAGAGCATGATAGGGAAACCATTGAAAGCTCGGATTACATGGTTGACTTAGGTCCAGGTGCAGGTGAGCACGGAGGTGAGGTTTGTATTTCAGGCGAAACTCAAAAACTAATTTCTTCAACGAATGGTCTCAATTCTTTAACTCTTTCCTATCTAAAAAATAAAAATGAGATTCCACTTCCTAAAGAGAGAAGAAAGGGAAACGGCAGCTTCTTAGAATTGATCGGAGCATCTGGAAATAATCTCAGAAATATTAATTTGAATATTCCTCTCGGAACTTTAACGCTTATCACTGGAGTCAGCGGTTCAGGCAAATCATCGCTGGTGAATGAAACGTTAGTAAAAATTTTAATGAACAAACTTTATAAGTCCAAGATGGTTCCGCTTCCGTTCAAATCAATTAACGGACTTGAATATATTGACAAGGTAATTGAAATAGATCAGTCGCCTATTGGAAGAACACCGCGGTCAAACCCGGCAACATACACAGGGCTCTTCACTCACATCCGCGATTTATTCTCACAGCTTCCCGAATCTAAGGTGAGAGGATATTCAACCGGAAGATTCAGCTTCAATGTTCCCGGCGGCAGATGTGAGGAATGCAGTGGAGATGGATTGCGTAAAATCGAAATGAATTTTTTGCCAAATGTTTATGTGACTTGCGATGTTTGTCGTGGAAAAAGATACAACCGCGAAACTCTTGAAGTGTTATATAAAACCAAATCAATTTCCGATGTATTGGATATGCGAATAGATGAAGCACTCGAATATTTTGAAGATCTTCCTCGTATAAAAAGGAAAATTAAAGCGATCCACGATGTTGGTTTGGGCTATATTAAATTAGGGCAGCAGGCAACTACACTTTCGGGAGGAGAAGCACAAAGAGTTAAGCTTGCAACCGAACTGAGTAAAGTCAGCACCGGGAAAACTCTTTATGTTTTGGATGAACCAACAACGGGCTTGCACTTTGAAGATGTAAGAATATTACTCGGAGTGCTTGATAAGCTTGTTCAGAAGGGGAATACGGTTGTGGTTGTTGAACATAACCTCGATGTAATTAAGATAGCAGATTGGATAATTGATCTTGGGCCCGGCGGGGGTGATAAAGGCGGTTGGATTGTCGCAGAAGGAACTCCCGAACAAATCTCGGAATGCAAAAAAAGTCTTACCGGAAAATTTATTAAGAAGGTATTGCATTTGTAGAGGTTATTCTTAATTGTTGTAAGCCCTTTCCTTTCGGTCTGTTGCGTAAGTTAGAAAAAGTCATTGCGTAGCATTCTCAAATTTAGTTCAAGTAATTAATCGAAGATTGCTTCATCTCGATAAAATGTATTGTCAAACGAAAAATCGAGATTCTCAATAACAAAACAGACGTTTTATAATATTTCCCTTTTTAGAAGGATTGCCTGCTCGCCTTTGCGAGGGTTAATCTCTCATTAAAACGGAAAATCTTCCTTCAAATCTATCTTCTGTTCTAACTTTTCAATTTTAGGTTTTTCTGCAACCAAATGAATTGGGTTTCCTTCAACATAAATTGCTTTGTATGGTTTAGTGGGACAAG
>DAIMIJ010000026.1:0-4398 GCA_036722835.1 Ignavibacteriaceae bacterium | reverse complement strand
AAATGAATTGGGTTTCCTTCAACATAAATTGCTTTGTATGGTTTAGTGGGACAAGCATATTCACAAGCACCACAGCCAATACAGATCTTATTATTCAGCTTAGGCGCTTTTAAGTTTTTATGAGGTTCCAACATGTCTACTGCTTTGGTTGGGCAATGTTCTGAACATGCACCGCATGCAGTTTCTTCAGTATAAACTATGCAATTATCTTTTACAAAAACTGCTTTTCCAAGCTGGTTTAGTTTTTTAGCTTCGGGTAAAATATTTTTTATGGCACCTGTAGGACAGACTTCGCTGCAGATTACACAATCATAATTACAAAAGCTGGTTTGATAATCCATTCGCGGCTGCAGCATTCCTAAAAAGCCGTATTCTAAAAAGGATGGCTGAAGTACTTGTGTCGGGCAAGCGCTGACACACAAATGGCAAGCTGTACATGAGCTTGTGAATTGGACAATGCTTTGCGAGCCAGGCGGAGAAACTGGAAATTTTTTGTAAACCGGAACTGTGCTTTCTTTTGTGGGGATTATTTTAATCTGTCCGATTGATAATCCTGATAAGCTCGCAAAATAAACCAACAATGATTTTATGAATACTCGTCTTTTGTAATCAGATGCAATTTGATAGCTTGAAATATTTTTTTGCAAAGTATTCACATAAACAATTCCCTCTGAGTGACATGCATTAAAACAATTAAAGCAGCTTACACACCTGCTGAAGTCTATAACTTTATTCTTTTTATCAATACATCCGGTTTTGCATTCCCTTTCGCAAAGATTGCAGCTTTTACAGGTTGATTCATCAATTGTAATTTGGTAAATAGAAAACTTTGAGAATGTACCTAACAAAGTTCCTACCGGGCAAATAGTGTTACAGAATAATCTCCCCCTTCTATAGGCGAGGATGCTAATAGTAAACAGTACGAATATTCCAAATGCAATTGATATCCAATCAGTATTTTTTATTTCTACAGGGTAAAACAAAAACAGATTAGCGCTTTCGAGAATACCGGATATAAAATTGTAGATATGCAAAATGACAGGACGAACTACGTTTGAAGTTATCTTGCCGAAAATGCTAAATGGATCGAGCAGATTTAATAGAAATATGCTTCCGCTAAACACAAAAATAATTGTAAGTGAAAGTACAGAATATCGGATGATAGAATAAGGTTTTAGTAAAAAGTGATTTTTCTTTTTAGATATTTTTCTTGAAATGTATGAAACTATATCTTGTAAAGTTCCCAGCGGGCAAATTGTTGAGCAGTAAACTCTACCCCAAATAAAGGTTATAGCAATAATGAAAATAAATCCGAGTGCAGAAAATCCCGCAACGCTTAAGAACTTAACAAGTGATGGTGCAAATTGAAGGTATGTAATTATATCTGCGCTTTTGGACGTGAGCCATTCATTAATATTTAAGAAAATAATGGAAGTTAGAATGAAAAATAGAACGGAAATTATAACTCGTGCTCTCTTTAAGTAGAGAAAATTCATAAAGCTTAGAGTTTTATTCTGTTAATATTTAGCTGATCAAGGTTCATGTTTCCAATTTTCATTTCATTAGCAATTCTGATGTAATCAATATCTCCCGGGTTAGAATTAAACAATTTAGCAGCGGCTGCATCTGCAGCAACAATATCGGATGATATAATTTGTGACTTCAAAGTTAGAACATCATCTTTACTAATACCGCGAGGTCCATTTCTTTTCATAACCAAGTAAGCATCCACAATATTTAAATCCGGCTTGCGATAGGTTGCGAAATCAGCAATGCACTGATGGAGATTGGTTCGATGCCAATACCCGCGATCCCAAACAATTCCCATCAGATTTTTCATTGAGATTGTCACATCTGCCGAGCTGTGATGTTTTAATATTGGGACATTGATAAAGACATCTGATTCTAAAATCAACTCGTGAACTTTTGCATCAGTGAGCTTTTTACCGTTTTTCACAGTTACCTTATGATAATATCCTTCACTTTCACCTGAGACTACTTTTCCACCGGCATCTTTTACAGCACTTTCAATTCCGCTATTAGAGTAACATCTTTTCCAATTGTCACATGTATGATCGAACACATAAACATATTTTGCACCTGCTTCAAAACAACTCTGAATTATTCTCTTGATTAAAATAGGATTTGTGTTGCCAGCTCTTTCAGGGTTTACATCCCAGCCAATGTTAGGTTTAACTACGACTGTTTGACCTTTTTTAATAAACGTTTTCATTCCACCGAGAGATTGAATACCCTTGTCGAACATGACATCGGGTTCACCGCCTTTAATTGCCACTAAATCAAATGGTTTATCGAACAATGATTTATAAGGGTAAGCAAAGAGATGAGAATAATTACCAAAGGTGATTGCTGAACCGGTAACTATTCCAGTCGCCAAACTTTTTTTAATGAATTCCCGGCGATCCATTTTTATCTCCGTTGATTGTTTTTGGGAGAAGATTTTTTTAGTTACTCCAAAATAAGGAAAAAATTATCAAAGAATCTTACTAACCTTTTAATTGTATCGTTGTGAACTGCAAATACAATAGAGAAAGAACGATTATTAAAATTTCGCGATAATTTTAGATTGATTAGGTCAGGCAAAAATTTCAATGCTAAATATTTTTAGTATTTTTATATAAAGCTTTATACAATAATAATTACATTCAATTAAAAGTTTCAAGAAAATTAAATGAAAAAGACTACTTCCGATACTCGTAAGTACCGTTTAGACATGAACGAAAAAATTCTGAACTCCGGTTTTAGAGATTTCAATAAATTTTTTGCATTGGATAATAAAGCTTACATTTCTGGTGCGTTACCGGCAAAAATTAAGGAACTTATGGGATTAGTTGGATCAATGGTTTTGCGTTGCAATGATTGTATTTTCTATCATATCGATCGTTCAATTGCAGAAGGTGCAAGCTGAGAAGAATTAATGGAAAGTTTCAACATTGCTTTGATCGTCGGCGGTTCAATCGTTATTCCGCATCTTCGTTACGCATTTGATGTTATGGATGAAATTTATCAACAGAAGAAAGCTAAAAAATAATGGCTAACATTTTAATAATTCCCAAAAGAATAGTCACGCTTGATAGCCAGAGCAGAATTCTAAGCAACTATTGCATAGAAATTTTAGATGACAGGATTAAGTCCATTCAAAAAATATCTACAGAAAAATTAAAATCTTTCAAAGGCGAAATAGTTCATGCAGAAGATCTCACACTCATTCCTGGATTCGTTCAAACACATGTGCATCTTTGCCAAACTTTATTTAGAGGAATGGCTGATGATTTAGAACTGCTGGACTGGCTTCAGCTTAAAATTTTTCCGTATGAAAATGCGCACGATAAAAATTCTCTTTCAGCATCAGTTAAACTGGGAATAAACGAACTTACCTTGAGCGGAACAACAACAATACTTGACATGGGGACATTAAATCATCAAGAGGTAATCTTTGATGAGTTAATCTCTTCCGGAATTCGTGCAATTGCCGGTAAATGTATGATTGATTTGAATGATTTATTTCCGAAGTTTAAGTCAAGTACTAGTGCTGAACTTAAAGAGACCCACCTGTTGTCAAAAGCATTTCACAATGAAGCAGGCGGCAGAATTAAATACGGCTTTGCTCCACGGTTTGCTCTTTCTTCTTCGGCAAAACTTATGCAAGAAGTAAAAGAAATGATGAATGATTTTCCAGGAAGTGTTTTTCATACGCATTCCTCCGAAAATACAGATGAGATAAAAGCAGTAAGAAAAAAATATAAGCTGAATAACATTGAGTATTTCAATTCCTTAAACTTATTGGATAGTCATTCAATTTTAGCACATTGCATTCATGTAAATAAAAATGAAATAAATTTGCTGAAGAAAAAGAATGTTAGAGTTGCTCATTGTCCATCAGCCAATTTGAAATTAGGTTCAGGTTTTGCCCCAATTCCTCTTTTTTTAAAGAAAGGAATTTCGGTATCGCTTGGAGCAGATGGCGCTCCTTGCAACAATAACTTAAGTATTTTCAATGAAATGCGGCTTTCTTCACTCATACAAAAACCCAAGTTTGGCGCAACTGCTATGGAAGCTGAAACAGTTTTTAGATTAGCTACAATTGAAGGTGCTAGAGCTTTGCATTTAGAGAATGTAATTGGAAGTATCGAGGCCGGAAAGAAAGCTGATCTTGTTTTAATAAATCTTGATGGCGCAGCACAATCAGTTTTTGATGGGGATGAAAATGTTTATTCGAGATTAGTCTATTCAGCATCAGGTAATGATGTAAAGTATGTAATGATTGATGGTAAATGGATTGTGAAAAACAGCAAATCCAAGATATATGACCCAAAGGAAATTATGTCACAGGCAAAAACAGAATTGAAAAAATTATTAAGAAGAGTTTGAGTGAGA
>DAIMIJ010000025.1:5622-15229 GCA_036722835.1 Ignavibacteriaceae bacterium | reverse complement strand
ATTATAATAATTTGATTGCTCGAAGTATTAAAGAAATGTATCGAGTACTGAAATACGATAGATGGATGTCGTTTGTGTTTGCCCATAAAGATCCTGAGTTCTGGCATCTTATTATTGATACTGCGGAAAGTTGTGGTTTTGAATACATAGGGGCAGTTCCACAAAAAAATGGACAGACAAGTTTCAAAAAACGCCAGCATCCTTTCACCGTTTTATCCGGTCAGCTAATAATTAATTTTAGGAAAGTTAAAAATCCAAGAGCAATCCTTAAAGCACACTTAGGAATGGACATTGCAGAAATTGTTATGCAAACAATTGAAGGCATAATCGCAAAACATGATGGTGCATCACTTGAACAAATAAATGATGAGTTAATTATCAAAGGGCTTGAACTCGGCTTTTTAGATTTACTTAAAAAAGAATATACCGACCTCACACCGCTCTTACTCGATAACTTTGATTATAGCGAAGACACAGAAATATTTACAATCAAAAAAGATTCTAAGTTTAAAACACATGTCGATGAAAGATTAAGGGTCAGATATTATTTATTAAGTTATTTAAGAAGAATGGAAAGAGAAGGTAAATATTCGCACTTCGATGATATTGTGTTGAGCATTATCCCTTTACTTAAAAACGGCACAACTCCTGAAAATCAAACTATACTTAGTGTTTTAGAAGATATTGCAGAACACGTCGGTGAAGATCGTTGGAAATTAAAATTAGAAGGTCAAGGCGAACTTTTTTCTTAAATCTGATTTATAAGGGAAAGTTGTATCGACGAGATATTTGAGATTAATTATTAAGGGAGTCAATCTTAACCAGGGCTGAATGAGCCGCATTCTGTTCTGCACTTTTTTTATTCTTACCTTTGCCAATGCCATATTCAATGTCGCCAATCATCACTTTAATTGTGAACGTTCGATTGTGCTGTGGTCCTTCTTCACTGACAACTATGTAAGAGGGATTATCTAACCGGTTTGCTTGTGAATATTCTAAAAGCTGACTCTTGAAATTTTCATCAATTAAATAAATACCTTCCTTAGTATTCGGTTCTATCAAAATGCGCTCAATAAATTCCCTTGCTTCTTTTAATCCGTTATCAAGATAAATTGCTCCAATTAGAGCTTCTAAGCCATCAGACAAAATAGTCTTTGCACCGGGAAGAAAAGTATTTTTAACATTATTACTGACGAGTATGAATCTGACCAGCTTTATGTTTTCTGCAGCTTCGGCAAGCGTCATCTTGTTTACAAGCTTTGCTCTAACCTTTGTGAGAAATCCCTCATCCTTATCGGGAAATTCATCAAAAAGATATTCAGCAACGGATAAGCTCAAAACAGAATCACCTAAAAATTCAAGGCGTTCGTTGGAAATATCATAATCATTATTTTGTTCAAGAAAAGAACGGTGAGTTAATGCCTGGATGTAGTAAGATTTATTTTTGATCGAGCAGCCGATTACTTTTTCAAGTTCTGCAAGCTTTCTTGAACTGAAAATTCGTGAGATTAATTCGGATTTTTTCTTTACTTCCCGCTGTTTTAGCTTTTCAAATATCCAGCCAAGTAAATTGCTCACTCAGGCCTCAATTTTTTTAAAAAGAATAGACGCATTGTGTCCGCCAAATCCGAATGTATTGCTGATAGCACAATTGATTTCTTTTTCGGTAAGCTTATTTGCACTGTAATTCAGATCGCACTCAGGATCCGGGTTGGTAAGATTAATCGTCGGCGGAACTTTATTATTAACAAGACTCAGAACCGTAGCAACTGCTTCAACACCGCCAGCAGCACCAAGGAGATGACCTGTCATTGACTTTGTTGAATTTATAACCAACTTGTATGCATGTTCTCCAAAAGCCGATTTAATAGCATGCGTTTCGTTAACATCATTAAACGGAGTAGAGGTACCATGAGCATTTATATAGTCAACATCTTCAGGTTCTACTCCGGCATCTCGCATAGCTTCTTTCATTGATCTATATGCACCTTCACCATTAGGTGCAGGAGCAGTGATATGAAAGGCATCCGCAGTTAAACCGATTCCCGCGACCTCTGCATAGATTTTTGCTCCACGATTAATTGCATGCTGATATTCTTCAATTATGATAGTACCTGCACCTTCACCCATGACAAATCCGCTTCTATCTTTATCAAAAGGACGGCACGCTTCTAAATACCTGTCATTCCATGTTGACAAAGCTCTCATTGCATTAAAACCGCCAATTGCCATTTCGGTAATTGATGCTTCCGAACCGCCACAAATCATAATATCGGCGCTGCCTCGTTGAATCAGCATGTATGCATCAGCTATTGCATGAGAAGATGTAGCACATGCAGAAGTCGTGGCGTAATTTGGACCTTTCAATCCAAATCGAATTGAAATTTGCCCGGCAGCCATGTTTGAGATCATCATAGTAACGAAAAACGGGCTGAGTTTTCGAGGAGATTTTGATTCGAAATAAATCCAATGCTGCTGTTCAAGGGTAGTCATACCTCCAATTCCGCTTCCATAAATTACCCCAAATTTTTCCTTATCAATCTTATCTAAATTTAATTGAGAATCTTTAGTTGCCATTTCAGCAGTAGCCATTGCATACTGTACGAAGAGGTCCATACGCTTTGCAGCTTTGCGATCAAAATAATTATCGGGGTTAAAGTTTTTTACTTCTGCGGCAAACTTTGTATCGAAGTTAGTTGTATCGAAACGGGTGATTAGTCCAATACCATTTCTCCCCTGCTGAAGACCATTCCAAAAATCGTCCACACCGATACCAATAGAAGTTAACACTCCTAAACCGGTTACAACTACTCTCCTTCTTTCCATATTTCGATGATCTAAACCAGGTACAACTTTTCAGTTCACTATGTAAACTTTACCTTCTTCGATATACTGAAGATATGAAGTTATACTAAAGTCGAGAGAGTTTATTATCCTAATTTTTCTTTGAGGTATTTTATTGCATCACCAACTGTGGTAATTTTCTCAGCATCTTCATCCGGGATTGAAACATTGAATGCGCTTTCAAAACCCATTACAAGTTCAACAATATCCAAAGAATCTGCGCCAAGATCATTTGTAAAAGATGCTTCGGGAGTGATTTGAGATTCCTCAACTCCCAATTTATCCATAATGATTTCTTTTACTTTTGCTTCAACGTCCATTTTTTTTGCTCCTTTTATGTTTGTGATTAATGAGTTATTGAAAATTCAAAATTACATGGTCATTCCGCCGTCAACAGCGATTACTTGTCCTGTAATATAAGCAGCTTCATCGCTGGATAAAAACCCAACTACTTTTGCAATATCTTCCGGTGATCCAAGTCTGTTCAATGGAATATTATTCATTAAAGCTTCTCGTTGTTTATCATTCAGCTTAGCTGTCATATTTGTTTCTATGAAGCCCGGTGCAACTGCATTAACAGTTATACCTCGAGAGGCAACTTCTCTTGCTGTTGATTTAGTAAAACCAATAACTCCTGCTTTTGATGCTGCATAATTAGCCTGACCGGCATTTCCAATCAATCCTACCACAGAGGCAATATTAATTATGCGTCCGTATTTTTGCTGAATCATTGGTCTCAGTACTGCTTTGGTATAATTAAATACGCTTTTTAGATTAATACTAATCACGTCATCGAATTCTTTTTCAGACATTCGGAGTAATAAATTATCTCGAGTAATCCCGGCATTGTTCACTAAAATATCAACACCGCCCATATTTTTTATGGCCTCGTCAATTGTTGCTTGAGCATCTTCAAATGAAGATGCATCGGCTTTAAATCCATAAATCTTTGTATCTAAACTACCAACTTCCTTCTGAATCTCTTCAACACATTCATCAAGACTATTATTGATAAATACAATATCTGAAAATAAAATTCCAGAACAGTTGCGAGCTGCCAAGTCCTTTACTATTGCTCGACCAATGCCTCTGCTTCCACCTGTAACTATAGCTCTTTTATTTTTATTTGCCATTTGCTTATTAAGATTATATGATAATTAAATTACTTATCGATGACACAGAACCTACAAAATTGCCTATAATTAAATTTATCGCTCTCCGTCAGTAATTCAAAGTCTGTCCAAATTTTCAATGAATAATATACAACTGCTTGATTTATTTTTCCACTTTATTTTCTAATTAAAAAAGATTTTTGATGAATTAAAAATATGATATTCTAGACCAATTCTTTAGATTTTAAGCTGTTCAGATACTCTTCACGATATTTTTCCAGTTCAGCAAAACCATCCTTACCTAAAAAATATCTCAACTCCTCTTTACAAGAATCGAATATTGTCAGCCGTTCACTTGCATAGCGATTACACGAATTCAATCTATCAATATGCTCATCATCTACCGTTAAAGCCCCTTGATAAATCGTTAAAGGAAAAAGCACGCAGAATATTGGCTTGTACGCCCATTTATGCATTCCTTTGGATAATCCTAATGTTTGTAAAGCACAAAGTCCGTTTTTATCGAGGAAGGTACATTTATCATTAATGATATTTGTCCCTACGGCGATTCCAGATTCAAAATCATCATCCTTTTCAGGGGCTTCAAACCATTCATGTACATTTTTAGATTGGCTTTCATCCATCATTGCAATAATTTCATTTTTAACAGATAAAATTTTTTCATGCTCTTTATAATCTGTATAAACACCATAATTGCAGCATTCACCCCCGATACAGCGGCAGGTAAATTTAAAAGTGAAAATCAAAGGATCAATCTTCAATCCATTAATCATTTTAAAATTATCCATTATTATAGGTACTTCTCCACATCTGAATATTTATCAATACTTGAACACTTAACTTGAGGGTTTATTCGTTTAACCAATCCTTGTAATACTTTTCCCGGACCAATTTCAAAGAATTCTTCAATACCATCAGCAATTAGGTTTTGAATTGTTTCTTCCCACTTTACCGGAGCTGTCACTTGCTCGAATAATAAATTCTTAATTTCGTCTTTCTTGGTAGCAGGTAAACCTGTAACATTTGCATAAATTGGAAAACGTGCATCGTACATCGGTGTCTTATCTAACTCCTTTTTAAGCTGATCTTTAGCTGTTTGCATTAGTGGTGAATGAAATGCACCACTGACAACAAGTTCCTTAACTAATTTAGCACCTTTAACTTTGCATAGTTCCATTGCTTTTCTAACACCGCTTATGGAACCGGAAATTACAATTTGATCGGTCGAATTAAAATTTGCCGGTTGAACTATTCCTTCAGCAGAAGCTTCAATACAAGATTGTGAAACAAGTTCTTTAGATAAACCAATAATTGCGGCCATAGTACCTTGATTAACAATTCCTGCAAGCTGCATTGCCCTACCTCGTTCTCTCACAAGTTTAATCGCATCATAAAATTGAATTGAACCTGCAGCAACTAATGCTGAATATTCTCCCAACGAATGACCTGCAGCGGCTGATGGAGTTAAAGTCCGTATCAATGAAGCTAAAACCACCGAGTGAAGAAAAATTGCCGGTTGAGTGAATTCGGTCTGCTTCAATTGATCTTCAGGACCGTTAAATAAAATATAAGATAGATTAATTCCTAATGCATCATCTGCTATTTTTATCATTTCTTTTGCTTCAACCGAATTATCGTAAAGATCTTTTGCCATACCAACATATTGAGATCCCTGTCCGGGAAATAAAAATGCTATCTTCGACACAAATAATTAACTTAAAATGATTTAAATTTTTGTTAGAATTAATCTATTGCCCAAACAAGATACGAAGAACCAAAAGTGAATCCTGCACCGAAAGATGCTAAAATTATTTTATCTCCCTTTTTTAGTTTACCGTCACGGTAGTACTCTACCAAACATGAGGGTATTGTTGCAGCAGTGGTATTTCCATACTTATGAATATTTATCATCACCTTATCTTTTGAAATTCCCATTCTCTCGGCAGTAGCATCAATTATTCTTAAATTTGCCTGATGAGGAACCAAATAAGCAATGTCTTCTGATTTCAAATTATTCTTCTGCATTATTTCATATGCTACATCCGCCATTCCTTTTACAGCAACTTTGAACACAGCTTTTCCATCCTGGTAAATTACATGCATATTCTTATCGACAGTTTCATGTGTCGGCGGATTAAGACTTCCACCACCTTTCATGTACAAAGCTTCCCTGCCAGAACCATCAATACGCAGAATAGAATCTTGAAGTCCGTACTTCAAATCCTCAGTCGGTTCCAGCAAAACTGCCGCCGCACCATCACCAAATAAAATACAATTATTCCGATTTTTATAATCAGTTATTGCCGTCATTTTATCAGCACCAATGACCATAATTTTTTTAGCGCGACCGCTTTCAATCATTAAACAGCCAGTATGATAAGCAAAAAGAAATCCGGAACATGCTGCGGAATAATCAAATCCCCATGCATTTTTTGCCCCAATATTATCTTGAACTAAACACGCTGTCGCCGGGAAAAACATATCAGGCGTAACAGTTGCAACAATTATTACATCAATTTCTTCAGGTGATAAATTTTTTGATCGCAATAGATCTTCTGCTGCTTTAGTTGCAAGATCACTTGTGGCACCATTTTCTAGCATTCGCCGTTCTATGATTCCTGTTCTGGTTCTTATCCATTCATCAGTCGTGTCTACAATTTTTTCAAAGTAGGCATTATCTAAAATCTTCTCAGGAAAGTACATCCCCAATCCAGTGATGACCGCATTATATTTTTTATGTTTTGTCATTTAAAATCTTTTTAAACTGTTTTGTTTGCGTATTCTTTAAGTGATTCTTCAATTTTCTGATTCAAATTTTTCTTATACATGTCATAGGCGCGAAAAACCATATTCTTAATTGCTTTAGAAGTGCTTGAACCATGCCCAATTATACTGATTCCATTCACTCCTAACAAAGGCACGCCGCCATGTTCCTGGTAATCCAAATCTTTAAGAGCTTTTTTTAGTGTCCCTTTAAGTAGTCCGATTTTTATTTTATCAATAAAATTTTTGTCGGCAGTTTTTTTAAGCAAATGCTTTAAAAGTTTTGGGACTGACTCTCCAAATTTCAATAAAATATTTCCGATGAACCCATCGCAAACTACTACATCAACTTTTCCAGTTAATATATCTCTTCCTTCAACATTTCCGATAAAATTTAACTTTGAATCCTTCAACATTTTGAAAGCAGCAGTTGTCACCTCATTTCCTTTACTATTCTCTTCACCCATGCTTAAAATCCCAACCTTAGGATTCGCTACACCGCCTAATTCTTTGGCATAAATAGTTCCCATCACAGCATACTCAAAAAGATGATTGGGTTTTGCATCTTTACCTGCGCCGACATCAAACAAAAAGCAAGTTCCATAAATATTTGGTATTTCGGCTCCGATAGTTGGTCGCCCAACATTTGGAATTCTTCCCATAATAAGTGTCGAAGCTGCCATCATTGCTCCGGTATTTCCGGCACTTACGAAAGCATGGGCTTTCTTCTCCTTAACATATCTGGCACCAACAACAATTGATGAATTTGGTTTTTTCTTGATTGCTTCGGTTGGAGTGTCACCCATCTCTATAATTTCTTCGGCATTAATGATCCTGGAATTATCAAAGCTAAGATTGTTATCTGCGATCACTCTCAAAATTTCTTTTTCTTTTCCAACTAAAAAAAGATCGAAGCCCGGATTCTCCATAGAAGCTTCAATAGCACCTACGACTGCATTTTGAGGTGCGTAATCACCTCCCATTGCATCAACAATAATTTTACAACGCTCAGAATTATCCATTAATGAGGAAAAAGAATTTAGCTTTTGGGTATAAACATCGATTTTTCGTTGTAGTAACCGCAGGAAGGACAAGCTCGATGAGTCATTTTAACTTCACCACATTTAGCACATACTCCTAAAGCTGGAGAATGAGCTTTATAGTGAGTTCTTCGCTTAGCGGTTCTACTCTTCGACATTCGTCGTTTTGGATTTGGCATTTGATTCCTATTGTTTAATTAGTAATTATTTTATTTTTCAAATCTAGTAATGGCAGCCATCTCGGGTCAACCTCATGATTTTTACAGTCGCAGCTGCCTTCATTTAAATTTTTTCCGCATTCGGGGCACAATCCCTTGCAATCATCCTTACATAATTTTTTCATTGGTATAGCAAGCAAAGCATAATCACGGATATCATCATCTAACACTATTTCCGATGCTTCTCTTGGCAAATAGGTTACATTAAGAGAATCACCATCCTCATCGGGGTTATTGCCGAACAAATAAACTATCTGATATTTAGTTTCTAAAGTACTATTAAAATCAGAATTACACCTATCACATTCAAAGTGAGCATGAAGCTGTAATTCAGTTTCCAAAACTATTTGATTATGCAGTTTTTGAAGACTTAAATTAATTTCCACTTTATCAACAAATGGTTCCTCTAATCCTAAACTTTCAATCGGCTCATCTAACTTATAAAGATGAGTTCCCTCTGCGAGGTTATTTATCTTGATTAACATCAAAAATTCCAAAAACGTGCGGAAATATAGAGTTTCTGAGTCTGATAATCAACCTTTTGATCAACCAAATGTTGGTGTAAAAATTGTAAGTTTCGGTGTAGTAATTATAATTTATTTACACAATTTGATAACAATATTCGAGAATTCGTTGTGATTAACATAATCGCTTATTCTTTCCAAAGTAAAAGTTTCGATAAATGATCTTATTCTTATCCGCAATTGCAGCCGTCATCCCAATGCTGGGTTATTTGTTCATTATTTGGCGTTTCGATAGGTATGACAGAGAACCCGTAGTTCTAATTCTAATTAATTATTTCTGGGGCGCTGTTGGAGCAATAATTTTAACTTTATTATTTGGCAGCATCCTAGATCTGTTCATATCTTTTCTGTTTTCAGAGGAAAATCATTTAGAATTTTTAAAATCGAGTGTATCTGCCCCGATTATTGAAGAAATTACAAAGGGTTTCTTTCTTTTTTTGATGGTCCAAAACAGAAAATTTGACAATATTACCGACGGAGTTGTTTATGGAGGTGCTATTGGTCTCGGTTTTGGTATGACCGAGAACTTCATGTATTTTATAGCAAACAGCAGTTCAGTTGGAACATGGATATTTGTAGTAATTGTGCGAACATTATTTTCTGCGATAATGCATTGTGTGGCAACTGGAACATTAGGCGCTTTTCTCGGTTATGCAAAGTTCAAAAAAAGAATTTGGAAAGTTTTATGTGCCATCACAGGTCTGGTAGTAGCCATCATTATCCATTCCGCATGGAATTCATTTATAAGTTTCGAATCAACTGCATGGATCGGGTTTGTTTTTATGGTGATAACAATCTTCATTTTTATAATTGTTTTTAATTTATCAATTTCAAGTGAGAAAAAAATTATTTTCTCTGAATTGTATGAAGAATCCCAGAATGGTTTAATACCTGCTGAACATTTAAGTATTATCAATTCGTCACAAAGAAATAAATTTGGGTGGATTGATGAAGCCATTCGCAAACAATATATTTCGTCTGCTATTGGATTGGCATTCAGAAAAATGCAGTTAAAAAATTCCTTTGGGATAAATAATAACTTTTATGCAGCAGAAGTTGACAAACTTCGAGAAACAATTTCAATT
>DAIMIJ010000025.1:0-5522 GCA_036722835.1 Ignavibacteriaceae bacterium | reverse complement strand
AGAAAATTGGATAAGATAATCTTTATTCCTAGTTTCATTTCACCGCACAAAACTAATAGGATAGCTTCTTCGCCAAAGCATAGGATCAACATGGTAAAGCTTGCTGTAAAGGGAATTCCTTTTTTTGATTATTCTAATTTGGAGATCAAGAAAAAAAATATCTCTTACACAATAGATACAATTCGATCGCTTAAATCATCTTATGATAATATTGAATTGATAATTGGTTACGATAATCTCATTACATTCGATACGTGGAAAGAGCCGGATGAAATATTAGAGCTTGTTAAGCTTGTTGTTCTTCGAAGAAAAGTGAAGGAGAGCAATCAGCCGCACAATAAATATTTTGATAAGGCAGTGCTTGTTGAAACACCATTTATTGAAGTGTATGGAACTGATATAAGAGAAAGAGTTCGCAACAACAAGAGTATCAACTTCCTTGTTCCTCAAAAAGTGATGGCATATATTTACAAATATAATTTGTACAAGGAGCAATCTTAATGAAAATATTAGTGACCGGCGGGGCTGGATTCATAGCATCACAAATTGCCGACGCATTTATAGCTGATGGTCATAAAGTTTTTATCCTCGATAATTTATCCACCGGCTTTGAGAAGAATGTAAATTCAGAAGCTGTATTCATTAAAAAAGATATAATTGATCCATCTCTTTCAGAATTATTTGAGAAAGAAAAGTTTGATGTAGTTAATCATCATGCTGCACAAATGGATGTAAGAAAATCAGTTGCTGATCCCTCATTCGATGCAACTACAAATATTCTTGGAACAATTAATCTTCTTCAAAATTGCATAAAAACCGGTGTAAAAAAATTCATGTTTGCATCTACCGGAGGCGCAGTGTATGGTGAACAGTCTTACTTCCCTGCTGATGAGAATCATCCAACACAACCATTATCGCCTTACGGAATTTCAAAGTTGACTGTTGAAAAATATTTATTCTTTTACTATGCTCAGCACAAATTAAAATATACAATTCTTCGTTATGCAAACATTTACGGACCTAGACAAAATGCAATGGGAGAAGCGGGCGTTGTTGCGATCTTTTCAACAAAGCTTCTTAAGGAGGAACAACCGATAATTAATGGCAGCGGAGAACAAACCCGTGATTATGTTTTTGTCGGTGATGTTGTAAAGGCGAACGTACTTACTCTTAATGATGTGTCTTGCGATACTTACAATATCGGAACGGGAATCGAGACAAACGTAAACGATCTTTATAAGACATTAAATAAAATTATTGGTAAAGGTCAGAAGGAAGAACATGGACCGCCAGCTCCCGGCGAACAAATGCGGAGTGTAATTACTTCGGACAAAATATTTAAAAAATTTAATTGGCGGCCCAAAACTAGAATTAACGATGGTCTTATTCAGACGGTTACTTATTTCAAGAGCGAATTAAAAATTTCTTAGTTGATTTCGAACTTAATGGTTAGCGAAAAATTAATTAATGGTTTATTAACTAATGATCGAAGATCAATATCAAGATCCATTTCAATAAGCGAAAATGATGATCCGTTTGCATCGGAAATTCTAAAAAAAATTTATAATAAAACCGGCAAAGCATACCGCATCGGAATTACAGGTCCACCTGGAGCGGGGAAAAGCACAATCACAAATCAACTCACAAAATTACTTCGATCTAAAAAATTTAAAGTTGGTATTATTGCAGTAGATCCCACAAGTCCATTTACGGGCGGAGCGCTGCTCGGTGATAGAGTTCGTATGACTGAAATTGGAAATGATGAGGGTGTTTTTATCAGAAGTATGGCAACTCGCGGAAGCTTAGGCGGGTTAAGCAAGAAAGCAGTTGATGCTGCAGATATTTTGGATGCATCAGGTTTTGATTTTATAATTATGGAAACTGTTGGTGTCGGTCAATCGGAACTGGATATCGCTCAAAACGCCGATACAACAATTGTGGTTTTGGTTCCCGAATCAGGCGACTCGGTTCAGGCAATGAAAGCCGGACTGATGGAAATAGCTGATTTTTTTGTTCTTAACAAAAGTGATCGCCCTGGCGCACAGCAGGCAATTACTGCTCTTAAAACTATTTTAATGATGAGAGATCACACTGAAACTACATGGCTGCCTAACATTATTAAAACAATTGCATCGGAAGGAAAAGGAATTAAAGATATTTTTGAGGAGATAAATCGTCACCGTGATTACTTAATTAAATCCGATTCCTTTTATCTAAAAAGACAGAGACAGGCAAAAATTAGGATTAAAGAAATAGTCGAAGATAAGCTAAAGAAAAAATTGTGGAATTCTTCGATAGAAGAATCTCTGGATTCATCCTTAGAAAAAGTTGTATTGGGCAATTTATCTCCGTATCATATTGCAGAAAATATATTAGAAAAATTTAAGAAACACATTCACTAATAAAAATTTATATACATAGGAAAAATTAATGGAAGCAGTTTCAAATTCATTCACAGTAGAATTCACCGAGAACCAGACCATAATCAAAAACACAATAAGAGAATTCGCAGAAAAAAACATTAAGCCCCACATAATGCAGTTCGATGAATCACAGGAATTCCCGATGGACATCATGCGCCAGCTTGGCGAGTTAGGATTCCTCGGAATTTTAGTGCCTGAAGAATTTGGTGGTGCAGGTTTAGGGTATGTTGAGTATGCGTTGATCATTGAAGAATTAGCTAAAGTTGATCCATCCATTTCTCTTTCTGTCGCTGCACATAATGGACTTTGTACAAACCACATTAATCAATTCGCAAATACTGATCAGAAAAAAAAGTATTTACCTGATTTAACTTCAGGCAAAAAAATTGGTGCATGGGGATTAACAGAATCTTCCTCCGGAAGTGATGCTGCAAGCTTAAAAACAATCGCACAAAAAGTCGGTTATAAATATATTTTAAATGGAAGTAAAACATTCATTACACATGGTGCTAGCGGCGAGACCGCAGTCGTTATGGCAATTACTGATAAAGAAAAAGGAAAGAAAGGTATTTCTGCATTCATTCTAGAAAAAGGGATGAAAGGTTTTAGTGCTGGCAAAAAGGAGAATAAACTTGGCATGAGAGCCTGTGAAACAACTCAACTTATTTTTGATAATTGCGAAGTGCCGGTTGAAAATCTTTTAGGTAATGAGGGAGAGGGACTTATTCAAGCACTGAAAATTTTGGAAGGCGGAAGAATTTCTATTGCCGCCCTAAGCGTTGGATTAGCTCAGGGTTGTCTTGATGCATGTATAAAATATTCAAAAGAGAGAAAACAGTTCGGGAAAAGCTTAAGTGAATTTCAAGCGATACAATTCAAGCTGTCACAAATGACAATTAACATCGAAGCAGCAAGATTGCTGACATTTAAAGCCGCAGTTATGAAAGATCAAGGAAAACCTAATACAAAAGAAGCTGCGATGGCAAAATTGTTTGCAAGTGAAATTGCAGAAAAATGCGCAAATGATGCAGTCCAAATTTTTGGCGGTTATGGATTTATTAAGGATTACCCTGTTGAAAAATTTTATCGCGATGTTAAGCTGCTTACAATTGGTGAAGGTACTTCTGAAATTCAAAGGATTGTAATTGCAAGAGATTATTTAAAATAAAAGCCTCACCCGTCCCTCTCCAACCTGTCTCGCCTTGGCAAGCCAAGGTGGAAGGAGAGGGTGATGAGTTTTACAAAACAGATTTATTTTTTCAGAAAAAGTTTATTTGCAATGAAGAAAATCGGCAGTTCAATTCAAGAAAATGAATCATTTCTAAAGCGAGATGATTATCAGAAAGAGCTTTTACGAAAACTTAATGCATTGAGAGATAAGATTAAACTTGGCGGCGGACAAAAAGCAATTGAGAAGCATAAAGCCAAGGGAAAATTGACGGCACGCGAAAGAATAAAAAGATTAATTGACGACGAAAAAACTTTCTATGAATTGAGTTTGTTTGCCGCTTATGGAATGTATGACGATTATGGAGGTGCTCCATCTTCCGGAACTATTTATGGAATTGGAAAAATAAATGGTAAAAATCATGTCATCGTTGCAAATGATGCGACAGTTAAAGCCGGTGCATGGTTTCCTATAACTGCAAAAAAAAATCTACGCGCTCAAGAAATTGCAATTGAAAATAAGCTCCCGATAATTTATTTAGTTGATAGTGCCGGTGTCTTTCTTCCTCTTCAAGATGAAATTTTTCCAGACAAAGAGCATTTCGGTAGAGTATTTAGGAACAACGCTGTAATGTCTTCGATGGGAATACCACAGATCGCCGCAATTATGGGTCCATGTGTTGCAGGCGGCGCTTATCTTCCCATCATGTCTGACGAAGCATTGATTGTTGAAGGCGAGGGTTCAGTTTTTTTAGCAGGTGCGCATTTAGTTAAAGCTGCGATTGGGGAAATTATAGATAATGAACGGCTTGGCGGAGCAAAAGTACAGTCAAATATTTCCGGTGTCACCGATTATATTATGAAAAATGATGAAGAGTGTCTTGACCAAATACGAAGTCTAACTGGAAAATTTGGTGATAGAGCAACAGCAGGTTTTAATCGCGAAAAAAGCAAACCACCGATTTATTCTCCCAAAGAAATTTATGGAATCCTCCCTGAGGATACAATCAAGCAGTATGATATGTATGAAGTGATTTCGAGAATTGTAGATGAATCCTTGATAGATGAATATAAAGCCGGCTACGGTAAAACAATCATAACATGCTATGCGCGAATTGATGGTTGGGCAGTTGGAATTGTTGCTAATCAAAGATCGGTTGTAAAAACTGAAACGAATGAAATGCAAGTAGGCGGAGTTATTTATTCAGATAGTGCGGACAAGGCCGCAAGATTTATAATGAATTGTAACCAAAGGAAAATTCCATTGATATTTCTTCAGGATGTTACAGGATTCATGGTTGGTTCACGCGCTGAACAAGGTGGAATCATTAAAGATGGAGCAAAGATGGTGAATGCTGTTGCAAATTCGGTTGTTCCTAAAATTACTATAATCGTAGGTAACAGTTTTGGCGCAGGAAATTATGCGATGTGCGGTAAAGCTTACGATCCGAGATTTATTTTTGCATATCCAAACGCTAAGATTGCGGTAATGGGTTCTTCTCAAGCAAGCAGCGTGCTGCTCGATATAAAACTAAAGCAAGTCGAGAAGGAAGGCAAACATTTCAGCGAAGCTGATAAGAAAAAACTCTTAGATGAGATCATCAAAAGTTATGAAGAAAAAAATAATCCGTTGTATGCCGCCGCAAGGTTATGGATTGACGAGATAATTGATCCAGCATTGACACGAGAATACATTTCGATGTGCATTGAAGTTGCTAATAATAATCCTGATATGCTTAAGTTTAATCCAGGTGTAATTCAAACATAATTATTTGCGTTCATATAAAGCTGAAACTTAAACTTCCATTTGTGTCTGGATTAGCCTATTAAATTTTACTTCTAATCGCCTTCAATAACACCTCATTTCTTCAACAATGCAAACTCAGGGCTGGTTATTATTTAGTTATCCCTTAAAAACCCAGATAAGATCAG
>DAIMIJ010000024.1:0-15253 GCA_036722835.1 Ignavibacteriaceae bacterium | reverse complement strand
CAGATAAGCTGCATTCTTTGCGCCATCAATCCCTACGGTTGCGACCGGAACTCCGGATGGCATTTGCACCATTGATAAAAGTGAATCAAGTCCTTCCAAAGATTTTGATTTAATTGGAACACCAATTATTGGCAGCGGCGACAAAGCTGCGATTACTCCTGCCAAATGTGCAGCACCTCCTGCTCCGGCTATTATTACTTTCATTCCTTTTGTGTGAGCCGTTTCAGCATAATCAGCCGCAAGCTTTGGTGTGCGGTGTGCCGAGAGGATTTTTATCTCATGTTCAATTTCAAATTGCTTTAGGATATCAGACGCTTCTTTCATTACCTCAAAATCGGAATTGCTTCCCATCAATATTCCAACAGGCGGGCTTTTTGCCATGTTTACTCCTTTATTAATTTAGAATTTATTTCCATTTAACTTTTTTTATTTTATTACCATCAGACTGAAGAAGAACCGCTCCTTCCTCATCTGTTCGATAAACTTGAGAACCTATTTTTTTCAATCGTTCTAAGATAAGTGGAGATGTATTAGTAAATTTATTCTGATTTTCTACACTTATCAAACTTATTTTTGGTTGAACGTTCTGTAAAAACTCTAATGACGAGCTGTTTATGCTTCCATTTTTTGAAACTTTCAGAACATCCGATTTCAGGAAATCTTTGTATTCATCGCAATATAAATATTCCGTTTCGTTCTCAATGCTCCCAGGAAACAAAAAGCTTGTGTTTCCATAAACAATTTTAATTACACCCGTTTGATAATTGCTTGTTCGCAAAGCATAAGTAGAATCAAAATTATTCAAAAAATAAATTTTAACTTTACCGATCTCTAAAACACTTTTCCTAAAATATTTAACAGGGATCTTTCTTTCATTTATTAACTCTTCAAAATTAACATCAAACATAGAACTTGAATCCGACAATGGCTTAACAATATTTCTGATAATGCCGCTTCTAATCAGCGAAATAAATCCACCAAAGCTTTCTTGAGTTATGCTCGACACAAATGCATAATCAATTTTATCAATTTCAAGATGATTCAGCAAAGGTTTTATTATTCTTTCACCATTGTCAAAATAAAATGAAGCATATCCGCCATTTATCAGGGCAGTTTGCCCGTTTGGAAATTTAATAAGGACCGCATCACCTTGACTCACATCAATCATCATCACATTTAATTTACTTTCTTCCAGAAGGTTCTTGTTATCAAATGAACCGAACAATACTGCGTTCGTAATAACTATAATCATAAAAATTATTTTACCTGCTGTGCTTCTGAATTTCATTAATCCATAAATAATAAGAATAGTTGCTGTATAAAATATGGCAGAATCACACAACGTAAAATTTTTAATTGGGATATAAGAATACTGATATGTGCCGGCAAATGATACTATTTTAAAAAGTATAAATACAATAAATTCATTTGCGTCTGCAAAAAGAACAGCCAAAGAAGAAAAAATAATACTTAATGTTAAGGTAAAAATTGCAATTCCAACTATAGCTCCTGCAAGAGGTATGACAAGCAAATTCGTTAGAAGTGAGACCAATGATAGTTTACCAAAATACATGATCGTCAATGGAAGCGTTCCGATTTGAGCGCTTAGAGATACGCCCATGAAAAGTAAAATATATTTTACAACTTTAGACTGGAGATGAAATGAGTTTATATAATTCTGTATAATTGGATAAATAACAGCAATCGAGAGTACCGCTAAAAAAGAAAGTTGAAATCCGGCGCTAAATATTTCTTGAGGATTCAATGCAAGCACGATGAACGCCGCAATTGCCAACGAATTAAAAATGTTTGAAGACCGATTGGTCATGTACGCAAAAATAATTACGACCGCCATTACAACCGCCCTAAATACTGATGCAGGCATTCCTGTCAATAATAAAAAAGCTATCAGCCCAACAATTGTTAAGATTGATCTTATGAAAATATTGAATCTTCCAAGAATTACAACAAAAATTAATGCAATGTAGCCAACATGCAGACCCGATACAGCAAGTATGTGCATTACTCCAGAGTTTACAAATTCAGTTTTAGTTTCGTAATCAATATTGCTTCTATCGGCAAGCAGAAGCCCGCGCAAAAGTGCAGAAGTCTGTGAATTATGTAAAGAATTAATTTTGGAATCGATAATCTTTCGAACATTAAATATTGTTTTCTGAAATACGTTAGAACCCCAATTAATAATTTTCACATCATATTCATCATTCACATAAAGTAACCCGCTTATACCTTTTGAGTGGAGATAATTGTCGTAATTAAATTCACCGGGATTTCTCTCTTCCCTGCCCTTTTGAAATCTTCCTTCAACTCTAACTTTATTTCCCGGGACTAATTTATTGTAAAGTTTTTCCAAGCTCTCGTTATTATCTCTCACCCGGCAGATAAGAAATATCTCTTTTGTCTGATATACATTATCAATTCTGACTGAATCAGTTTTAATTTCAAATGAAATTTCTTTTTCTTTCCGCAAATCAATTGATTGAACAGAACCTATCACAACCAACTTTTCAATTGTTTTTATTTCCTGGGGAAGAAATGATTTGCTTTCAGTTCTCGTTGTGTAAAGATAATTTCCCAGAACAAAAAAGAATAAATAGAAGCTGATAACAGAAATTACTCCAAGTATTTTTCTGTGCTTATAGAAATAGCTCAATATAGAAATTAAGAAAAAAAGAATCAGAGGAAGAACAAGATAATTAGAACTAATAGTGAAGATTTTATTTATCAATATTCCACATATGAATATTAGACTGTATCGGATAAAGGGATATTTCTTCATTTGAAGAGTTTGATTACAGCATCTTTAATTTGTGTTAGATCATTGACTTGTTGGGAAATTGCCTTGGCATTTTTTCCTGCCGCAATCATTAAAGCAGGATTAAGCGTATGCATCTTGATAGATATATCTTCCAGATTTCCGTGATCGGAACAAATAACTAAAGTAGAATTTTTATAATCCATTCTTTCAAATATCCCGTATAAAAACCTATCAAGATTATTTAGTATTTGTTCAAATTCATCGCCATATCTTCCATGACCAATATGATCAGTTAGAAAATATTCATAAAGAGTGAATGCATTTTGTGATGATATTCGCAGCAGTCTTTTTGCAGCTTTTTCCGGAGAAATTATTGGCAGCGAGTAACCAAGCTTTTGGTTCCATCTTTCATTTGTTATCTCAGCAGTTAATGCTTTGCCTCGCCAAACATCAGCCGCTTTATTCAGTCTCATTCCGTTTAGCTGACACATTAACGTTGTGGCGCTTAATCTCTTCTTACCTGAGTTAATATAATCGAAAAATATTTTGGGATAAGCATTTACAAATGATACGTACTGCTTCTTATCAAGAAAATGTTTAAATATATTTTTTTCTTTGATGATTGGAACCAATGTCGAGTAGGGATAAGGACCAAAATGCTGTCCGATTATTTTAGGAGCATTAACTCCGCAAAAAATTGAAGTCTGCCCGGTTCCGCTTTGTGGTAATCCTTCGATTCCAAGACATGCATCAACGGGGAAAAGGAAACAATTATTACCTTCCAATTTAGAGTTTTGTAGTGATGGTATTCCTCCCAAAAATTTTTCGAATGTTTTAAAGCCATATTTGAAGAACGGATTAAAAGAGTAATCAACTCTTCCAATTCCGACTCCGTCAATGAAGATCATCAGGATGTTATTCACACAATAACTCTGTCGTTTATTTAGTTTTAATTTTGAATTTAATCCGGACGCTTTGAATCAATAATGATCGTAACGGGACCATCGTTAATTATTCTTACTTCCATCATTTCTCCAAATATTCCCTCTTTAACTCTTACCTCCCCTAAATTCTCTTTCATCCGTTTTACAAATTTTTCATAAAGTGGTATTGCAATATCGGGCTTTGCTGCTAAAGTAAAGCTCGGACGATTTCCATGCTGCGTATCACCATAAAGAGTAAATTGAGAAATGACGAGAACTTCCCCATTAATATCTTTTAAAGATAAATTCATCTTTTCATTTTGATCTTCAAAAATTCTAAGGTTAGCACATTTATCTGCAAGGAAGATTGAATCATTCTCAGTATCACCTTCTCGAATTCCAAGCAAAATAACAAATCCTTGTTTTATACCTCTTTCATAATTTTCTGATTTAATCAAAACGCCGCCAGACGATACTCTTTGAACTACTGCTTTCAATTTTTCTCTCCAATAATTACTCGCTCAATGTCTGAGTAATCTTTTATTATGACAATGTTTTTATAATCGCTATCTATCAATATTTTTTTCACTGCGTCTGATTGGCCGGCACCAATTTCAAAAAATAGTTTACCATTATTTTTCAGTAATGATCTGGATAAGACAGAAATATTCCTGTAAAAGCTTAATCCATCGCTCTCATCTGTCAAAGCGATTTGTGGCTCATATAAACGAAGTTCAGGATCAAGATTAACAAAATCAGCAACTGAAACATACGGAGGATTAGAAACAACAACATCAAAACTGTTTTCGTTAATTTCTATTCCATTTAGAATATTTTTTTTCACAAACATCAATTGACTCTCGACTCCATTCAGCTTCGCATTTCTTGTTGAAGTCTCGATAGCTTCTTCACTAATATCTATTCCAACTACTGTACATGATGGAATATTTTTTGCCAAAGCAATTGATATATTTCCGCTCCCGGATCCAATGTCGAGAATATTTATCCTTTCATCTTTCGCAACCGATTCAATAACGGCTTCAACAAGCAGCTCCGTTTCCGGTCTTGGAATTAATACGGATTGATTGACTTCGAACTCGAGTCCATAAAATTCAACTTTGCCAATGATATATTGCAGTGGTTCGAAGGTACTTCGCCTTTTGAGCAATTCTCTGTAAGAATCAATTTCGCTTTTTTGAAGAGGACGGTCGAACGACAGGTATAATTCCAATCTCTTGCAATTTAAAACGTGAGAAAGTAAAAGTTCGGCGTTTAAACGTGAGGATTTAATTCCTTTGTTTTGCAAATAATTTGAGGCACTATTTAATGCTTCTAAAACTGTTAACATTATTCAATCAAGAAATAATAGAGCAGCAATCCAAAATTTATTTGCAATGCAGTAAAAGTAATTCCGCTGATCAGATCGTATTTTCGAGTATCATCTAAAAGGTTGCTATTGCCAGAAAATTCATATTCCTCAAATTTATTATCAGCTTTTAACTTGAAATAAGCCGTTGTTCCACCAAGAACAACAATTCCCGCAGTTAATATTTTGAATATATCTTTTTGGAAAAAACTTTTTTCTTTTTCCTGACCATTATAATTCATTAAAATTACTTTACCTGGCGTTATATCGCTCCATAAAATATTAATATCATCATAGCCGTTTTTTCTTAGGGTTAAATTTCTAAAGCTGCTCTGGACAAATAATGGAGTATTGCCGATTAAGCTGTCTCTGCAAAAAACGTACGCATCTTGAGGACTGGAGTTCAGAAGAACTTCTTTTATTGCTATAGTGGAATCTGTATTTATCGAGTCAAGCATGATTTTTGTCTGTGTGCGTAAGTTACTAGTCTGTGCAATTGATTTTCCATATGCAAAGATTAAGGTAAAGATTAAGATTAAGAAAAAAGGTTTATTGTTGGATAAATTCATAAGCTTTTAAATTTCCATTTTCATAACCGATGAATAGTAAATTTTTATTAATTACAGGACTAAGTTTTATTCTCCCATCCAATGTCAACGAATTGATAATCTCACCTGTATCACGAGATATAAAATAAACCTTTTTGTTTGCATCAGGTAATATCAAATAATCATTGGTTAAAATAGGTGTTACGTTTAATAAACCTTTAGTATCTAACTTCCAAATCTTTTTTCCATCTTTTGAAAGCTTGTAAAATTCTCCTCGAAGATTTCCGATAAATATTTCATCTTCAATCACGACGGTTTCCATTTTAATCTGTGCTCCGGTTTGAAATAACCAATTTACATTACCGCTATTTAAATCAATGGAATAAAGATTTCCATCATCATTTCCTATGAAAACTCCTTCATCATAAATAACCGCTCCGCTGAAAAATGGATCGGCAATTTTTTTACGGTAAATAAGTTTGCCGTTACTATTGCCAACAGTTATTATTTCTCCATCATCATTCCCCAAAACAATTATCTTATTATTAGAACTAGGCGAACTGTGACAATATGATTTTGTTTCATACTGCCAGATCAAATTCCCGTCATAATCATATTTATAAAGATGCCCTGTTTCAGATAGTAAAATTATTTCATCATCAATTTTCAACATTTGATTTGTAACCCTGCCCTCAATCTTGGAAGTTGATAATTCTTTACCGGCTTTATAATCATAAAAATAGAGAGTGGAGTTATTTTCTTTATCATTTACCACAGCAAAAATGATTATAGATTTTTGAATTATCGGAGTTGTAAAAATTGATCCTTTATACCTTAACTGTCCGAGAGTTTTTCCAGTTGCAAGTGAGAAGCAATAAATTCTGCCGGACAAATCATTAATAAAAACAGCGCTGTCATAAATCGTTACCGATGAGTTTGAAAATCCACCATTGATTTCAGTTTCCCATTTTTCTGTTACTGTACTTGTAACCGGCGGTTTGTAAATAAAACTTCTGTTAGATATTCCGCCGTATTGCTGTCGAGGACTTTCATCTTTTAAAGTATCTACTTTTATAAGCGACGATGCACAACCATTAATAAAAAGTAAAAAAATAAAATATGAAATCAGCCTTCTCAAAAGTCCCATCCAAAAAAGAATTGATAAAATAGTCCGTCCTGAAAATTCTTCAGATTGTTTTCTATTTTTTTACCAACATCATATCTTAGTACAAGAGCACCGAAAAGATTAAAACGAATTCCTCCACCAACACTTCCCAGTGTAGATCTATAATTAGTATCCCATGCGCTGCCGGCATCTGCAAACAAGGCGCCGCGAATTCCAAAAAATCCTAAACCAAAAAATGGAAATCTAATTCTGATTTCATCAATTAAAGGAAATCGCAGCTCCAGCGACGAGAACCAAAGTTTCTCACCGCGAATTGACCAGCGAGGCCAACCTCTCAAATCCCAACTCCCTCCCATAAAATATCTTCGTGCTTCTTTGCCTTGGTTGTAAAAAAGTGCACTTCTGAATGCTAATGCAGACCTAAAGCTCAATCGGAAATATTGTCTATAATCTGCGATGACAGTGAAGTAATTTACGTTACTGAATTTTATATCGCCGGTATAACCAAGTAGCAGCCGTGCACGAATTCCATCCAATGGTCCCGATGGTCCCCAAAGTGAATTATCCACAACCCACGAAATTGTATTGCTGAGAAGTAATGCTTTCCGTTCGATGATTCCGGTTATGACTTCTTTATCTGAATTTACTAACGAAACACTCGTTTCCAATCTTTGAAATTTTGATATAGGAAAATTTAAAAGGAAAAATCCGCCAAAGCTTCTTTCAAAGAAAAATTCATCAGTATCGCGTATGTCATATCTATTCCCGCTGAAATGAAAAACTCCATATCCATAATTTGAACGATCAGATAAATTTATTCTTTGTAATGCAATGTTAAAACTTTTAAGAAAATCACTTTGAACATTTGCAGTGTTATAAATTAAAAAGAAATAATTATCGTCGCCTAAAAGATCGCTTAAGGATAAAACTGCTCCGCCACGTGTACCAAAAATAGGATCGGTTGAAACCTGGCTTTGCGCATAATCCAAAGTATATTCTTTATCGTAATTATAATTCTTACGTTCAATTTCAGAAATAATCTTTTCCGCATGCCATTTAGATTCTTTAGAAGGAAAATCTTCCTCCATCGCGATCGATGATTCTTCCCCAGGTTCATTAAGGTTAAATTTGTACAAGTTGAAACTAAATTTTTCAAAACCTGAAAAAACCAGAGTTGAATCATCATAAAATCTTGGATTAAATACACCTGTAACAAAATTGGAAATTCTCTTAATTCTTCTGACAGCATCGTTCCCTTTCAATTCTATCGAATAAATATTTCTCACCCCATCTTCATCACAGGTAAACATTAAATATTTTTTATCAGGTGAGATAATCGGAGAGTGAAAATCTGCATTTAAATATGTAAGATACTTAATACGGAAAGTTTGCAAATCTATTGTGAAAAGATTGTACTTCTTTTCGTAAATACCCGAAGTTCTATCCGAGCTAAATATTATGCGAGTTCCGTCCTCAGAAAATATCGGTTCTTTATCATCATAATAATCGTTTGTTAAGCGCAGTAAAGAATCTGTAGTCACATCATAAACAAACAAATCGCTGAATCCTTTTTGATCAACAGCTTGAAATACTACTTTCTTACCATCAGGTGAATATTTTGGTGAAACGATATTAAGCAGGTTTTCCCTTCTCAAAGTTTTTACTATTTCATTTTCATTGATAGAAAATAAATGCAGAACATCAGTCCCACCTGCTTTAGTAACAAATGCAATTTGTCCAGCGGTTGAAATATCAATTGAATTTTGGAAAAGATGAAATGACTCTAGCTCTTCAGTTTTTTCACCACGAATTACGAGTTCAGGATCATCATAATCATCCATGTCATCAAAATTTTTCTCAGCATATTTCATTCTGTAAAGAGAAGAATAACCATCGCGGTTTCCTATAAAATAAATAAGTTTCTCTCCATCCTTTTGATAAGGCACAGGAGAAAAGTTGAAGCCGAAATTAGTTATCCTCTTGGCATCATTCTCAATCGGTGTTTTGTCTGCAACAAGCGGAAAATATTTTTTTTTAAGATTTAGCAGCCACTCCGAATCTATCTCCTCAATAGATTTTCCTAAAGTGTATGATATGACTTTATTAAAATTTGTGTACATCCAAAAATTATCAAGCATCAATGGAATTTTTTCTTTACCGTATTTTGCTTCCACAAATTCTAAAAAACTTTGCCCTTCCTTGTACATCAAGAAAGATCCATAAATTTGAAATATATTTTCTAATGGAACAAAATAATTATTCAAAACTGCATCGCGCATGACCATTTCAGCTTGATCATCGACATCTGTGGATAAATATTCGGCAATTCCTTCAACAAACCATAATGGAGGCAGCGCATCATTTGGAATCCGGTGATCTGTCAACACTCTGTAAACTTTGTTTGTCATGAATACATGGGATAGTTCATGTCGAATAACATGTTTGAAATCATTTAAAGAACCGGTTGATGGAATAACCACTCTTCCTTTAATAAACTCGAAGAAGCCCCCAACACCTTCGGGAATAAACCCGGGAGTTGTGTTTGTCTGTTGAAAATGTATGTGTGTGTTATAAAAAATGAGCGGAACGCGACGTGTAAGAATATGATTAAGTCTAACTTTAAGTTCACTGTAAGCTTCCTCCGCAATATGCCCACCGATTTCGGCAAGCTGTTCAGTTTCATTGTAATAGTAAATATCAAAATGCTCGGTCTTGAGGACCTTCCAGTCAAATTTTTCATACTGAACTTTATTTCTTCCAAAAAAATAAAATTGCGCTTCGGCTGATGGCTGCAATACCAGAAATAGGAATATAAAATGAAGATAAAGATTAAGAGTAAAATGTTTAGAGTCGGACAAATGTTATTCCAATTAAATAAAGTGATAAGTTTTTGCTAATGGAAAGTTATTTGAAGAAATAAATAAATCAACTATAATAAATTTACCTTAAGGAGAATTTTTAAATAATTTGCCTGGTTCTAATTATTGAATAATCCTTGAAAAACTTTTCAATTCTATCAGTCACTTCTTTCTCCGAACCTAATTCGAGGCACTCTTCAGCCAATTCTTTCGCTTTCTGATATGATATTGCTCTGATAATTCTTTTAGCATAAGGTAAAGTTGCTGGAGACATACTGAGAGAGTCGAGTCCTAATCCTACTAAAAGAGGCATAGCCAAGGTATCGGCTGCCATTTCACCGCAAATGCTTACTTCACGATGTGCTTTTTTTGCTTCACGAACTATATGGGAAATTGTTCTGATTACTGCGGGATTAAATTCTTGATAAAGCTCTGCCACTAAATCATTCCCGCGGTCAACTGCCATTAAAAATTGTATGAGATCATTTGTGCCGATGCTTATGAAATCAATTTCTTGCGCGAATTCTTTTGCCATTACTGCTGCTGAGGGAACTTCAATCATAATTCCGATTTTCATTCGAGAGTCAAAAACTATTTTTTCTTTTCTAAGCTCTTTCTTGCATTCTTCAATAATTTCTTTTGCATGTTTAATCTCTTTTAATGTAGTTATCATCGGCAGCATGAAATGAATATTTTTATTTTGACTGGCTCGAAGCACTGCTCTGATCTGCGTTTTAAACAACGTAACGTTTTCAAGAAGGATTCTGATTCCTCTCAGACCTAAAAAAGGATTTGATTCTCTGTATTCTAAAAATTTGAATTTATCACCTCCAATATCAAATGCACGAATCGTAATAGGCTCGGGATAAATTCTAGATGCAAGCCGTGAATAGATTGTAGTCTGCTCATCTTCATTAGGAAATTCTCCAAATTCCTCTAGAATCTGTTCGGTTCGATACAGACCGATACCCTTAGCCCCGCTTGTTACTACAATATCAATTTCACCAGTAACATCCACATTCGCTTTAAGATGTATTTCCTTACCATCTTTTGTCTTTGCCGGCAGATTTTTTAACTCTTCAAGCCCTCTTTGAAGCTCAATTAATTTTTCTTGCTTCAAAGTATAAAATTGTATTTGCTCTTCAGTCGGGGCAGTAAAAACATAACCATGGAATCCGTCTATGATGACCGTTTCACCATCTTTTATCAGCTTGCTGCTGTTATGTGTTCCAACAACAGCCGGAATATTTAATGATCTTGATATGATTGCCGCATGAGATGTAACTCCTCCATGATCAGTTACAAATGCTCTTACATTGCATCGGGAAAGTAAAATAGCATCCGCAGGGGTTAATGTATCGCTTACTACAATTGCATCATTAGGAATTTTGGATTGCCATCTTTTTTTCTGGAGATTTCTAATAATTCTATTCTTAATATCTTCTATATCGTGAGCCCGTTCCTTCATGTAAGGTTCGTGTGAAAGTATCATCATCTGCTGATATTTTGAGATTTCATCATGCACAATAAATTCAGGCAGCTTCTTCTCCTTCTCAATCCGCTTTTTAATTTCTAAGATTAGCACAGGATCATCAAGAATCATCATTTGTGCTTCAAAAATTGCTGCCCTTGTCCCACTCATTTTTTCACGTGCGATATTGAGGACTTTATTCAATTCCTTTTTAGATTTTCTCAGTGCTTCATCGAGGTTAGCTTTCGCCACCTCGACCTCAAATATCTCACCTTCACTTATTTCGATTGCTTCTTTGGTGAACAAATAAGTTTTTGCAATCACTATTCCCGGAGCGGCTGCAATTCCTGGAATTTTATTTTCTGCCTCTTTAAATATTTGTCTAAAGGTTTTCACAATTCGTCAAATCCTCTTTTAAAATAATCTACTATTTCTGCGGCGGCTTCTTTTTCATCTTCACCTTCAAAAGTGAGAGTAACTTCAGAACCCATTTCTGCGGCGAGTGTCATTACGCCAATAATGCTTTTTCCGTTGATGTTCATTCCATCCTTATAAATAAAAAACTCACACTTATATTTAGCAGCTAATTTTACAATTGTAGCGGCGGGTCTTGTGTGCATTCCCGCTTTATTTAGTATCGTAATTTTTTCTTCAATCATTCTTATTTAATTCTCTCAATCAATGAGAAAGCAATCCACTTAAAAATTTCTTTATCTTCATTTTTTGATAATTTATTTAGTGAGCTGACAGCAATATCTGAATAATGAAAAATAGATTTTTTTGCTTCGTCTAAAATACCAAGTCTTGTGTAAATTTCTTTGTACTGATCGACCTGATGTCTTTTTATCCCTTTGTTCAGAATCATTTCAAACAGAGCTTTTTTATCTTCGCCTTTTGCTTTCTCGAAAGCTTTAATAAATAAAAATGTCTTTTTACCTTCAATTAAATCTCCGCCGACAACTTTTCCAAATTCTGCTTCGTCAGCAATAATATCTAAAAGATCATCCTGGATTTGAAATGCAATACCGATGTTCCGTCCATAAGTTTCCAAAGCATTTATTTCGGTTTTCGTTCCGCCGCCGATTTGTGCACCGATCGAACAGCACATTTCAGCCATTGCTGCGGTTTTCTTTCTAATCATTTCCACGTATTCATTCAATGACACATTGTTTCGCAATTCAAATTCTTTATCTAAACTTTGCCCTTCGCAAACCTCAACCAATCCTTTTGTGAACGAAGTAAGAATATTTTTCGCATTTCCGTTACAATCTTTCAGCAAATATTCATAGGCGATTGAGAGCAAGCTGTCACCAGCAAGAATTGCAGTGTTGACATCATATTTTTTATGCAGAGTTGATCTTCCGCGTCTCTTATCCGCGTTGTCCATAATGTCGTCATGAACAAGTGTAAAATTATGTAGAAGCTCAACTGCAACTGCCGCATTGTATGCTTGAGAAAATTTTGCCTCAACTGCTTTTACAGATAAAAGTACAAGCAATGGCCTCAATCTTTTACCACCGCTTTCTAAGAGATATGCTGATGGTTCGTACAAAGATCGCGGTTCTCGTTTGGCAAATACTTTTTTTATTCTCAGCTCAACAATTTTTCTTTGTTTGCTGTAAAGAGAGCGAAAACTTTTAAACGTTTTTTGATTCAATACAATTTTTCTTTCAAAATGAGTTTATTTTTTCGTAAATCTGAAAGTGATTTTGAGCCTGTAAGAAACATAACTGATTTTACAAAATCAAACCAGCTTGTAATTAAATCTTTTACACCTTCTATTCCACTTTTGTCTAGAGTTTGTAGTATTATCCTTGCAGATGCAACAACGTCAGCCCCTAATGCCAATGCTTTTACCGTATCCATCGGGGAATTAATCCCACCTGAACCAATTAAAACAAATTTAAATGATTTTTTCAACTTATTAACTTCTCTTAAGCAATGCGAAGTTGGAATTCCCCAATCCCACAATTCTATTTCCTTTTGACTTTTATTTCGAAGCATTTCTACACCAGCCCAGCTTGTTCCTCCTGCACCTGCAACATCAATTCCTTTCACTCCGATTTCAAGCAATTTTTTTGCAGCTTCTCCTGAAATTCCTGAACCAACTTCCTTAACAATGATCGGAACATCTAATACTTTTACCAGCTTTTTAATTTTAGCAGGCAATCCTTTGAAATTGGGTTCACCTTCTTTTTGTAACAATTCTTGAAGTGGATTTAGATGTACAACCATTGCATCTGCTTCGATTTGTTCAACTAGAAGTTGCATTGAATCCATATTTTTCAGTTTAACAACTTGAGCAGCCCCAATATTGCCAAAGATAGGAACTGTTGGAGCATTTTTTCTGACTGCCTTATACGAATTAATGTAATTCTGATTTTCTAACGCTTGCCTTTGGCTTCCTATACCAATTGCAATGTTCAAATCTTGTGCAGCTATAGCTAGTCTCTCATTAATTTTTTCAGATTCACCTGTTCCACCCGTCATACATGAAATAAGAAACGGATACCTTATTTTTTTCTTGAAAAGCATTGTTTCAAAGTTAATCTTATCAATTTCAACTTCTGTAATTGCTGAATGAATAAAATCATACTTCTCAAATCCATTTGTTTTGGATTTGAATTGAACCTCATTGGTCAGGCACAATTCCAAATGTTCTTTCTTCCTCTGCGCCGTTATGTCTCTATGGGTGTTATTTGAACTCATTAAATTGAAAACTTTATTTAACGCCTTTTAACATTGAACTCCTCTGGAGTTCTGATTTTACTATGGACATTCTTAATTCTACAAACATATAACTCCTAGAGGAGTTAAAAGCTAATTCCGTTTTATTCAGCTCCGAAAGAGCTATCTGTTTTTAAGAAACATATCACTTGTACGAAACAAAACTCCGTAAGAGTGAACTGTTACTTTACCAACTGGATATCGTTTTGTTAAACTATGAGGAGTTTCTCACCGATTTATTTTATCTTTACAAAAATATTCAACGAATCTATTTTAAAATAGGAAATTCTACATGCAAAAACCTCGTCTATCCTTCTGGCAAATATGGAATATGAGCTTCGGATTCCTCGGCATTCAATTCGGCTTCGCACTTCAAAACGCAAATGTCAGCCGCATATTTGAAACACTTGGAGCCAAAATAGAAGACATCCCCATTTTGTGGATAGCCGCTCCAGTAACAGGTTTAATTATCCAGCCAATTATTGGACACATGAGCGATAAAACATGGAACAGACTCGGCCGAAGAAGACCATTCTTTTTGGTCGGAGCAATTCTTGCTTCTACTGCAATTATCTTCATGCCGAATTCGCCAGCACTTTGGGTTGCCGCCGGAATGCTATGGATAATGGATGCATCAATAAATATTTCTATGGAGCCATTTCGTGCGTTTGTCGGTGATATGCTTCCATCCGAACAGAGGACAATTGGTTTTTCAATGCAAAGCTTTTTTATTGGAATAGGAGCAATAGTAGCATCTGCATTACCATACATGATGACTAACTGGTTTGGTATTTCTAACACCGCAGGAGCAGGAGAAATTCCCGATTCAGTTAAATTTTCCTTTTACATTGGTGGATTCGTTTTTCTGCTGGCAGTTCTTTACACGGTTTTCTCCACAAAAGAATATTCACCCGAAGAATTAAAAAAATTTTCTGAGTCAGATAAAAATTCGGTTCACTCGGAATCATCATCGAGATCTTCTGAAACTATTTCGGCAACTAAGTTTAACAAAAATGGAGTGATTTGGATTTTGGTTGGACTTTTTGGTTTGGCAATTCTTCATTTTATCCTTCATGAAAATGATTATGGACTTTATGTTCTGTTCATCGGATCAATCATTTTCGGATTACTGCAATTGCTTGCTGGGTTTTTCACAAATCAAAATAAAACCTCAGGCGGATTAGTCTCAATTCTAAATGATCTTTACAAAATGCCGAAGACGATGAAACAGCTTGCAGTTGTACAATTCTTCTCATGGTTTGCCTTGTTTGCCATGTGGATTTACACAACTCCAGCAGTTACACATCACATTTACAGTGCAACCGATCCAAGTTCGGAACTTTATAATCAAGGCGCAAATTGGGTAGGAGTTTTAATGGCGGTTTACAATGGTTTTGCCGCGGTTATGGCTTTTGCAATTATGTGGATGGCAAAAAGAACAAACAGAAAAACAGTTCA
>DAIMIJ010000023.1:0-15336 GCA_036722835.1 Ignavibacteriaceae bacterium | reverse complement strand
GAGGGGTGTGTCTTAAAAATAATAGCCAATCGAAAAGTAAAAGATAACCTCTCCCCAACTGATTGGATTGCCTGGCAAATTTTTTTTAAAGAGGAAGCTTCTTCCAACAGCAAAGTCAGCGGGACCAATTGGTGTGTCTAATGAAATAGATGTCCCAATTCCATGTCGTAGATCTTTAAAACGAATAGCATCTTGAACAAGCCAAATAGACCCTAAATCATATCTAAGTAAAATATATGTATCAAAGAACAAATCAATTGGCAGGTTGTATCTATATTCAAGCGAAGCTAAAAATAATTGTCTTCCTCTGAATTCATCTTCTCTCATACCAAAAAAAGAATACTGCCCGCCAAGTGAGTAGTGCTGACTAAGAGGCAATGTTTTGTCTCCGAAGCCAAGAGAAATCCTCGGAGAAATTGTATGATCCTTTGAAAATGTTAAATAATTTTTATAATCAAAAAACAGATTTGTGAAACCGATGTCACCTCCAAGAATTGTTTGCGCCGTTTCATAAAAGCCGGAAAAGAGGAATCCGCTTTTGGGATAAGGATACTTATCCTGCGTATCTATTGTGGTGCTGATTTTCAAGCTGACTATCTTGGTTTTGTATGGCAATGCGGTTGGACCAGTTTTGTTCTTAATCTGGTCGAACTGATACTTTCCCTTGAAAATCAGATTCCCAAATTTTTCTACCTGCGTTCCAACGGAAAGAGAGGCACCATAATAAATTTGGCGGTACTCGCCAAGCGCAGAACGTGAAAATCGGTTTTCTGATGTTGATAGATCGTCTGCATAAAGAAAGGCATCATCAAATTGATAGTATGCGTTGACCTTATATGTTAAGTAAGTATTCCAAATACGATTTGCCTTAAGTTCAAAAATATACCCCAGGTTTCTTGCTCCTCCAAATAGCAACACACCAATTTCGGTACCGCTGCCAAATAAATTTTCATCACGAATATCTAAGCTGAGCTGTGTTTTGTTTTCGCTGTCGGCCCTAAATCCCAGCCTTGCAATTCCAGAAACCTTCTCGGAGACTTTGAGAAAAACAACATTTTCATTTCCTTCTTTTACGACAGTGAAAATAACATCATTAAAAAGATTTGTGCTTCTCAGGTTGGTTAAACCATCTTCGATATTTTGGTAAAGAAAATAATCGCCTTCTTTTACAGGGAATTCTCTTGTAATTATTGTTTCAGATGTTCTGTTGTTTCCCTCTAAAGTAATTTTTGATATCCTGCCTTCATCAAAAACCACTGCAAGATTTCCGGTATCTCGATTGAACGAAATGCTGGTCAGGTCAGCTAAAGAATAACCGCGTGATCTGTAAAGCTTAAGAATGTCTGTAATGGCAGCGACCACTTTCCTCTCGATATACGGTTTGTTTAACAGGCATGTTATGATCGAATCGGTTTGAGCTCTTGCAAGAATTTCAATTCCGGTAATAGAGAAAGATTTGATTGTGGGTTTTTTCTCGCCGACAACTTCAATCGAATATAAATTATTTTTTATATCAACCCGTGCTTCTAATTTTTCATATTCTCCGGTGTTAAAAACATCATTTAACGCTCGCTTAATATTTGCTTTAGAAAGCGAGTCTTGCTGATTTGAGTAGCGGGCAAGCGCAATTGAAAATTCGGGAACGTTTACACTATTTATAATCGCCTTACTAAAGAATTTATTGTTTTTATCATATCTTGATTTGGTTAAGGAGTCTAGCTTAATTTTTATTTTTTCTACTAATGTCCGGGTTGTTTCGTATCCAAATGTAATGACTGAATCTATGTCTGTAAAATCATCTGCCGCCAAATTTTGCAAATTTGGTTGAATCACAAAATCTGCTAAACCTAATTGGGACTCATTAAGCAGCTTCATCGGAATGCTGACAACCTGATCGGCAACTATCCATGGATAAATAAGCTCTTCTTCGGGATGAAGCGCGCTTGTGGTATTCACCGCAATAACAAATTCTCCGCCCTGCTCAAAAGCTGTTTTTACAGGAATGTTTGCAACTAATCCGCCGTCAACCAAAATCAGTGAATCGTATTTTGTGGGTGATAGAAGAAAAGAGACGCTTGAGCTTGCTCTCATTGCTAAACTAAGAGAACCCCGGCTAAGCACCACCTTTTCTCCGGTAACCAAATCTGTACATACTGCCCTGAATTTATATAGAAGGTTGTCAAAATTTTCTTTTATGTGAATTGGAGCTTGCAGTATAAGCAGGTTGAGTTGGTTTGATAATCTTTGTCCATCGTTTATTGATGTGGGAATGATTGGTTTCAGTCCATGCAAACGTAAACTAAGAACCGCCTTATCTTCTGTAATTTTTTGATCAACAAACAAATCGCGTCTGTTTGTTTTTCTGTCTAAAGAAATAAGCGACGCCCAGTCAATTTTTTTTGCAATGGAGTCCATCTCTGTGATAGAATACCCGGCAGCGTAAAGCCCGCCAATTATACTTCCCATGCTGGTTCCGACAATTAAGTCAACGGAAATTCCGCCTTCTTCAAGTGCTTTAAGTGCTCCAATTTGCGCCAAGCCCTTGGCGCCGCCTCCGCTGAGTGCAAGAGCTATGGTAGGATTTTCTTTTGAAATAATTTCAGAAAGCCCAAACGGTAATTGCCTTTTGGTTGTTTCTATCTTTATAATTTCTGTCTGCTGGGCAAATGAAATTGATAGGAAGAAAGTAAAGAAAAAAAATGATGTTTCTTTAAAAATATGCATTTAACAAAAAAGTATTTGTGCTTCAGAATAATATTGAATTCTAAAGTATTTACAAACAGTTGGTGTGCTTCTTACTTTTTTCTCTTTTGTTGTTGTGACTTAGCGCTTTGTTCTGCAGTTTCCATCAGACGTTCCATGAAACCCTTCTTTTTTCCCGGCTTTTGTGCAACAGGTTCTAAAACAACATTATCGTGTTTTTTATTCACATAAAATTGTTGAAGGATGGAAAACAGGTTGAACATAAAGTAATAAAGGTTAAGTCCGGACGGAAAACTCATAAACATTAACGTTAACATTACCGGCATAATGTAAACAAGGCTTTGCTGTTTCGGATCCTTCACCGTCATTTTCTGCTGAACAAATGTTGTTATGCCCATTAGAAGTGCAAGCCCGCTTATCTTATCAATTCCGAAGAGCGGAATTTTTAGCGGTAAACTTGCAATAATATCGGGACGCGATAAATCTTTAATCCACCACAAAAATGGCTGCTGCCGTAATTCAATTGCAACTTGAAACAATCCCCACATAGCTACGAAAATTGGCATCTGCAGAATTAGTGGTAAACATCCGCCTGCTGGATTTACTCCATATGTCGAGTAAAGTTTCATCGTCTCTTTGTTCATCTTCTGCGCATCATCTTTAAATTTTTCTTTTATCTCTGTGATCTTTGGCTGCAAAAGCTGCATCTTCTTCATTGAGTACAAGCTGCTTTTAGTCAAAGGATAAAGAACAATTTTTATTATCAAGGAAAAAACGATTATTACAAAACCATAGTTTGGAATAAAAATATTTAAAAAGTTAAAGAGTGGAAGAAGTATGTATTCAGCAATCGGTCTAACTATAAATTTAAGTCCGAAGAAGCTTCCGAAGTCAACTATCTTTTCTAAATTGTTTCCTTCTTTTTTCAATATATCATAATCAACCGGTCCAATGTAAAGAGAGAATTCGTGTTTTTCAGAGTTAGGATTCCTAAGCGGAATAATAAGCCTCGTGGTGTAGATCTCCTTAATTCCTTGATTATTTAAGGAAACATGCTCGCCTTTAATATAACCACCATCTATATTGTTCGGATTTTTCGGAGAAATTATTGCTGTAAAATATTTGTTTCTAACCGCAATCCAATCAATCCTTCCTGTAAAATCTTTCTCAACCACTTCTCCTGCGGATGAAGCATCGACAATAACTTGTTCATCACCATAAAAAATGCTTGCATTAGAATATGTGGCTTCGTCAACCGTATTTTCCTCAACAAACCGGATCCCATTATTCCAAACAAGATCAATTTCCCCATTGCTGATTACGCTTTCCATTTCGTCAAGTTCCACATCCGTATTCAGAACATACCTGTCGCCATAAGCGGTGAACCGTTTTATAATCTTTTTGTCCTTATCAACATTTAGGGAAAATGACAGCGTGATTGAATCGTTCTTAGACAGGTTGTAATAATTTTTGTTTCCCGAAAATGCAAAATCAAGATTACCGGTGTTAATTGCTTTTCCATCAGAAGTAACAAAAGAAAGGTTATAATCTCCGCCTTTAGAATAGTTTATAAGCTGAACGCGTTCGTAATAAAAATTCTTTTCTTTATCTACATCGATCGAATACCAATTCTTAAATTTCTTTAAGTAGTATTTTTTAATGTTCCCGCCGCGTGTTGAAAGTTCCATTTTTACTAAGTCATTTTCTACTGTAATAATTTTTTCTTCGCCGCGAGGCGCATTAAAGAACGTCCCAAATTTCAAACTATCAGGGGCTTGCTTTAGATCGCTTGGCTTGGTATTCAAGTCGGACTTTTGTTTTGTTTCTTGAATCTTCTCATTAGCAAGATCTTTTGAAACGAGGGTGGAATCGGCAGCTCTTTCTGTTGGAGCTGGCGGCTGAGGAGAACTTATAAATAACCAGACTATCAGAATAGCGCTGATAAGAACAAACGCTATTATTGTATTTCGATCCATATTAATGTTCCATTATTCTATTGGGTCGTAACCGCCCTTGTTAAACGGGTTACATCTTATAATTCGCCAAATTGATTTAGCTCCGCCCTTTACAATTCCATATTTTTCCAAAGCCTGAATTGAGTACTCAGAACACGTTGGATAAAAACGGCAAGATGGCAGCAACAAGGGAGAAATAACTTTTTTGTAGCCCTTTATTAAGAGGACAAAAACATTTCTCATTTATAATTTTTCTTTTAGCTTAGTAATAATTTCTTTTATCTGGGACTCTATTTCGCTAAGCCCAATACGTCTATTATTAATTTGATTAAGTGCCTGTGGTGAAAAGATAATTTCAAGAAGAGCATTTTTAACTTTACATTTTTCTAGGAGCCCGAGTTTGTTTGATCTATACGCTTCTCTTATTAAACGCTTAATTCTATTTCTCCAAATTGCATTTCCAAGTTTTTTACCGACAGCAACAGCAAACCTCACACCGGAGTAACTCCGGGCAGGGGTCAATTTGTAATTGGCTCTAATTTTATTGTCTGATGAATATGTTGTTTCGCCCCCAGTAAAAATATTTTCAAAATCTTTTCTGCCTTTAATTTTTTCAAAGGCAAAAAGGCCATATTTTTTCAAGTTTTACTAATCATCACTTACTGTTAATTTCTTTCGTCCCTTGGTTCGTCTTCTTGCTAACACAGCTCTTCCGTTTTTGGTTTTCATTCTTTCCCTAAAACCATGCGTGTTCTTTCTCTTCCGATTACTTGGTTGATATGTTCTTTTCATTTATTCCTATTTCCTATTAAAAAGAGTTCAAAAATATACACAGAAGCCCAAACAAACAAGAATATAATCTTGGCTAGTTATTTGGTGATAATAAAAAATATTTTTCTTTAAAAATTAATTTGCTTTGATAGACATTAGTTCATATTTTTTCAGTCAGAGGGTCACCCAAATTAATGTTAGTTGTTTGTTGATAACTTTTTGTTGTGGAAACGTTTCACAAAAATTACGCGGGGGCCGCGTCTTATCATAACAATTTTTTGTGTGTAAATTAATTTAAAGCATCCCGCAAGTTGTTTGACTATAGTTTGTTGTGGCTTCAGTTTGATGTTAATAACTTGTTGACAATATCTTTTATTGGTCACTTATTTGGGATGAAACCTCTTAAATTCTAATGGTTTATAAAATTTCTTTTTGTGGATAATTCAAGCATGCTTAACATCGGATTGATTTCTAAAGCACCCCCTATAAATCTTACAGAAATATGGACCGATTTCTTAAGGGAGATCAAAAGTAACGTTACACAGATGACATTCAATACATGGTTTCTTCCCATTAAGCCATTGGAAATAAGCAATTCTAATATAAAAGTTCAACTGCCAAGTCAATTTTTCTGGGAATGGATAGACGAACATTACAAAAACTTAATTAGCAAAACCATTCAGAATGTACTTGGTGAACAAATCTCTCTTACTTACATAATTTCTGAGGACGCAGAACTGATTGAACCTGACAAAGAAATTATTCCACAGATTATTGAGAAAACAAAAGCGATACCACCAAAACAAGAATCTAATGCTTTCTTAAATCCCAGATATACTTTTGATAATTTTATCAAAGGCGAAAATAACCAGTTGGCAAGAGCAGCGGCAACGGCAATCAGCGAAAATCCCGGGGGCACTTCGTTTAACCCTTTGTTTTTGTATGGAGGTGTTGGGCTTGGAAAGACCCATCTTATGCAAGCGATAGGAAATAAAATTCTTGAGAATTATTCTGATAAGAGAATTATTTACCTTCCGTCAGATATTTTCACTGTACAATTTGTAGAGTCTATTAAATCCGATAAGGTGAATGAATTTTCCAGCTTCTACAGAAGCATGGACGTGCTTATAATTGATGACATTCAATTTTTAATCGGTAAGGAAAAAACTCAGGATTTATTCTTCCACATTTTTAACACTCTGCATCAAGCACGTAAACAAATTGTTCTATCAAGCGATAAGCCCCCAAAAGATTTGAAGGGTTTGGATGAGCGATTAATTTCCAGATTTCAATGGGGATTATCCGCCGACATTCAATCTCCAGACCTTGAAACTAGAATAGCAATCTTAAAGAAAAAGTCCGAAGATTATGGACTGCTGGTTTCAGATGAGATTCTTGAATATATTGCCAGTAGCATTACTTCTAACATAAGAGAACTTGAGGGCTGCTTGATTAAGCTTCTTGCAAATTCTTCTCTAAACTCAAAAGACATAAACCTTGATTTGGCGAAAAGAACTGTTAAAGAAATTGCAACTGATAGAAAGATAAACGTCTCAATAGATAATATTACCAAAACAGTTTGCTCGGCATTAAGTATAGACGAAAATAAACTAAGAGATAAAACTCGTAAGAAAGAAATTGTACTGGCGCGGCAATTGGCAATGTTCTTTTCTAAAGAACTAACTAAGTCTTCATTAAAAACAATTGGATTGCATTTCGGTGGAAGGGATCATTCGACCGTAATACATTCGTGTAATTCTATTGAAAAAATGCAGCAAGAGGATTCGAGTATTAAAACTCTTGTGGAAAATTTAAGAAGCCAAATCGAATTAGCTTGTTCTTAACCACAAAAATTTATTAACACATCATTGTTCAAAACCGATGTCTTAATTGTTAACAAGTACCTTTTATTAACATTCTGATTTTTGTCTACATTAGAGTTAATATTTACTAACACAATGTCTTTTGATTTTATTTGGTTTATTCGTGATAAATAAATTAAACTATCTTTATTAACATATTAACGTCCTTATTACTACTATTAACTATTTTTAAATATTAATTAATTAAAATAATAAGCTCTTGATGTTTGTGGATATAATCCAACCTTGACTGATGTATTTAATAAAGCGTCAGAATACTTACCTTGAGCATTGAGATTTGAGTGCGTTTTTGTTAATTTTGTACGATTTTTAGGAGAAAAATAAATGGAATTCAAAGTAAACAGCAAAGTGTTGGAGAAGCTTCTCTCCAAAATAATTCCAGCTGTACCAAGCCGTACACCGATGCCAATTTTAGAAAATTTCTTGTTTGAAATAAAAGACGGGGCTTTAGTTGTAAGCGCAACAGACTTGGAAATAGCACTTAAAGCATCAATGAATGTTGCTGCAGAATCTAATATAAAAATGGTAGTTCCTGCTCGTTTGCTTTATGATGTTATTAGAAATTTAGATGAAACCCAAATTCATTTCGAAAATTCTCCTAACTTAAAATTAAAACTAAAAACCGATTTCGGAACTTATAACATTGGGTATTCTTCACATGATGATTTTCCTGCGATACCTTCTGTTAGCCGCGACAAAGAAATTGTAATTGGCGGCAATGATTTGAAAAGAGCAATAGATCAAACTTCGTTCGCTATGAGCAAAGAAGATATGAGGCCTGCAATGACAGGAACTCTTCTTGAATTTTCTATTGATGGTTTAAGATTCGTTACTACAGACGGACATCGTCTTGTTAAATATGTTTATAAAAATATTAAGTCCGAAAAGAACGAGCAGTACATAATTCCTGAGCGAGCCATTTCTGTATTATCTAAGCTGCTGACTGAAAGCGATGTTAAAATTTATTTGAGCAAAACACACATATCATTTCAAATGGGCGAGCTTGAGTTTATTACAAGATTAATCGGAGAAAAATATCCCGCATACGGAAGCGTTATTCCATTGGAAAATGAAAACATATTAAAAATAAAAACCTTAGAACTTCTCTCTTCAGTAAGGCGCATGTTGTTATTTTCAAGCTCCAACTCTAAGCAAGTTAAATTTACTTTGAATAAAGATAACCTCGAAGTATCCGCGGAAGACATAGACCGAGGTTCAAATGCGGTTGAAAATATTTTATGTGACTATAAAGGCGAGACGATGGAAATTGGTTTTAACACTGCGTATGTTAACGATGTTTTATCACATGTGATTAATGAAGAGGTTATTTTCAAGCTGCATTCACCCACAAAAGCATGTATAGTTGAACCTTCCAAAATAAAAGACACCGAAGAACTATTACTGTTATTAATGCCGGTGCGATTGAATAATTAAGAATGATTTTGACCGCTGTTCAATTAAAAAATTTTAGATGTCATAAAGATATTTCGTTAAACTTTTCAGAAAGTCTGAATTATATAGTGGGAGGAAACGGACAGGGCAAAACCGCCATACTCGAAGCCATTTATTATTTGTGCACTACAAAAAGTCATAACACAAATTCAGACAACGAAGTTTTAAAATTTGGCGAAGATGTATTTGAAATATCCGGGCAGTTTAAAGATTTGGTTAATGATGTTGTGAGAATAATATATTCGTCTGAAGAAAATAAAAAAAGTTATTTGCAAAACGGAAAGCACAAACATCGCCTTTCAGAAATTATAGGAAATTATCCTATTGTATTACTTACGCCTGCCGATCATTCAATTACATTTGGTTATCCTAACGACCGAAGAAAATTTATTGATTCGATTTATTGTCAGGCTTCAAGTGCTTATTTGGGGCTTTTGATTGATTATAACAAGACCGTCAGACAAAGAACATCGCTATTAAACAGCATTAAGGAAAATAGAAATCAAAACACGAGTGAGCTTGATGCATGGACTCAACAATTATTAGAGACGGGGCTTGAACTTATAGAGTACAGAAAAAATTTTTTTGGTGAAATCGAACCCTTTGTTAAACATGCATATAAAGAAATATTAAACGGCGAGGAAAATCCCGGTTTAAAATATTTTTTTCTTGGTGGTTATAACGGGGAAAATATCAGGGAGCGATTCGTTGAGCTGCTGGAAGCTAAACGAGACGATGAACTGAGAAGGTGTGCTTGTTTGGTTGGTCCGCACAAAGATGATTTTGTTTTTGATATCAACGGAATAAATCTTAAAACATTTGGTTCGCAAGGTCAACACAAAACATTTCAGGTGGCATTAAGATTCGCAGAGTTTTTTTATTTGAAAGAAAAAACCGGTAAGTCGCCCATATTTTTATTGGATGACGTATTTGGCGAACTTGATGTTGCGCGGTCGGTTCGTATCAGCGAAAACCTAAGGAAGGTTGGACAAACGTTTATTACACTTACTGATTTTACCAATATTTCTTATTTGAGTAAGCAAAGCACAGATACCGTGATTAGACTTATGAATGGCAAAGCAATTTATGCATGAAGGGTTTTTAAGTATTTCTGAAATTATTAGTAAAGAACCCGGTTTTGAAAAGCTGCGAAAGGTTATCAAACAGCATGACGTGATAAGCGGGTTTCATAAATTATTCCCAGATTTAAAGAAGATTGCAGCGCCGGTTAAAATCGAAAAAAAAGTTTTGCATATAAAGGTGCAGAATGCGGCGTGGAGAAGCGAACTAAAGTTCAATCAGAAAACGATAATTGAAAAAATAAATACTTTTTATAAAGAAGAAATTATCAATGCGATAAGACTCAAATCATAAAACAACAAAAAAGCTTAAAGAGAAAAAAGATTTAATATGACAAACACTAAGGTTCAAAATGATTACAATGCTAAAAGCATAAATGTACTTAAGGGGCTGGAAGCAGTTAGGAAAAGACCTGCAATGTACATCGGCGATGTTGGAACCCGTGGACTCCATCACCTTGTGAATGAAGTCGTAGATAACAGTATTGACGAAGCCCTTGTTGGTTTTGCGGATATGATCAATATTACAATTCACAAGGATGAAACCATTAGCGTGGAAGATAATGGACGCGGAATACCCGTAGATATGCACGCTGAAGAAAAAAAATCCGCACTAGAAGTTGTTATGACTGTTCTTCACGCCGGCGGAAAATTTGATAAGAGTTCCTACAAAGTATCCGGCGGACTGCATGGAGTCGGTGTGTCGGTGGTTAATGCACTTTCAGAATGGCTTAAGGTTGAGGTTAAAAGAGACGGCAAGGTTTATTTTCAGGAATACAAAAGAGGCATAGCGTTAAAACCAGTAAAAGAAATCGGAACTGCAAAAAAAAATGAAACGGGAACCAAGGTAACATTTAAAGCGGACGAGGAAATTTTTAAGGTTGCAAGGTTTAAATTTGATACTCTTGCAGAAAGAATGCGCGAACTCGCTTATCTCAATAAAAACATTACAATTAAGCTAAAAGATGAAAGAAACGGCGGCGAGGAAGAAACCTTCCACTTTAAAGGCGGGCTAATAGAATTTGTAAAATATTTAGATGAACACAGAGTACCATTTCATAAAACGGTTTACATTGAAGGTGAACGGGACAATACCCCAGTTGAAATTGCTTTTCAGTACAGCGACAGTTATACTGAAAACATTTTTTCTTATGTGAACAACATTAATACGCATGAGGGCGGGACACATCTCGTTGGTTTTAAAACGGCACTTACAAGAACATTGAATAACTATGCTACAAAAAATGGTTTGATAAAAGACAATAAAATTCAGTTAACCGGCGATGATTTTCGCGAAGGTTTAACGGCGGTAATTTCTGTTAAAGTAGCAGAGCCACAGTTTGAAGGTCAAACCAAAACCAAATTGGGAAATAGTGAAACCAAATCTGCCGTTGAAACTCTTGTCGGCGAAAAGTTAGCCGAGCATTTAGAAGAAAATCCCGCTATTGGTAAAAAGATAATTGAGAAATGTTTGCGTGCTGCTGAAGCCCGCGAAGCCGCAAGAAAAGCAAGAGATTTATCACGAAGAAAAAATGCCTTAGATAATATGAATCTTCCAGGTAAACTGGCAGATTGTTCAATTACGGATCCTGAGCACTGTGAAATTTATATTGTAGAAGGTGATTCTGCGGGCGGTTCAGCAAAACAGGGGAGAGACAGAAGATTTCAGGCAATACTTCCTCTGAAAGGAAAAATACTAAATGTTGAAAAGGCAAAGCTCAATAAAATTTTAGAGAACAATGAAATCAAGGCAATCATTTCTGCTATTGGTGCCGGGTTAGGAGCCGACTTTGATCAGCTTAAAGCGCGATATGGAAAAATAATTTTGATGACAGATGCAGATGTTGATGGAAGCCACATTAGAACACTGCTTCTCACGTTTTTATACCGCCATATGAATGAACTAATAGTAGCGGGAAAAGTTTATATTGCTCAACCGCCGCTTTATAAAGTAAAAAAGGGTAAACAAGAATTCTACGCATTTGACGAAAAGGAAAGAGAAGAAATAATAAAGCGGCTTAAAGGAAACGGGAAAGAAATTGTCGAAGAAAAACCAGAAGAGCTTACTGAAGAGGGGCACCCCAAGGGATTGGTGATCTCAAGATACAAAGGACTTGGAGAAATGAATCCCGAACAACTTTGGGAAACCACAATGAATCCCGAAACCAGAACTGTTCTTCAAGTAACGATTGAAAGCGCAGCAGCAGCAGACAAAATTTTTGAAATCCTTATGGGTGATGCCGTTGAACCACGCAGAGAGTTTATTGAAAAGCACGCTAAGTATGCGAATTTGGATATTTGACAAGACTCAATTTTATGAGCAATATAAAGCTTGATAAACACTATATACTTGATTTTCTAAAAAGCAAAAAAGAATTCTTGCTGAAGGAATATGATGTAACCGATATTTCACTTTTTGGATCGTTTGCACGGGGCGAAGAGGACAATGAGAGCGATATAGATCTGCTGGTAGAAATGGATGAACCAACGTTCAAAAAATTAGCAGGTTTATCAATATACTTGGAAGAAACTCTTAGACGTGAAATAAATATAGTAAGAAAACATTCACATCTAAAGCCAAGATTTTTAAAAATCATAAGTCGAGATTTAATCAATGTCCCTTGAAATAATTCTAAGTCTATTTGAGGACATAAAAGAATCTATTGAAAAAATAAAGCGAAGATTTAAAAGTATAAAATCTCCCGATGACTTTTTAAAAAATGACTCCGGCTCAACAAACCTGGATGCTATAGTAATGCGTTTACAGGTTATTGGAGAATCCTTGAAAAAGATAGATGCGCTTGATAGTGGCTTCTTACAAAAATATCCCGAGATAGATTGGGCTAAAGTTAAAAAGATGAGGGATTTTATATCTCATCATTATAACGAGCTTGATGAAATTAAAGTATATACTGCGTGTAAGTTCGATATTCCCGATTTAGAAAAAATGGTTAACCGAATAATTAAAGATATCAATGATTTAGGTGTTGTATAATACCCAAAGCAACATAAAAACCAAATAATAAAAAACATGACAACAATATTCGAAAAAATAGTTCCCGTATCCCTTGAAGAAGAAATGAAATCTTCCTACATAGACTATGCAATGAGCGTAATAGTAGCTCGTGCATTGCCTGATGTTAAAGATGGACTTAAACCCGTTCACAGACGGGTTCTTTTTGGCATGCACGAACTTGGGGTTCCGTTTAATAAGCCGTATAAAAAATCGGCAAGAATTGTTGGGGAGGTTCTCGGTAAATATCATCCGCATGGCGATACTGCTGTCTATGATTCGATGGTAAGAATGGTGCAGGACTTTTCACTCCGTTATCCCTTGGTTGATGGACAGGGAAATTTTGGGTCGATTGATGGCGATTCTCCTGCGGCAATGCGGTACACCGAAGCCCGACTCGCACGCATGGCAGATGAAATGCTTAGAGATCTTGATAAAAACACGGTGAATTTTGTTCCTAATTTTGATGATTCACTTCAAGAACCAGTTGTGCTTCCTGCATACTTGCCAAATTTATTAGTTAATGGGTCAAGTGGAATTGCGGTTGGTATGGCTACCAATATTCCGCCGCATAATTTGGGCGAAGTTATCGATGGCTTGGTTGCTTTGATTGAGAATCCTAAACTCAAACCCGAAGATTTAATGAAGTATGTTAAAGCGCCCGATTTTCCAACGGCCGGAATAATTTATGGCTTTGATGGAGTAAGAGATGCTTACACAACAGGCAGGGGCAGAATAATTATTAGAGCTAAAGCAAACATTGAAACTCTTAAGAACGAAAGAGAAAATATTGTAATCACCGAGATTCCTTACCAGGTTAACAAATCTTCAATGATTGAAAGAATAGCAGATCTTGTTCGCGATGGAACCATAGTTGGAATATCAAACATAAGGGACGAATCAGACAGAGATGGTTTGCGTGTTGTAATTGAAATGAAAAGAGATGGTCAGCCTGCCGTAACACTGAACCAGCTTTTCAAGCACACGCAGATGCAAGTTACATTTGGTGTAATCATGCTTGCACTCGTGAATGGTTCACCCAAGGTTCTTAATCTTCAGCAAATGATGCAGTACTTTCTTGATCACAGAATGGATGTGTTGGTTCGTAGAACTAAATTCGATTTAGATGCTGCTGAACGCCGCGCACACATTCTTGAGGGCTACATAATTGCACTGGATAATATTGATGCTGTAATCGAGACAATAAAAAAATCAAAAGATGTTGAGACGGCAAAAGTCAACCTGATGAAAAAGTTTAAGCTTTCGGAAATTCAGGCGAAAGCAATACTTGATATGCGGCTGCAACGTCTCACCGGTCTTGAAAGAAAGAAAATAGAAGATGAGTACAAAGAGACAATCAAACTGATTGAAAAGCTTAAGGGAATTCTTGACAATGAAAAGAAGAGAAAACAAATAATAAAAGAAGAACTTTTAATCCTTAGAGAAAAATATGCCGACGAAAGAAGAACCGAAATTATTCGCGACTTCAAAGAGTTTTCTCTTGAAGATACAATTGCAGAAGAAGATGTTGTTGTAACAATTTCTCATCAGGGATTCATAAAAAGATTTCCCGTTAGCGGTTATAGGAGACAATCACGCGGAGGAAAAGGCGTAACGGGCGCAGGCACTAAGGAAGATGATTTTATTGAGCATATGTTTATCGCTTCAACACATCATTACATCATGTTTTTCACCGATAAAGGAAAATGTTATTGGTTAAAGGTTCATGAAATTCCTGAAGGCGGACGAGCAGCCAGAGGAAGATCTGTTATTAACCTTCTTGAAAAAGATCCTTCCGAAAACATAACCGCATTCGTAACGGTTAAAGAATTTAAAGATGATGCATACTTAATTATGGCAACAGAAAAAGGAACGGTTAAGAAAACAGTCCTGTCTGCTTATGGTAATGTTAGGAAGGGCGGAATCAATGCAATCAATCTTGTTCCCGGAGATAAGCTTATTTCCGTTAAGATGACAGATGGAAATAACGACATAGTCCTCGGCACAAGAAATGGTTTCGCTGTCAGGTTTAATGAAAAAGATGTTCGCGATATGGGTAGAACCGCTACAGGAGTTCGCGGGGTTCGATTAACAAAGGGAGATCATGTTGTTGGCCTTTTGGTAATTAAACGAAACGATACAATTTTAGTGGTTACCGAGAATGGATATGGTAAACGATCAGATATTAATGATTATAGAATAACAAGGCGTGGTGGCAAAGGAGTTATTACTGTAAAGACCACAGATAGAGTCGGAAAAATGTTGTCAATGATGGAAGTGGTTGACGGTGATGAGCTTGTTATCATTTCGTCTCACGGAATGGTTATAAGGCAAAGCGTTAAAGACATTCGCGTAATGGGAAGAAACACCCAGGGCGTAAGGGTCATTAGACTAAATGAAGGTGATCAAATTGCAGATATCGCAAAAGTTGTACCTGAAGATGAAGAAGAAATTATTGGAGAAACAACGGCGAGCTAACG
>DAIMIJ010000022.1:0-15491 GCA_036722835.1 Ignavibacteriaceae bacterium | reverse complement strand
CCGATACTTCGCATCATTTCGGTTCGGGCAACTTCAAAATATTCGGGATACTTTCCGTTATACACAAACTGCATCTGATCTGTATCTGCATAACGAACTCTAATTTCTGTTGTGAAGTCTAACATTTAGATACTGCGAATTATTTTGAGCATAAAACTAAACAAATGAGGGGAAATAAACAGATAAGGATTCGTGGCGATTTGAAAGCACTAATATAGATAGATAAAGAGAAGGAGATTTTATTTTGATTTAGAATAGCTTTTCATTCAATAAACTCACCCATGCTTCCAAATTTTTCAAGACGATTCTCGACAAGCTTTTCAGGTTTAATTTTTAAAAGATTAGATATTTCTTCCTTCAAAACTCCCTTTAACATTTTTGCTGCTTCCTGATGATCTTTGTGAGCACCGCCTAATGGTTCGGGAATTATCCTGTCAATTATTTTCTGCTTAAGCAAATCCGGAGCAGTAAGCTTTAATGCTTCTGCAGCTTGTTCCTTATAATCCCAGCTTCTCCATAAAATGCTTGAGCATGATTCGGGACTAATGACTGAGTACCAGCAATTTTCAAGCATCAAGATTCTATCCCCGACACCAAGACCTAAAGCTCCTCCGCTCGCACCTTCACCAATTATTACAACAATGATTGGAACTTTTAATTTGCTCATCTCAAATAAATTTCTTGCAATGGCTTCGGCTTGTCCTCTCTCTTCAGCTTCTAATCCTGGAAAAGCTCCTGGTGTATCAAGCATTGTGATTACCGGTTTATTAAATTTTTCGGCAAGCTTCATTAATCGAAGAGCTTTTCTGTAACCTTCGGGATTTGGCATTCCAAAGTTTCTGTACAGATTACTTTTTGTATCTCTTCCTTTTTGATGACCAATAATTAAAACTTTGTACTCGTCTAAATTTGCAAAGCCGCCTACAATTGCTTTATCATCCTTAAAATGTCTATCACCGTGAAGTTCGATAAAGTTAGTAGTCATCAAATTTATATAATCAAGCGTGTAAGGTCTATCCGGATGGCGCGCAAGCTGCACTCTTTGCCATCGGGTTAATTCCCTGTAAATACCTTCTTTCAACTTTTTAACTTTCTCTTCAATCTTTACGATCTCTTTGTCAATATCAAGATCATCGGAAAATTTTCTCATCTCTTCTAATTTCGCTTCAAGTTCAACTATAGGTTTTTCAAAGTCAAGTACCGTTTTTGCCATTTTATTTTTTAGTTACCAACATATTATTAAAAGACCTGCCTAAAATTTCAATATCTAACCAAATGTTTTGATTTCTTGCATAGATCAAATCTAATTTTTCACTTGAAACAGCCGAATCGCCTTCCAAATACCAAAGACCCGTCAATCCTTTTTTACCTAAAAATATTTTCGATTCTTCGGATTGTTTTTGCGGACCAACAAGACTCACTCTTCCGCTGAAAATGGAAGGAATTCCTAAAATAAATTTTCTAAAATCAGATTCTTTATTATCTACCTTCGAAATCAAATATATCAAAGGATATATAAATATCAAAGCAAACGAGCCGAGAGTGAAATCCATTAACGATTTTATAAATCGTGAAACAGGACTTGAAATGTTCAAGTTAAGATCTATCAAAGGAATGTCATCCAACACAGAAACCGAAGCTTTGCCGACAAGAAAATCCAAATTACTTCCGATGAGCTTGAAATCAACTCCAGTAGATGTATTGTGAGATACAATGGACATCATCTGATTGTATGATAATTCATCTGGAGAAAAGATAACCTCATTAATTTTTTTATCTATTATCAGCTTATTTATGTTGTCTAAGCTTCCAACAATTTCATAACCTTCTACTGCGTTACCAATATCTTTGTGCGAGTAACCAATTAATCCTTGAATAATGTGATCATCAACAAATTTCTTTTGAAGCTTATCGGCGATCATTATTGCTGTCTTGTTAGTACCAACTATCAAGGTTTTTTTACTTGATGGAGCAATTTCTAACCCGACTTTGAAGAATAGTTTAAGAATAATTCTCCATCCCGCCAATGAAATTATTAGAAAGATGTAAGTGATTATGACGACTGCGCGGCTGTAAGCAAATTGCTTGAAGAAAAATGTGAGAGATGAAATAATAAAAAAACTTATTATGATAGCCCCAGAATTTCGCAATATTGAAAAAGAATTTTTTCTGTACACTCCAACTAAGGCGGCAATTAAAATATGAATAGCTGCCGGGATGATAAGAATAAGAGGATAGCTAAACTCAGGAAAACCGGTCCAATTGGTAAATCTTAGGTACAGCTTTTCGGCAAAAATTAAAGACAGATTGAAGAAAAGGATGTCTAAAATTATTCCAGTGATGATAAGCTTTCGTTGTCCGAGAAATGCAAAAAATTTTCTAAAGCCAATGGCAGAGCGGAGAATTATTTCAGCAAGATAAAAACTAGAGAAATGTTTCTTCACAAAAAGATGCATCGCATCGTAAAAAATATTTGTCTCGTCCAAGCTGCTTCTTTTTGTACTTTCGCCTTTGTAATGAATTATTTGTGTTCCGGGATAGTAGTAAACTTTGTAACCATTTTTTTGAATTCGGTAGCAAAGGTCCAAATCTTCACCGTACATAAAAAATTGTTCATCGAACCCGCCAACTTTTTCATAAGCTTCTCTTTTCATCATCATGAATGAACCTGAAATTGCATCAACTTCGTAAGTTGAATTTTCATCAAGATAAGTGAGATTGTATTTTGCAAAGAGCTTGCTTTTCGGAAATAAAGTGCTAAGACCAGTAACTTTACAAAATGATGTCCATGGACCCGGAAAGCTTCTTCTGCAAGCAAGCTGAAGTGAACCATCGGGATTTAGAATTTTACAACCTGCTAATCCTGCATCAGGATGTTCGTTTAAAAATTCAATCATTTTAGTGATTGTATCCTCGCTAACTATTGTATCGGGATTAATCAATAAAATGAATTTTCCTTTTGCAATCTTCAGCGCAGCATTGTTTGCTTTTGAAAATCCAAGATTGGTTTGATTGACTATTAAAGTAATCTGAGGAAATTTTTCACGAATAAACTCAACACTTCCATCATCCGATGCATTATCAACAACTATTATTTCGTGATTTATTATTGAAACAGCTTTTTGAAGGGAATGAACTAAGTTCTGCAGAAATTCTTTGACGTTATAATTAACAATTATTATTGATAATTCCACTTTAACAACCTAATTAAAGAATTCCGAAGGTGTTTCGAATTCTTAGCTTCCAAACCATTAGCACTGCCTCGCGTACAATTTTTTTGGACATCTTAGATGTTCCGTGAAATCTGTCAACAAAAATTATTGGTATCTCAACTATTCTAAAACCTTTTTTATGCGCTTTGAAAGTCATTTCAATTTGGAATGCATAACCGTTAGACTTTATTGAATCAAGATCAATTGATTCCAAAACTTTTCTTCTGAAACATTTAAAACCACCGGTTGCATCCCGAACAGGAAGTCCGGTTACGAACCGTGTATAACTATTTGCAAAATAGCTTAGCAACAATCTTCGCATAGGCCAGTTAATTACATTAACACCTGTTTTGTAACGGCTGCCTAAAACCAGATCATAATTTTTGATTGCTTCTAAAAAATTTCTAATCTCTTTGGGATCGTGAGAATAATCGGCATCCATTTCGAAGATGTAATCATATTGATTTTGCAATGCATACTTAAAGCCCTGAATATAAGCAGTACCGAGTCCCATTTTACCTGGTCGTTTAATCAGCTTTATACGATCAGATTCCCGAGTCAATTGTTCTATAAAAACACCAGTTCCATCCGGTGAATTGTCATCGACAATTAAAATATCAACATCATCGTATCTTCCTAAAATATCGGGAATCATCTTCCGGATATTTTCAAGCTCGTTATATGTTGGAATTATTATGAGCGATTTTTCATTCATGAGCAGTTGTTACTTTAAACGAGTTTTTCAATACTAAAGTAAAATTAAGAATTAGATAATCAAAGATAAAAATTTAATCCGCCTGAGGCGGACAAGCTTTGAAACAATGCGCTTAAGATAAATGAATTCATTTTTTCAAACTTAGATAAATAGTAAGATATCTACTTTTTGCTCCGAAATGATTTAGTTATAGTGTCCGCGGGCAAAAAGAACAACAAAAATAGTTCTAAAAAGAATTTTGAAATCCATTCTAAGCGACATATTCTCTATATAAAAAAGATCATAACGCAATTTAATCTTCACATCATCAATTGATTCATCATACTTATGCTTAACCTGTGCCCAGCCTGTAATTCCCGGTCTAACTTTTAATCTTCTTTTGTAATAAGGAATTTGCTCAGATAGTTTCTCTACAAAAAATGGACGTTCGGGTCGAGGACCAACTAAGCTCATTTCGCCCTTTAGAACATTAATCATTTGAGGGATTTCATCAATTCTAAGTTTCCTAATAATGTTTCCGACATTGGTAATTCGAGGATCATCTTTTTGCGACCACACTGGTCCGGTCATTTTTTCCGCATCATGCTGCATTGATCTGAATTTAATTATACGGAATGTTTTATTATTCAAGCCGCATCTTTCTTGTCTAAAAAACACGGGACCTTTTGAGTCAATTTTTATCGCCAGAGTTGTGAGAGCTATTACTGGTAAATTTACAAGTAAAATTAAGAGAGAGACAACCATATCAAAAATCCTTTTTAGTCTTTTTTCCCACTCAGGCATTAGCTGGGGCATAATATCAATAAGCGGCACACCGTAAATTTGAGATGTTCTTGCCTGACCGCTTAAAATATCATAAAGATCCGGTACGATTTTCAGCCCGACATTTTTTGGTTCGCATTTAGAAATTATATCAACAAGTAAATCCTGATTATCTTTGTCGAGGGCAAGTATCACTTCCTTTGCATCAGTCTGATCAATCAAACTTTGTATTTCTTTTACGGAACCTAAAATCGGAATATTCTTATAAGAACTTTCGCCAGGTTTTTTTTTAAATGAAACATAACCTTTCACATCAATTCCCAATGCACGATGTTCGAGAATTTGATCGTGAACTTCATTTCCTTTCTTGTTGAAACCAATAATCAAAGCATTCCTTCTTCCGAAACCTTTGATTAATAGATTACGCTGAAAACTTCGAATGAAGATTCTTCCAGCACCTACAAGAATCAGAAATATTCCCCAATAGATAAAAATTAAAATCCTTGTACCTGTCTGAACTCCATGTAAATAATCATCCAAAAATATTGCGATAAAGAGAATGAAAATACCGACGAAAGATGCCTTGAATAAAGTTGATATCTCATCAAAACGGGATGCCGCAAACCATGTTCTGTACATTCCAACAAAAGTGAATATTATAACCCAGTAAAAATAAATAATCAAAATAGGGATAAACATTTCAGGCATAATCAGCATATCGAACCAGCCCGTCTTAACCCGCAGCATAAAGTAGATAATACCAGAAAGGTTGATCGTGAGGAAATCAGTGGTGAGGATTAATATTTTTTCGGTCGTTTTTTTCACACTAATAAATTAATAAGGTTATTTCTTTAATTCATATAATGAAGAATAAAGTTCATTTATTTGTACAACCATTCGTTTCGAACTAAATTGATCACCAAGTAATACTCTGCCTTTTTTACCAAATTCTTTTATCAATTCAGGATGATTACAGAGGTAAACTATTTTTTCGCCAAGCTGCTCAGTATCTAAAGGTTTGATTAAATAACCATTTACTCCATCTCTTATAATTTCATGAGCACCATCGAGATCAAAAGATATGACTGGTTTTTCCATCATTATTGCTTGTGGAAGAACGCGGGCTAATCCTTCCAGCAAAGATGTATGAACTACTATGTCCATAACTTCGACAATTGATGGAATTTCTTCGGGAGTAATTAATCCTGCGAAAATAACTTTGTCTTTTAAATTATTCTCATCAACAAATCTCTTTAAATCATATTCAAGTTCTCCGTTTCCAACTAATAATAATCTTGCTTGAGGGATTTTAAGCGAAATTAGTTTAAAGGACTCAAGTAAATATTTATGCCCCTTTAGCGCAGATAGGCGAGCAATTTTACCAATTATTATATCACCCTCTTCAATTCCGAATCTATGCTTAGTTTTCTTTCTCTCAACTTCGCCGTTGGTCTTATAGTTCTCAATATCAAATGAACTTCTTATCATAGCGTATTTATTTCTGTTACCAATGTTATAATCCAGCATAGTTTTTATTATGGTATCTGTTACCGCAACAATTTTATCACAAAACAAGCTTGAAAACTTTTCTATGAAGATAAATGCCTTCTTTTTTAATTTGGTTTGATATCTATGGAATGGTAATCCATGAACTGTATGCAGTATAACGGGTGTTCTCGCCAACCACGCAGCAATTCTTCCTACTACGCCAGCTTTAGAACTATGCGTATGAACAATATTATAATTACCCTTTTTAATAAATCTATAGAGTTGAAAGATTACTAAAGCATCTCGAAAAATGTTAATATCACGTCTCAGATTTTTAAAGGTGACTACCGAAATGTTAAGTTTTTTTGCTGTCTCATACATGCTGCCTTCAGAAATAATATTTGGACCTGTGGCTATATGAACTGTCTTACCATCTTTCATCAAGCCCTCAGCCATTGATACAACTGTTTCTGTTGCTCCACCAATGCTGAAAAGAGTGATTATTTCTAGAATTTTAAGGTTTTCGTCGTTTGGTTTTTTTTTCAATTTTCGTCGAAATTTAGTCTGCCTAACAATGTGTTCAATATTTTTTATTTTTGAGAAGTGAATATAACATCATTAGAAATAATATTGAATCTATTATTTATAGCGTTAGTATTCGAATACATATAATAGGTGAATGCAGTGCTTAAAATTCATAATAAAAAATTTTACCTAACGCTCAGCACGGCTATAGTAATTCTAATAAGCTCTTATTTTCTCCTCGATAATTCCTCTACAGCTAATAAATTTGTTTTTTCAAATTTCATCAATCCACATAATCCACTGGAAACAGAACAAATTAAAACTGATAAAATATTAATAATTTCTGAAAATGCATGGAAAGATCCCCGTGGAATATTTCCAATTTTTGCATTTAATCTACCTGAAAAAACTAATGATTTAACAGCTTCTTTAAAGGTGATTGAAAAAGGAGGAATAAACATCATCATAAATGGCAATATGGGGTGGATGCCTTATCCCTACAAAGTAAAAGAGGCATTTGAAAAATTAGAAAGTACAAACCTAAGGTGGCTTGCAATTATTGAGAATGAATGTAAAGACAATTTTATTTATAGAAATTCGAATGATGAAATAAATGGAAATATTCGAGAGTACTTGAGTGAATTTAACGATGATTTTATTTATGGCTGGTACATCTGGGACGAACCGGGCAATAATAGAAAACTATGCACTCCGCTGGACTTAATCCCTAATGATGATAATGAAGATATTAACAGAATGGTTAAACAAATCCGTTCGGATTCGCTATTTAGTAGAAAATTGGATTTCGTAAATCTCTTCCCATCTTACTGGGATGGAATCCCAACATCAGCAGACTATGAAAAGTATGTGGATGCATTCATTTCCGCTCAAGAACACAAGCCAAGAGTACTGTGCTTTGATCATTATCCTAATCTCAAAGAAGCTGAAGGCGGATTTAGAAATAATTTTTATTCTAATCTTTCAGTAATTCGTAAAAAGTCACTGGAATATGACATCCCATTTTGGATAATTATTTTATCGAGTGAACATCTCAGCTACCGTAAACCATCGTTTGAAGATATTAGTTTGCAAGTTTACTCTGCATTAGCATATGGTGCAAAAGGCATTGGGTATTACCTCTATTCAAAAAGTTGGGAAAATGTTGGTTACAAATCATGGCTTTTAGAAGATTATGTTGATGATCCAAGAGTACCTGACTCACTTCATGGACCTCTTTTTATCCCTGTTCAAAATCTCAATAAACAAGTTCAAGTTCTTGGTAAAATTTTAACTGAACTTGAATCCGTTGATGTAATTCACACTTCAGATTATCCAAACAACCAAAAAGATATTGAACAATCTCTTTTCAAAAGAAATGAATCCAATAATTTGCTAAAAGAGATCCAAATTAATGAAAATACAAATGTTGATCCCAAAATTTTAATTGGAGTATTCAAAGAAAAAGATGATACGACTCAAAATGGCAAGTATCTCCTTGTTGTTAATAAAGATGTATCAGTTGCATCAGATATGCAAATCGCATTGAACGAACGATTAAATATTTATAAGTTTAATAAGGAAACAGGTGAAAAAGTTTTTATTGCATACGCTGATGATATTAGTACAACAATATCGCCCGGTTCGGGTGAATTGTTTTACATCGAATAAAATCCGTAGAAGTAATAATAAAAAATGAGAATAACCTCAACAATTGAGAAAAATTTGATTTTTATATTGATAACATTCCTATTGTTTCCTACAATAGCATTCAGTCAAAGTGTTTTATTACAGACAATAGGAAGCACAAATTGGACTGAGGTGAGTTTTGCTGATTCTTCTCATGGTTGGATGGTTGGAGATAGCATGCTCATGCGAACAACTAACGGTGGCAAAACTTGGGACACAGTAAATAATCTTTCTGGACAATTTTTTTCGGTTAATGCTAGCGGAATAAATACAGCATGGTCTTGTTGGTTATCTAGTGGTTATAGCTTTCTCGGTAGGACTACGGATAACGGTACCACGTGGGATACTTTAATTTCTTTTCCTAATTGTTGTAATTCTAATTTTTATCTCGCTCATGTCAAGGCTCAAAATACTTTATATGCATGGACAGTCGAAGGAGCTATGTCACCCTTAGCTGATGTTGTATATGCAAAGAAAACCACTGATGGCGGTAAAACATGGACTAATTATTTACCATCGCATAGCTGGCCATATTTCTCATTTACATCAATAACACTCGCTCCGGATTCTGGAGTTGCTACAATATTTGCTCGACGATATTTATATCGATCAACAGATGATGGCGCAAATTGGAAATCGGAAACACTTCCCAAGTCCTGCAACGGTATTGCTTTTGGAGGTAAGAATCAATTATGGGAGTGATCTACCATTCAGCTGGCTACGATATACCATTTTCCGCACAACCATCAGGCTTCACAGAAACGTTTAACGCTGTTGTTGCTCTTGATACTCAAAATGTTTGGGTAGCAGGTAATGGAGGGACTATTGCGAGGACTACAGATGGTGGTACAAGTTGGCAGAAGATTCTGATAGAGACTTCAGCTAAACTCAATAGTATTTGTTTCGTTGATGCCAATAATGGTTGGATTGTTGGAGACAGCGGAATTGTTATTTGTATTCGGAATGACTCACTCACATCGGTTCAGAATCAGTCAAGTGTTCTTACATCTTTTAGACTTTTACAGAATTTTCCGAATCCTTTTAACCCAAACACAAAAATAAATTATTCCATTTGGCAGCAATCATTTGTTACACTTAAAGTTTATGATTTACTTGGCAGAGAAGTTGCAACACTTGTTAATGAAGAAAAACCTGCTGGTGAATATGAAGTGGACTTTATTGGAAGCAACTTGTCAAGCGGAGTTTATTTTTACCAACTGCAAGCCGGTAATTTTATAGAAACTAAGAAAATGATATTATTGCAGTAATATATTTGAATGAGCTAATTATGAAAAAGAAACTTATTTTTTTACTCTTCTTATTTTTTATGTTCAAAAGCTTTGGACAAAACCCCAATTGGAAAGTATTTAATACATCCAATTCTGGATTACCTAATAAAAGCATTTTATCAATAGCAATAGACAGCTTGAATATAAAATGGATTGGTACGTGGAATGGTTTAGCAAAGTTTGACGATCCAAATTGGACTACCTATACCCCAAGTAACACACCATTACTTTACTATGGTACCATATATAGTATATGTATAGATAATGAGAATAAAAAATGGCTTGGAACAATGAGCTTAAACATTTTTGATGATATAAACTGGTTTTACTACGAATTCAGGCAATCAGGTGCGCTAGATATTGTAAATACTATTATGACAGATCAAAACAACGCTAAATGGATGGGGACAAATAGCACGGGACTCATAAAATTTGCTGACACAAATTGGACTTTTTACAATTCTTCAAACTCTGGACTTTTGGATAATCATATTACTGCTTTGCATATCGACAAATATGGAAATAAGTGGATTGGAACAGCATACAATGGAATTTTCAAGTTTGACGGTACAGCTTGGGTAAATTATAATAATACTAATTCTGGATTACCGAATGATTTAGTTTTAGAAATTTCTTCTGATGAAAATGATAATAAATGGATTGGAACATTACAAAGTGGATTGGTAGTATTTGATGGAACTGATTGGACAATTTATAATACTTCTAATTCGGATTTGCCAAATAATTGTGTTTCTTCAATAGTAATTGACAGACAAAATAACAAATGGATTGGGTCATCTAACGCAAATTTGCAAGCAGGATTAGTTAAATATGACGGATTAAATTGGATTATTTATAACATATCAAACTCAGGTTTACCATCCAATCAAATTTTTTCAATTGTAATAGACAAATTTAATAATAAATGGATCGGAACTGGTCAAGGTCTTACAGTATTCAATGAAGAAGGTATCATTTCTTCGGTAGAAGAAACTATTTTAATAAGGGAATTTTCACTTTCTCAAAACTACCCCAATCCATTTAACCCAAGTACAAAAATAAAATATTCAATACCAGCCTCCCTAAATCCCTCCGAAGGAGGGACTTTAGTCAGTTTAAAAATCTATGATTTGCTTGGTAGAGAAGTTGCAACTCTTGTGAATGAGGAAAAACAAACTGGATATTATGAGATAGAATTTAATGGGAATAATTTGCCAAGCGGAGTATATTACTATCAGCTAAAAGCAAATAAATTTGTTGAAACAAAGAAAATGATATTACTGAGATAGCATCTAAAAGTTTCTAATTGAATGATAAAAAAAATACAGTACATCATATTATTAGGTTTTGTACTTCGGTTTTTAGCAGCAATTGTCTTCGGTGATTTTAATAAAGGTTATTATTGGGAATACGGCGAGATTGCAAAGAATATCATTAATGGAAACGGTTACTCCCTTTTTTATATTGAAGATTCCGAACTCCGGCATCATTTTAAGGAAAATGTAGCTCCTGCAAAGTCAGCTTACATGCCGCCTGGATATGTTTATTTTTTACTTCCTTTTATGTGGATAGGTGATGTAGCGATAAGGAATGCTTTAATTTATCTTCTACAAATTATAATCGCCTCAGTTTCTATCTATTTAATTTACTTGCTAACAAAAAGACTATTTAATGAAAGAACGGCGCTGATTGCAACTTTTCTTTTAGCGTTGCTGCCGGAATTTATCTATGCAGTGCTATCATTCTCACCCACAGTTATTTATCACCTTTTAATCCTATCTCTTTTAATTTTACTTTTATCATTCAAAAGAATAAAAACTCGTTATCTGTATATCGCATTTTTAATTGTTTTAACCCTTTATTTTAGATCAGAATTTTTTCTTTTCTTTTTGATGATCGTAACATTTTTGCTGGTTCAAAAGGAATTTAAAATTTCTGCAAAGATATTCTTTATTGTTTTAATTTTGATTATCCCTTGGAGCATACGAAACTATATTGTATTTGAAAAAGTTGTGCCGCTGTCTACAAGTTTCGGTTTAAATTTATTCAGAGGAAATAATGCGGAAGGAATTGGTTCATGGGGCGATGATGAAACCGAAGCAAAGATAAATTTACTCGGTATGGATAACCTCGAGTTAGAAGTTAATAAAATATATCAAGATAAAGCTGTTTTATTTATTAAAGAAAATCCGGACAGAGTTGTAAAGAATGCTTTTGTAAAATTATTTTATTTCTGGGTTTACTACCCGAATGATCAGAGATCATTGCACCCTATCTACTTAATTCCTTCAGTCATTTTATTACTTTTTTTCATATATGGAATTGCGGTTTCTTTTTCTTGGAACAAACATTTATTTCTTTACATGTTTTTTATTTTTTCAAGTCTTGTTGTGGTAATTTTCTTTCCCATGGCAAGATATCAGACGATGATGAAGATAGCAATGATTCCATTTGCGTCTTATGGTATTAGCAAGATAGTCGATTTCTTTGTACCAAAATTCAAAAAAGGAAAAAAGTAATTATTAATTGGGGATTCTGCTTGGTAGAAATTTAGAAAATGTTTTTATACGTTAAAAGTAAAATTATCTCTATTAAGCGTTTAACAATTGTGAATAAACAGAGAGTGTTCCTTCAGCACATTTTTTCCAGGTAAATAAACTTGCATTATTCAATCCCTTCTCAATTAATTCCTGCTTTAACTTCTCATCAGTAAGCAGTTTAACCATGCTTTCCTCGATACTTTTTGTAGAGTGGGGATCCACTAATAGCGCTGATCCTTCTGCGATTTCTTTCATCGAGCTTATATTGGAAGTAATTACAGGACAACCCAATGCCATCGCTTCTAGTACTGGTAAGCCAAAACCTTCAGAGAGTGAACAGAATACAAATGCTTCTGCTTTAGAATAGAGGGCATTTAGCTCCGCATCACTTAACTCAAGACTAATAACATTTTCTTTTAATCCAAGCTTCATTAATAATAAGTCAATCTCGGTGTTGTTTTTCAACTGACGCCCGACCAAAAGGAAATTTAATTTGTAATCAATCTGACTTAAGACAGCTTTGAAAGCTGTTAAAACTCTTTCTATGTTCTTATGTGGTCTATTATTTCCCACATATAAAAAATACCTGTTAAAATTATACTTCAGTCGTAATCCGGATAAAATTTTTCCTAAATTCTCTTTGTTTGTGCGCTTAAAAAATTCAGCATCCACACCGAGATGAACAGCCTGGATTTTATCTCTTTGGTTATAATTGTAAAACTCAATGAGTTCCTTTTTCGTACTTTCTGAAATGGTTATAATCTTATCAGATTTTTTTAGTGCTATCCAATTAGTCAGAATGGCATAATACTTTTTTATCCAACCAATTTTCGTTGGGAAAAACCCTTTCATCTTTTGGGGATTCATATCTAAAATGGAAGTAATAATTTTAAATCCTGAAATGAACCAGGGCAGATCAAATTGAGGATAATGATACAAATCTATTTTAAGATTCTTTAAATATTTTCCGATGAAATGATTTTTAATAGTTTGAGGTTTAACGGGAATTCTAATAAATGTAATATTTTTCCGTCTATGTAGACTTCTGAGGATTGAATTACCGGCAAACTCCTCAACTTCCAAAATAATAAAATGATACTCGTTATTATCGTTCGTCGAAATGCTCAACTGGTCTATAAGATTATAAAGATATCTTCCAATCCCATCCATCTGAGGAAAAATGTAACGAGCATCTATGCAAATCCTTTTCATAACAAACTAAACTTTCTTCATGACGAAAGAATTTAACACTTCCAAGAATCCTTTAATCTTACTTAGTGCTTTCTGTTTTTCAATTGGCAGCATAAACATCCAAAATACAAGCTGCGATATAACTTGAAGTAAGAACAAAAAGAGTAACATGTATAGGTTAATACCTTTGAAATGTTTTTTAAGATAGTATAGCTTACTTTCATAACTTGTTTTCGTAAAAAAGTAATAATTCTTTTTCGAGCTTAAGCTTCCAGCATGAATTATAATGGCATCTTTGTAAAAGTATATCTTTCCTCCTTTATCTTTTATTCTCTTACAAAGATCAACTTCCTCATTATACATAAAGAATTTTTCATCAAATCCCATGACTGAATTAAAAGAATTTCTGCTAACCACCAAAGCAGAACCCGTGACCCAATCAACTTCAATTAAATTATTGCTTGATTCCTTAACCTTCTTAAAATAATCTCGTTTTTTCAAAAGCAAAGAAAAATTTAGTATACCTAATGCCTCCGATAAAATAGTCGGGAATTGCCCCAAGGATATTTCTGGAGTGCCATCTGGCTTAATAATTTGTAACCCAATTATATCGAAGGAAACATGCTTAGAAATTAATTCAAATAAATTCTTTAGTGTGTTTTCTGAGAATTGTGTGTCAGGATTAAGAAATAATAAAAATTCTCCTTTAGATTTTCTAGCCCCATAATTATTTCCTGTGCCAAATCCTTTATTCTCATTTAAAAAATAAAATTGGACGTGATTCGAATAATTAGTTGGAAATTCATCCGAAAGCGTTTCGATGCTTCGGTCAGGCGAATTATTATCAATAACCACTATCTCAAAGTCAGTCGCATTATCAGGATTAACTTGATCTAAAATGCTATGAATACATTTTCTAATCTCCTGACTAAGATTATAATTGACTATTATAATTGATAACTGCACGATTATTTATTAAATAGTTTGAAATTAATTCCCGATAAAAGCGCTTTTATTTCCTTATTTGGTATTCTAAAAATGAAATACCCGGTACTTACTAAAAGAATATAAAGTGAAATAGAAAAGAAATAATTATTAAATAAGAAATTTCTTGATATTTCTGAAATAGCTAATGCTGCTATACTTATTAGAAATATTTTTGTAATAAATGCAAAATCGTAATTAAGTCCGATATATTTTGTTGCAAATGTAAACTCTGTTAAAACTGTTAAGAACAAACAGAGTCCGGTTATGAAAATTGCTCCGGTAACTCCATAAATTGGGACAAATAACAATAGTAAAATTATGTTGAGCAAAGCAAATACCATGTGAATTAATAATACAATTTTTTCTTTACCAGTAGATAGCAGGATAGCAGTATTAGTGCCGCTTCCTAGGAGTGAAATTGAAAGTATATTAAGGACTAAAAATATTTTCAACAGCTGAATACTCGCTAAATATTGTGATGAAAAAATTAATGGAATTATGAAAGCAGCATTGAAAAACACCATTATGCCAATCGGAATATTAAATAATTGTAAGTACTTCATTATTGAAGATCGAAGGAATTTCAATCTAGATGCATCCTGAACTGCAAGAGTAGAAAAAGCAGAGAGTGCAACTCCCATAAATCCTATTGAAAAAATATACTCGATCAATTGGGTGAAGGAGAAAGCAATTTCATAGTAACTTATTTGAACCGTAGCTCCTAATAGGAGGGAGATGATGAGAATATTAGAATTTTTACCCAATAAAAATGTTAGGAGTAAATTTCCCCATGCAGTGATACCAAATTTTATGGCGTTGGATGAATTATAACCCTCACCTATTTTGAAAACGTAATCATAACCACCTACTATCAAGTATAAAAGAAATGCCATTAAACTAATTGCAACTAATAAAATAAAAATCTCTTTAATACCATAACCAAGATTTAATATATAAATCCCTATTAGTAACATAATTAATTTTGTTGCAAAATTTATTAGAAAAACAATTCGGGTTCGTAGCTGTGAAATAAAAATATTAGAGAAAAAATTCACGATACTTTGCAAAATTATGTAAAGTGATAAGTATAAAATAA
>DAIMIJ010000021.1:0-15532 GCA_036722835.1 Ignavibacteriaceae bacterium | reverse complement strand
GCATAAAGAGTTTCAGAAGATTTGTAAAAGAATTGGAATAAAGGCCTAACCCTACCCTTGCCGGGTCTGTTACACAACTGTTAATTTAACACAATTTTATTTTTTGTTATCAAGACAAACATAAATTATTTTACATATTTGTATTAAATTAGCAACCGAAAAGTGTAATACCTCCAAATTTTTGCTCATTACTTTTTAAAAAAAAATTTATTACATTATTATCGGTTTTTTATTCATTGTCCTTGATCTCACTGGGTTTATAGGTTTAATATTTTTTCACTATAAACTGGATTTAATTTTGCTTCTAAAAATATTTTCTTGTCAACCTGTTCACAATTTATCTCCCGGTACTTTACAGCATCACAATAAACCAAATAATTGGAGGTCCTATGAACTTCAAAGTCGCTGTTCGCAGAAAAGATCGTTTAATCAGAGATCGCAGAAAAGATGTTTATATTGATCAAATTATTTTAAAAGAACCTGCAATATGCAGCAAATGCAATGCGGTTTACTCTAATGGCAGATGGACGTGGAAAATAAGTGAACAAGCTGTAACTAAAACAACTTGCCCAGCTTGCCGACGAATTAGTGATAATTATCCGGCAGGTTATGTGGAAATTAAAGGAAAATTTTACCTTCTTCATTCGACCGATATATTAAATCTCATAAATAATGTAGAACGATTAGAAAAAACAGAAAGACCGCTTGAGAGAATAATTTCAATTTCCGAAAGTAATGATAAGACAGTAATTACTACTACGGGAATTCACATTGCAAGAAGAATTGGTGAGGCATTATCACGTTCTTATCAGGGCAACTATAATTTTCAATATGCTGATGGAGAAAAAAGTATTAGAGTTTTTTGGGAAAGAGACAAGTAAAAATATCGTTAGAATTATTCCTATTTACTTATTCTTTGAAGCTGCGATGCAGACCTAACTTTTCGGCATATTTAATGGCCCGAATATATTCATCGCAGGTTATCCTACGATTTATTTCAGGATACTGAGTGGCATTGTACACCGGATGATGTTGATCCATAATATTGATATATGAATTCTACGAAATTTCACTAGCACCGAAGTCCAACACTTTTTCTGAACCGGCATCATTATTTGGCAATACCTCTTTTACTTATCCTTAGGTACCCAACCTGTCTGTGCATTTCTTTAAAACTTTAACAGCTACCTCCCAATATTTGGGTGCATTAGAATATTTTTCTGCCATTTTGTTATCTGAGTATTTAATGTCAGGCATATATATGTCAATAATTCCATCTAATAATTTTAATGTTTCAATCGATTCATAACCTCTGCAATTATCAAAGAACTAACTATTTGTTGTATAAAGTAAGTATGGGTAACAAGATTAATATTATGGCATCCTTTATTTTGTAATTTTAACATCGCATGTGCAAATTCGTTTAATGTGTACCCCATTCCTTGGACAGATTTTGCATCCTTTTTGAAGCTCAATTAATTGTCCTGCCCAATCTTTTAATTCAATTAGTGTTAGTCTTTCTAAGTATGATGAAAGCATGACAAGTTTAATTAAAAAGTTTTCACTGCAATTATAACCAGTGAATAGAATAAAGCCGCACCAATAATAACTGCCGTAAAACCAAGTTCCACTGCAAATACCGTAGCAAGAACGGTTGCCAATACCGAAGCAAATCCATTTATTCCCCAAGCCCAAGGAATTAATGACGGCGATTGATCAGATGTTTTTTTCATTCCCGCCGGAAATGGTATTCCCATAAAGAATGCACATGGAGAGATTAGTGTTAATGCAATTATTATCTTAAAGGTTAATGAATAGTGAATGGTGATAAATAGTATTTCTTTAAGAATTAATGCTTGAATTAATAAAAGCATAGCAATAATTCCTATGACCAGCTTTGTTTTCATATGAACATATTTAGAGTTTTGTGTTATGTAACTTCCAATCCCCGAGCAAATAAGCATCAAACAAATTACAGCCGACGCACTGTAGATAGGATTACCGAAATAAATCGTGTACACTTGAATAAAAATAATTTCAATGAACATGTATCCAAAACCAATTCCACAGAAATAGACTAAGACACCAAATTTATTTTTTCCAGAAAAGCCAATCTTAAACAAAGGAAGAACTATAAAAATAGCGGCAACGATGAATATCTGAACTAATGTTACGTATAGTAAAATATAGCCCAATTCTAAAAACGGAATATTCTGATTCCCAAATTTTTCCTTGAGATAATTAATATTTTTCCACCTTAAAAACTGAGAAAAGAATGGTTTATCATCGGTTGCAGGTGAAATATTGAAGACATATTCTTTAACCAAACTTTCTCTCTCATTTTTTGAATAGAAAATTTTATCTACAAGCAGGTAAAACTGATTATCGAATAGTTTATTAAAGCGGTCACGTTCTTCCATTTTCAGATTGGGAAACAATACAAGATCGAAGAGCATATCATTACAAAACGATCTGCAAACTTCCTCTTCAGCTTTAGTTATAGGAGTTGCTTTAATAAGTATAGTTAGATAATTCCAATTTTTAATAGCAATTAAATAATTTTGCGGGTTGGGTAAATTTTTATTTTCTAACACTTCAGCAATCGTTGTTAAGATTTTGAGAGAATTTCTTGGTGGATAATCCAACCAAACATTAATCATTAAAACACCGTCTGAATCCAATTGTGTAAGCATATCACTTATCGCTTCTTTGGTTAGATGAAATTGTTCGCGTAAAGAATAAAGACCGGAAGTTCCGCCAAAGGCATCAATAGTTTGGAGAACAACCAAATCGAATTTTTCTTCACCTGAAAGAAGATAACTTCTCGCGGTAGTTTTATAAACCGATACTTGCTTATTAAGATAAACTGAATCATTTAATTCAGGATGTCTTGTTGTCAGAATATCAATTAAAGTGGTATTTGGTTCGACAACAGCTACACTCCGTACTCCGGCATCTAAGCTTCTTAAGATTTCACTCCCACCTTCAGAATTAAGTATAAGAACTTTATCTCTTTTTTTTATTACGAAAGGTAATTGAGCAGTCGTAAACCGAAGGAAATTTAAGGAATCATTTTGATTCTTTGAATGAAGATAACCAACCAAATCACCATTACAAAAAATTGCAAATCCACCTTTAATTTCACTTTGAAATTTTAAACTTAACCCATCCGCATTTCTAATTGATGGAGAAGAAATAATTTCCATCACACCATAAGGACCTGTTTGTCTATCTACTATTCTCGCATCTTGCAGCAGGAGTGTTCTAGACCTGCTTTTGAATTCTGAAGGCCGTAACTCTGGAGAATAAAGAAAGCTTATAGAAAGAATAATTAGAGAGATCAAACCAATAAAAAGGAATTGAAAATTAATCCTATTAAATAATATTAAGCCGGAAATCACAGCGAAGGAACCTACTATCGCAGGTAGTTTTTCGAGGAAAAAAATCCAAATCAAAACTAGTATTAGCACACCGCCAATTCCCGAGCCAATTAAGTTTGAGAAGTAGAATTTGCCTATTGAGCTAACATTCTTAGTAAAAATGATCCCGATTGCGAGTGCACCTAACAAGAAAGGAATTATAAACAAAATGTAGTTCATCAAAAGTCTTTCGATTTGATAGTTTCCCGTAAAGAAAAGCATAGTATCAAATCGAATGGGGTTGATTTGCGACAAATAGACAACAATGGGCATGGTTAAACCAGATAGGATCATTAACAGGGGTAAAATTTTGTTTGCTCGCGTAAGTAGTTTATCTTTAAATAAGGAGATGATTGTGCCAGCAGTCCCAAACCCTAACATCGCAATTGAGATAATCATATATGCAAAATGGTACCACTGCACAAATGAAATAATTTGGATGAGTACGAGTTGAAATGCAATAATCGAAATGGAAATTAATGTTAAAGCGAACTGTAATCTTTTTATGGATAAATCTTTCACAATTATTTTTTCCTTGTGAAAGGAACGAACCGAACTGGAAGTAAGCTTTTTGTTGTAAAATCTTTACCACTTTTCTCAACTAAGACAAGATTTTGATTTAAGAACGGTGTGCCTATAGGAATTATCATTTTCCCGCCATCTTTTAATTGTTCTAAGAGAGGAGGAGGAATATATTCTGCGGCTGCAGTTACTACAATTGCATCGAAAGGAGCAGCTTCTTGCCATCCATAATAGCCATCAGCATATTTCAATTTAATGTTTTTATATCCCAAGCTTTCAATTCTTTTCTTTGCGGAAGAAAATAATTCTTCAACTATTTCAATTGTATAAACCTCTTTTACAATTTCCGCAAGAATAGCAGCTTGATAACCCGAACCAGTCCCAATCTCAAGAATTTTATGATGTGTTCGGGGTTCAATAGCTGCAGTCATATAAGCAACGATGTATGGCTGAGAAATTGTCTGTCCGAATCCAATAGGAATAGGATTATCATCATATGCTTCATCTTTCAGCTTCTCGGGAACGAATAGATGTCTTGGGACTTTCAACATTGCATCAAGGGTTGATTTGTGATCAATTCCTCGATTTTCAATTTGCATCCTCACCATCCTTATACGTTTATTAAGGTATGGGTCATCATTGGGAAAGAGAAGAACGAGAATGGTAATTGTTATGAAAAGTATTTTCATTATAATCAAAATCTCATGTTAATCACTAATTATAAGATTCAATTAAATGTGCAAATATAAAATAGCAAAAAAAACGACTCGTGATTCACTTTGTCATCCGATGTGATGCAAACAATTTTGTTTTAAATAATAAATGCTTAAAATGCCTCCGACAAAATTTCAACAAATGCTAAGAAATAAAATGGGACCTTTTGCAGTTGACCACCTTGCTGTTCTACCATCATCAATAATTGCTTTTGCAATCGGATCAGTTGGGGATACATCCTGGTAGGGTTATTAGTTAGCAACGTCATGCTTACGATTTGGTAAAGTTATTTTACACTTTGGAATTTTTTCCCAAATACCTTTGTTTAGATAAATAACATTCAAAGAAATTATTTTTTTATGATAGATAAAATGAAAATATTTTTTTTATTTACAGCATTACTTATTACTATCAGTGGCTGCAAAGAATCAACATCTCAGAATTACATAAATGAAAAGGAAAAAATGAACCAGACAGATAACAGCAAATTGCAATTGGCCACTTTTGGCTCAGGATGTTTCTGGTGTTCAGAAGCAATATTTGAACGAGTGAAAGGTGTAACCTCGGTTATCTCGGGTTACTCTGGTGGGAAAGTTGATAATCCTACTTATGAAGATGTTTGTTCAGGGAAAACAGGATACGCTGAGGTTGTTCAAATCTCATTTGATCCTGCTATTGTTTCTTATGATGAGCTTCTGGAAATTTTCTGGAAGACTCATAATCCAACCACGCTTAACAGACAGGGGGCGGATGTTGGTACGCAATACCGCTCCGTAATTTTTTATCATGATGATTATCAGATGAAAAAAGCTGAGAATTATAAATCCGAATTAGATAAAGCTAAAATCTGGAAAGATTCGATTGTGACTGAAATTAGTCCGTTCAAGAAGTTTTATCCCGCAGAAAAATATCACCAGGATTATTATGAGCAAAATCCAAATCAAGGATATTGCTCATTTGTCATCACTCCGAAAATTGAGAAATTTGAGAAGGTGTTTAAAGACAAAATGAAAGCCCGGTAATTCAGTAATTTAGAGTTTGTTAGTATGAACTGCCCCTCCATCTGCAGAGCCAGTCGAAGACTGAAAGTGGTAATAACTGGATTAAAATGAAATTACACTTCGATCCGCCTCAGGCGGACTCAGTGTGACACTAAAAGAAGTTTTTTGAATAGCCCACATTAATCAAAACCTTAATGCCCCGCACCAAATAATTTTTCACCTGCAGTTATTTTTATTGCCAACCTATTTTGTTCAGGCGGTAATGGACAAGTTGCGAACTTTGTGAAAACGCATGGCGGATTATATGCTTTGTTGAAATCAATTATAACTTTACCGGTTGAATCCTGTTTATCAGTATAAAGAAACCTTCCTGCGCCATAAGTTGACTCACCGTTTGTTTCATCAGCAAAAATTATGAATAACCTATTTCCGCTATCAATGGGATCAAGACTAAATTCTTTATCTTCAATTTTAAAAACTAATTTTCCCGAAACCACTTCTTCTTCCGAATCACCTAAAATATTAGGAACCATAATTTTCTTAGGTGGGTGATAAGGAACAAACATCGCCTCCATGCGCCAATCCTTATTAACTGGAAACCTCTCAATGCCTTTAAACTCTTTTAATAGCGGGGCATCTAAATCACGCAAACGTACTCCATATCCCTCTCCCCTTTTTATGATAAACCATCTAAATGAATCAAGACGCAATGTTGTTGGGTTGCCTGTCAAATCATTTTGCATTGCCATTTCATCTACTTCAACATTGTTAAAATAAACTTTAACTCCAGGTATTACTTTTATTGTTACAATTGAATCCTTCAAGGTGAATATGCCGATATAGTCGGGAGCTTTTGGTGGGAATACAATATCATTGTCTTTTGCACTGCCGAATTTGTTTTCGCCTTCTTTAATCCAGATTAGCCCGACAAGATTTAGCCAGCCGTTTTCTTTTTTAAGATTTTCGATTCGTTTAGCATGCCATTGCGCAATTTCATTTAAGTACACTGGATCGGCATTCTGAACAAAGCTTTCTTTACAGCTTATTATTCCAAGTGAAAATAAAGAAATCAAGCAGATGATTATTTTTGATTTTATATCTGAATTGTTGAATTGCATTTTTATTCCTTATGATAATTCAAAATTAAATAATAAACTCATTTTCTTTGATAACCGCTTTTTCAATTACTTGTTCAAGATTATCATAAACACCAATTCCGCAGCCAAGTAGTTTTCCTTTACTTTGATGACCATCGGCAACCAGAATGCAGCCTGCATTCATAGCTTGAGCAACATCAAAATCATGAATAGTATCACCAATCAGAAGCACATTGCTTTTATGTTGTTTTAGCTTTTTCATTAAGTCTTTGCCAAGTTCAACTTTACTTGTAGCATAAATATGATCCAACCCGGTTAAGTATGTAAAGTAATGATGAAGATTAAAATGATTTACCAATTCCAGAAGAGTATCCTGTTTATATGCTGAAAGTATAGATTGTTCTATTCCATTAGAATTAATTACGCGAAGAACTTTCTCAGCTCCCGAGAAAAGTTTTGCTTCTAATCTTCTGCTTTGATATTCATCCATCCATTCTTTCCCGAGTTGTTCGAATGAATATTTTTCCAGATCAAGCCCGGCTTTAGCATAGTAATCGCTCACCGGGAAGGTAAAAATATTTTTATAAACATCAAGCGATATGGCGGGTAAACCTCTTCGAACAAGAAGATTGTTTAGAACATCTACACACAACTCAACATCATTAAAGAGAGTACCGTTCCAATCCCAGATTATGTGCTCATATTTATGAATATTTTTCCTCATCAATTAGTTTATAAAACAAAAATATATTGAAAGAATGTGAAAGATGAACCAAAAGATTTTTATAATAACAAACCTGCTGTCCAAACTAATTTTTGCTTCTTAATTCATCAATGAAATTTTATGGAAATTTATAAGTTTAATGCCCTTCAACATATCAAAATGGTTCAGTAAAACTTACTTTGAGTATGTGTAACACTTTCTAATTTACTTCCTTAAACTTAAACATTATGCACTTATTTATTTGGCACGAAATTGCTCTTGTTATTAAATATATACTAAGAAAATAAGAGCAAAGGATACGCTTAATTTTGTACTCTTTAGAACACATAAAGAAAAAAATGATATAACGATCACGTGAATTATAAATTAGTTACAAAATGAATTCAAAATCTCACAATCTGAAAAACGAAATTAATAAAAGCCAGGAAGTCAATCTTGAACACGATAATAATTTTAAGAACGACATTCAAACATTACAAAAAGGGTTAACTTTCAAGCAAAGAGAATTGGAGGAAAAGAATAGAGAGCTGCATCTGTTAAAACAGAAAATTGAGAGCTTGCTTTTAAAGAATGATGAAATTTATGAGCATTATCCTGCGGGATACTTTACCTTCGATAGAAACGGGATTATTCTAACCTTGAATCAAACCGGCTCGGAACAGCTTAACGCAAGTAAGGAACAGCTCATTAATAAATCTTTTGTTGATTTCATTACTCCTCAATATCGTTCAATATTTACGATACATCTTGACAACGTATTCAAATACAAGATAAGACATTCATGTGAAGTAAAAGTAGAGAGAAAAGATAAAAGTACATTTTTTGCGCTTTTAGAAAGTGTCCCATCAAATGGAAATGTAACTAGTGAAGCTTCTTGCATAACTGCGATCATTGACATTACGAGGTTAAAAGTTTCTGAAGAAACAATAAAGGAAAGTGAAATTCGCTTTCAAAATGTGGCCAATACAGCACCCGTTTTAATTTGGATTACAGATGCAGATGCGCTCTTTACATTTGTAAATAATTTCTGGCTGCAATATACCGGCAGAACTCTTGGGCAAGAATTGGGAATGGGTTGGTTAGAAGGAATTCATCCGGAAGATCTAGATCGCTTCATGGGTATTTACAAATCATCCTTTGATGCACGTAAACCTTTTGATGTTGAATTTAGAATGAAGAAGAACGACGGAAACTTTAGATGGATAATCAGTAAAGGTGTTCCCCGATTTCAGACCGATGGCCGTTTTGCAGGTTATATTGGTTCATGTATAGATATCAACGACCAAAAAATTATTGAGGAGACCGTTAAAAAGTTTAATGAGGAATTATTATCTCTCAATACCAGTAAAGACAAATTTTTCTCTATTATCGCACATGATCTTAAAAGCCCGCTTTCCGGATTGCTTGGCTTTACAGAAATACTTTTAGATGAATTCGACGATCTTCAAATTGAGGAAGTAAAAGAATTTATTGGTCATTCACACCAGGCTGCAATAAACCTGAATGCACTGCTTGAAAATCTTCTTGAGTGGTCACGAATTCAAACAGGAAATTTTGCACTTGAACCATCAGATGTAAATGTTGAATCGGTGTTTGATGATATGATTAGTCTTTTCAATCAATACGCGAGCAATAAAAAAATACGGCTTGAAAAGAAAGTTGATGCTGCATTAGAAGTGATTGCAGATGAAAATATGTTCAAAACAATAATGCGGAACCTGGTTTCAAACGGCATTAAATTTACTAATGAAGGCGGCAGCGTTTATCTTACCGCTATCGCAAATGAAAAATTTGTAAACCTTGGTATACAAGATTCGGGAATAGGATTAAGCCGAGAAAACATCAATAAACTTTTCAGAATTGATCTTAATTACACAACCCTGGGAACAAATAAAGAAAGAGGAACCGGCTTAGGACTTGTTTTGTGTAAAGAGCTTGTTGAAAAAAATGGCGGTAAGATCTGGGTTGAAAGTGAAGTCGGAAAGGGAACAAAATTCATTTTCTCTTTACCAAAAAAGAAAGTTAAAGTCTAATCGTCTATTCCCAATCCTAACAGCATATTCCAGCCCTTAAAATTAAATCGCTGATCAAAAAAATTTTCCTTGAAATAACCTGACTTCAGATAAACCTCAAAGCCGTCAGTTATTTCATATGCAAGCTTAACATTGATTTTATTTTCATTATCTATCGGATTATAAATGAGAAATGATTCAACAGGTTCTTCTTCTTTAAGTGTAAACCTGCGATTGTAATAATCAGCAAGCAGAAATATTGACCATCTTTCCGAAAATATTTTTCCGGCAATAAATCTTATCCAATGTTCGTATGATGGATATTCTGTTACCTGAGATGAGTGAAATAAAAAACGATACTCTAAACTCACTAATCCATTTTTGAGATAATCAAAACTGATTTGCGGACCGTATCTCCATCCCTTATTTGTACCGGGAGAGTTAGTAAATTTACTTAAGTATTTATTATCAATTGTAAATCGTTCAATATAAAATCCCAATCCGGAATTGTTATTTGGAAATAAAGACTCAATGATCTTCGCATCTAAAAACAGAAGGTCTAAATTTTGTTCAATGTTCTCGCTTGCAGTTTGATAAGCATAACCAAATTGCGACGAAATAGAATAATCCTCGAATTCATACCAATCAGAATTAACGGCGAGGAGAAAAATGCTGTAATTAAAATTAGTATTGTTGTTTTGATAAAAATTTTTCTGTCCCGTTAGGTTTATTCCCCAGCTCATGCTTTCTTGCTTTTTGTAATAATCACCCGATGCTTTGAATTTTAAAGATTTGAAGTTGTTATCGAATCCATAAAATTCGGGTCGAACTCTAACTTTAGCAGAAGCAGAAATATCATTCTCTGAATAAAAATAATTTGCGTTTCCATCCATTCTAAAAAGTAAATTGCGTGGTTGAGAAGAGTTGATATCCTTTGAATTGAAAAATCCCCCTTCGGTGTAAATGTTCCAGTTTAATTGAGCATGGACAGAAGTTGATAAAATAAAAATAGAAATGAGTTCGCTTAAAAGATAAGCTGAAGAAACTCTCATTTAGATTGTTCTATTTTATTTGTAAGAATCAATTTATAATCGCTCAGTCTTTGCTTCAATTCTTTCAAAAGTGATGAATAATCTTTCAAACTTAAATTTGCTTTGCCGGATTTAAAATTAAACTTCTGCAAGTTTATGTTTTCAGACTTATCAAAAATATTTAATTGATCCAAAAGAAGCGCATATGAATTTATTTGATCGGCAATGACCAGCTTATCTTGCACGCTAAGTATTGAGCTTTCATATGTTCTTGCAGTTGATGATCTTGAACTTTTGCCGGGTCTAAAATCGCGATCAAATTCTGTCTCTGCTAAAAACTTGGATGTTTTTTCCTGGAGGATTAATGCAGCATCAATTTCTTTCGCTTGTTTTGTCACTTCGGATAATTCCGCATTAATTTCTGCAAGGGCACTCGATAAATATTCTTTCAACGAAGCTTTCTCATCACTGTTTTTGGTTTTGGTTAAATCAATCTCTAAAATCTTTTGGGGATTGAAGGAGAGCAAATCAACTTGTGGAGAAATTAATAATCTTTTTTCCGTGTACAATAAAATTTCACTATCCAGTTTCTCTGAGTTTTCTTTTGTTGATTTTTTAAGAAGCTGAAGAGAATCAATTTTAGCAGAATATCTGGCCTCTAACATTTTGCTTAACTGCTTAAGATTTTTTGAATTGGCATCAAGCTTTTCCTGGTAATCATCAATTAAATTAGAAAGAGAAACCGACCCCGCCATCAGCTTAACAATTTTATCGTTATCTGGATTTAGCTTTTGCTTCTCGTTCTCAATTTGCTTTGCCCTGGTTTCAAGAATATTTTTCAGAGAATCTAAAATCATGTTATCTTTCTTAACAACACTTCTCAAATTGTCGTAACGTTTTTCAAGCGCATCTAAACTTTGTGGCGAAGCATTAAAAGAAAAACTGATAAGACAAACAAAGCTTAATAAAATAATTTTTGTCATCACATCAATCCAAATTTTTCCAATTTGTAATACAAAACGCTTGTGCTTATGCCTAAAATTTTAGCGGCTCTGTTTTTAACTCCGCCGGCTTTTTTCATTGCCTGAACGATCAAGCTTTTCTCAAAATTAAATAGTGCTTCCTCAAGCGGAAGATTATCAAATGAATTTGCTGCTCCGGCATTGCTGAATAAATGCCTTGCAATCAGATCCGAGTTTATCACATTCTCACTCGAGATTACGGATAATCTCTCGATTAAATTTTCTAATTCTCTTATGTTTCCGGGCCAGGAATAATCACTCAAAAGTTTAAGTCCCTCTTGCTCAATTATTTTTTTTTCAATTCCATTCTTCACTGCAAACTTCTGAAGAAAATGATCAACAAGCATAGGAATATCATCTCTACGCTCCCGTAAGGATGGAATTGTAATCGGGATTACGCTCAATCTGTAGTAAAGATCTTCCCGGAATTTTCCTTCGGCAATAAGCTTATGCAGATTTTTATTTGTTGCAGCAATAATTCTTACACTTGTTTTGATTGTATATTCGCCTCCGACTCTTTCAAACTCACACTCTTGAATTACACGCAAAAGCTTTACCTGCATCGCAGTTGAGACATCACCAATTTCATCAAGAAACAATGTGCCTTTATCAGCTAATTCAAACCTCCCTTTCTTTTGTTTGACAGCTCCAGTAAATGATCCTTTTTCATGTCCAAACAATTCACTTTCAAGAAGGTTATCGTTCAAGGCACCGCAATTAATTCTAATAAATGGATTTTCGCTGCGCTTGCTTTTGTTATGAATAGCCCGGGCAACTAATTCCTTGCCTGTTCCGCTTTCTCCTTGGATTAGAACCGTGCTGTCCTTTTGAGCTACTTGATCAATCAATGAAAAGATTTTTTTCATCGAAGCGGAATTACCAATAATTTCCTCGTAACCTTTCGACAGTTCAGTTTCCAATAATTTATTTTGTTCAATCAGCACTTCAATTTTTTGCGAGTTAAGGATTTTTTCATAAATCTTTTTCACTCGTATCCTCAGTTCATCAGGCGAAAAAGGTTTTGTCATAAAGTCCGATGCACCTAAATGCATTGCTCTAACAGCGTCCTCAACAGTTCCGTAAGCTGAAATCATTAGCACTTCGGTTTGTGAATTTATCTGCTTAATTTTTTCTAAGACTTCAATCCCGTTCATAGGTTCCATCTTAAGATCAATGATAGCTAATTCAGAAGGATACTTTTTAAAATGATTCAATGCCGATATTCCATTATCAAATGAAACAGTATTGTAGTTTTCTCTGCGAAGAGTTTCCTCTATGCCTAAACGCATTGTGTTGTTATCTTCTATAATAATTATTCCATCAAGCTTCATTTGTCTTCTCATTAAGAATTGTGAAAGTTGTTCCTTTTCCAACTTGGCTTTCCACTGAAAGCTGTGAGTTGTTTTCAGCACATAATTTTTTACAGATTGCCAAACCTAAACCTGTTCCTTCTTTTTTTGTTGTATAAAACGGATCGAAAATATGATTCAGATTCTCTTTGGTAATTCCAATTCCATTATCGCTGATTGAAATGTAATTCTTATTTTCTTTGGTGAATGCGCAAATAAAAATTTCACCGTTCACAGTAATTGCTTCAAGCGAATTGCTTAAAAGATTCATAATCACTTGCCGCAAATGGCTGCTGTCAAACCAAATTTTATTTAGCTCAATATTTAATTTCAATTTAATATTTTTCTTATTCATTTCATTTTGAAATATATTTTTCACTTCAGCAACAACTTCTGAAATATTGGTCAGCGAAGGTGCTGGAAGTGTGGGTCTTGAATAATTCAAGTATGATGTGATGAGTGATTTCAAACCATTTATTTCAGATAATATTTTATTTAAATATTCTTCTTTTACTTTTCCTTTCGCTAAATCCTCTTTGGTAAGATTAGTAAGAAGCTCAATGCCGCCAAGCGGATTTCGGATTTCGTGAGCAATTTGTGCAAGCATATTTTCTTTTTCTTTTTGATTCTTAGCTAAATCACCGCGCATTTTTTCCATTGCATCAGCAAGCACTTTTATTTCACCTTTAAGATTTTGCGGAGCTGATATATTGAAATTACCTTTTCCAATTTGATTACTGAAACTTACAAGCTTATCCAACGGCTGAGTAATTGAACTGGATAAAAACCAACCGGTAATAATCGTTATTAAAGTTCCGCCAATCCCTATCAACCAAAATATTTTTGAAAAATCTTCAACTCTTTCTAATCGGTGCGCACTTTCTCTTACGGCGAGCCAAAAATTGTCATTCATTCTGAAGAAACTTAAAAGATACCACTGACCATCATCGCCTTTGAATGGTAAAGTAGCAGAACTGCTTCCGGGTTTAATTCCAAATATTTCATCTCGATAAAGAATGAGCTGAATTTCTTCTCTCCCCTTTTTTATATTTTCATTTGAATGCACATAGACTTTAAAGTCACGATTAAACAGAAATGCCGCATTAGTTTTGTCGTCACTCAGATTCTTTCTAAAGACATCTACAAAATAATTTTCAGTTGTTTGAGTAGGTATTCCAAGCTCAAGCATGTCTAAGTATGATTTATCAATTTGCTTGTGAATTGCAGTTGTTAAATTCATTATCTGATCTTTAGTTTGATCAAGATAGATATTACGAATGAATACATAGCTTAACCGCGACATTAGAACTACCAAGGCAATCGTAACTACACAAAAAGTGGAGATTATACGGAGTTTATAATAATATTGTCCGAGATAATTTTGCAAAACTGTCATGCATGAAATGATTAAAATTAAAAGATGTTTTTAATTCCGAACTAAATTTAGGGATTAATTTGCTTTGTTTTTGACGAGCAATGCTGCGATATAATCTTTGGGATTTATTGTTTCATCTAATTTGGGATAAGGACTAAGATTTTTTAGTTCAATGGTAAAGTTTGAGAATTCTACGGTTCTTGGTTCAAGAGAAGTATTCAGCTTTGCAGTCAGTGTATCTCCATTAGAATTTTTCAGTTCTAAAACAACCGTTGCATTTCCTTCCCAAACACAAATTGCCCCAGTAGGACATCTCGAATCACCCTCGACAGTTTTGAATTTTATAATGACTCCCTGTTGGGAAAGGATTGCCGAATCACCTGCTTTTATATTAAATTCTTTATCGAGGACAACCTCGTTGTAAATTGTTAATGAGTCGGAACATCTAATTATTAATAAACTTAACAATAATATAAATATTAACTTCATCATTTTTTCTTTTATTTGGTTAAAGGTTTTCCTAAAAGTAATATTTATAACGGTGTAACAACTAACCCGCCGCCCATAGCAAACGGGCTAAGAGAAAGTATAAAGCCAATGATTTATAAAAAATTTTGATAGTGTAATAAACTTGAACAAGAAACTTTTGGACAACACCAGATCCAAGAAATTGTAAAAAACCCACGAGAAAAGAAGCGGTAGTGTTAAATTGCTTATTATATGGCTTTTACAATAACCAACTACGAATATTTTTATTCAACCAATTTATTATAGACAATCCAACACCACTATCATCAAGTAAATGATTTTGTTTATAACTTTTCATTACAGATTGAATCTTATTGAACTCATCTTCGCTTTCATAATAAAAATATCTTGCATTTGCATCATATTGATGTCCTTGGCTTGATGTTGGGTATGGTATTTCTGCAATATCAGAAAAATAAAATTCAGTTAAACTAATTACACTTTTAAAAGTATCTATAAAATTCTTACAGATGGATGTATCGGATATGGTTGTGCCACACAAATATGCAAAAGAATTTTTAGGATAACGATATAAAAAATTAATTAAAGGTTTTGTGTTAGAGGTTTCTTTTCCATCAAGAATTATTAATGAATCAGATATTAATAAATTATATTTATCATTAAAATTTTTATTCTTGATTTTGATTTCAAAGATACCAGATAATTGTCCGAGTTTAATACGTCCATTTGCAGGTCCTAACGCTGTTAAACATACCCCGGGTTTATAAATACCAAGAA
>DAIMIJ010000020.1:6488-15938 GCA_036722835.1 Ignavibacteriaceae bacterium | reverse complement strand
ATTGATAATGGGTTCGTGCAGCCCTATGTCTTTTCCAAAAGCGTTGAGATGCATCCGATCGTAATTATTCTTTTAATTATTGCAGGCGGGCAGTTGTTGGGAGTTTTGGGAATGCTGTTAGCTGTTCCAACTGCAACAGTAATAAAAACTGCCGCTAAAGAAACCTATTATGCTCTTAAGAATTATAGGATTGCGAGATTGTAATTTATTATGGTAGGATAGACATTCCTGTCTGTCTCCAACAGAATGTAAAGATTCTTGTTTTTGTTGGGATAATAAAAAGGGGTTGTTTTTTCTTGATTGGACAAATATTCCAGTTTGTCCAATATAGAACATTTAAATTCATTGGTAGACAAGAATCCGCCTTAGGCGGACTGCCCTACTGACCGATTTCCTTCATCAAATTTTTTATCACATCCAACGATGAAATGCCTTCAGCTTCTGCATTAAAGTTTGTAATGATTCTATGACGAAGAACAGGAATCATTGATGCTTTTATGTCATCAATGTTTGGAGTGAATCTCCCGGTTATTATTGATCTGGCTTTTGCAGAAAGAACCATGTACTGTGATGCTCTTGGTCCTGCACCCCAGCTTATCCATTGACCGACCGAATTAGTTCCATCATTTGAGGGTCGTGTTTTACTTGCAACCTTAACTGCAAACTCAATAACATTATCTGCAATAGGAACTTTTCTAACTAAATCTTGAAATTCAATTATCTCTTCTGCCGAAATTACTTTATTAAGCTTTGGTACGTAACCACTCGTTGTTGTCTGTACAATTTTTACCTCTTCTTGAAATGAGGGATAATCAAGCCAAAGGTTGAACATAAATCTGTCCAACTGTGCTTCAGGTAAAGGATATGTTCCCTCTTGCTCAATGGGATTTTGAGTTGCAAGGACAAAAAACGGTTCTGATAAAGTATGCGTTTGTCCCGCAGTTGTAACTTTATGCTCTTGCATAGCTTCGAGCAAAGCAGCTTGTGTTTTGGGTGGAGTTCTATTTATTTCATCAGCAAGAATAACGTTTGCGAAAATTGGTCCGGCAACAAATTTAAAGTTTCTTCTCTTCGATACTTGATCTTCTTCAATTATCTCAGTTCCAGTTATATCGCTTGGCATTAAATCGGGAGTGAATTGAATTCTATTGAACTTAAGATCAATCACTTCGGCTAAAGTTTTTATGAGAAGGGTTTTTGCTAATCCCGGGACACCGACAAGAAGACAATGTCCCCTGGATAAAAGTGAAATTAACAGTTGATCAATTATCTCATCCTGACCAACGATTACTTTTGCAATCTCATTTTTTATTTTCTTTACGCTTTCGCTTAGCCGTTCGGCTAATTGAACATCATCTACTGACCGATCTGTATTGCTCAAAATAATTTCCTAAAAATAATTTGATAAGTCACCTTATACATGTTCAGAGATGACATCTCTTATCCGAAGAAATAATTACATCAAATTTTGTTATTTCTATACTCATTGTTCGTAATTCAACTCAGTTTTAAAGATGTCATCTCTTAACGAATTACTTTTTTGAGTAACGTGAGTTAATAATATTGCAATAATTAAATACGAACATCCCAATAAATTTTTTCTTTAAGCTTTTCAATCCACTCACTGTATTTCTTCTGCTTCTTATAGTCTTCAGCAAGTTTTTTAATTTCAGGATAATCAATATCAAGATTTGCTAAGTGCTGCGTAATTCTTTTTTCAAGATAAACGATGTGGTAACCATAATTTCCTTCAGAGTATTCAATGCGTCTCGGAAAACCAATCTCACCTTCTTTAAGCTTAGCAACTGCATCTAATAGCTGCTTATCAATTTGACCGATGAAAAATGTACCAAGGTCGCCACCGAATGGAGCAGTATCATTATCTTCACTATATTTTTTTGCAAAATCACTAAAAGTTCCGAATTTCCGCACAATGCTGTCTCGAACATCAGTTAAGAATGATATCGTATTTAAATCTGCTTGTTCATCAAGCTTAATTTTGATAAGAATGTGACGGGTCTTGATAGACTCACCTCTTCTCTCAAGCATTTGAATTATATGATACCCAACCGGTGATTCCACAATGTCCGAAATTTGATTTGCTTCTAAAGAAAAAGCTGCTGCCTCAAACTCTGGGTAAAATACTCCACGCTTTACAAACCCGAGATCACCGCCTTGAACAGCGCTTCCGGGATCTTCAGAATATTTTTTAGCCATCTCTGAAAAATCAGATCCGTTTTTAATTGAATCTAAAATAGCTTTTGCAAATTGACGATACTTTTCTTTGTTAGTGCTGGATGCCTTTGGATTTCTATAAATGTGAGAAATTTTAACTTTCTCAGGAATTACTCCTAAGCTGTCTTTATAAGTGCTAAAGAATGTTTCAACTTCCCTTCTACTTGCCTCAATAGATGCAAAATTCTTCTCCTGAAGTTTTTGAATCATTAAACTTTTTCGAACTTCATCTCTCAACTCACGTTTAATTTTTTCAATGCTCATTCCATATATCTGTTCAACTTTTTCAATTGAACCATATTGTTGTTTGAAAACATTGAGCTGATAATCAATTCTACTTGCAACCTCTTCATCAGAAACCATTATGGAATCAAAATTTGCCTGAGCATATATCAGTTTTTCCTCGATGATTGCATTTAGAACTTGCTTTTGAAGTTCGGGAGAATTTGGATCAATTTTCCGCTGCCCAGCAACCATGTTGGTTTGGAATTCAAGTTCGCTTTTAAGAATAAATTCGTTATCAACTATGGCAACAATTTTATCCAATACTTCCTGTGAGTAAGAACTGATACTGAAAAGAATTGCAATGAGAATTATTTTTTTCATGATTTATTTTTATTTGATTTCAATCTCGTTGTTTGAATAAAGTTCCTCAATGTACTTATTAAAAATTTGCTCTCGTTTATCTGCAATATATCTTGCTTCAACTTCATTACGAATAATTTCGAATGGCGGATTACTTCCTCTCCGATAAATTTGTAATAAATTAACAACCGAATATTTATCGGCATTTTCTTCGATAACAATGCTGACTTCACCGGGGTCAAGCTCCTCAATTAATTTGAGAAGCTGAATAGGATAAATTTCTGCTTGAGATAACGCACTGCTTGTTTTATATTCAATCAGCGATTTATCATCCTCATAATTTTCGATCACATTTTCCCAATCCGTCTCAAATAACTTTGCCCGGAATCTTATCGCTGCATTTTCATTGGTAAACGACGCTGAGTTAAATACATAAATATTATCTTCTGTCTGGAACTCGCTTTTGTGAACGTTGTAAAATTCCTGTAGCTCAATATTGCTTGGCTTCTTTAAGTTATTTTCCAAGTACGAATTTAATAACATGGATGAAGCAAGCTCGCGGCGCGAATTATTTATGATTCGATTAAATTCATCTTCATCAGCTATCCCTTTTTTCATAGCTTCTTGATACAAAAGTTCCTTCTCAATCCATTTCTTTATAACTTCGTTCCGTGAAAAACCCCGTCCGAATAAAGAATCTAACTCGCTAATATCTTCCTCGGTTAAATAAGCATCATTAACCCGAGCGATAAATTTTTTTGTTTCCGGTTCTTTCTTACATCCGAAAAAAAATATTCCAATCAGTGCAGTTAGGAAAAAACTATTCCTTAAAAGCTTGTTCAAGCTTATCATAATGAATAACCGGGTTATACCTCTTTCTAAGACTATCAAGATATTCTCGTTCAAGCCGTTTACTTTCCGATTCCTGAAAAGCACCTGAAACTTCAGCTTTTGCTTCATCAAAAGTTTTTAATCTCGATGGCTCTTTTGAATTGAGACGTACGATTGAAAAACCACCAGCGTTATTGATCAATGAAGAATATTCTCCCGGATTTCGCAGCTTATCCGCTTCCAAGGATAATTGAGTTGATTTAGCATCAACTAAATCAAACTTTCCTGCTTTTTCTTTAAAGCCAGGTCTTTCCGTGAATTTAGACGCTAACGTATCAAAGTTAGCACCGGAATTTAATTGAGTAAGATAAGCTTTTGCTAAAGAATCTTTCCTCGTAAAAATTTCACTAAAGCTTACTCTATCGGGCCAAACATATTTTTCTTTATTATCCTGATAAAAGTTATAAAGCTTCACACTATCTACAGAAATGTTATTCCAGATTTCATCTTCCTGAAGCTTGAAAATAAAGATACCGTTTTTGTAATCATCCATCAGCGAGGCAAAAGATGTACTGGTTTTTTCCAGGTTCAAAGCTTCTTGTTCAAGAAGATCATCACCGCTCATTTTTTTGATAGCATTTGTAAGTAAATCAGAAGTTACTGCTCGATTCACATAATCTTGACCTGCACTCATCTTTTGCCAGAAGTCAGATGCTGTCACAGCCTGTTTAGCGTAAGTATAAAGAGGCATATCTTTAATTTCTTCTAATTTAGTATTTTCTGCACCAACTTTTACCGAATCACTTTTCTCAAGAAATACGGAATAAGTTTGTCCATTTAGTTTGTAAGAATATTTATTCCGTAAGCTGTCAACAAGTTTATCGTACTGATCTTGATATCTTGTTTGTTTATAAATTTTCTTTATGTTTTCACGCTCTTCATCAAGCGATGGCATGGGAGCTTTTTCGGTAAGTTTAATAATGTGATAACCAAAATTCGATTTGACCACATCGGAAACTTCGCCAACCTTTAAATTGAATGCGGCTTCATCAAATTCCTTTACCATCATTCTTCTCTCAAAGAAACCTAAATCTCCGCCCTTATCTTTTGAACCCGGATCTTCAGAATATTTCGAGGCAAGTTCAGCAAAATCAGCGCCCGCATTCAACATCATTTTAACAGAATCAATTGTAGCTTTAGTTGCAATTGTATCCATTACTCCGCTTGAATTATTGAAGTCAACTAAAATATGGCTGGCTTTAATTTTAGGAATTCTCTCTCGTTTTTCTGTTACCTTTATAACATGATAGCCATATTTTGTTTTTACAACATCAGAATAAATTTTTCCGGCAGCCGTTTTGTAACAGGCATCTTCAAACTCAACGGGAAGAAGCCCGGCAGTTACATAAAAAATATCACCGCCTAATGGAGCAGAAAAATAATCTTGCGAATTTCGCTTTGCCAACTCTTCAAAGCTCGATCCTTTTTGTATGCTGTCTAAAATTGTAACCGCTTTAAGCCTTGCCGCTTCCTCGCCTGTAGAATCGGGACGAACCATAATATGGCTTACACGTAATTCCCATTTTCTTCGATTGTACAATTCCTGAACACCGGGATCAACAATATTTTTTTCGAGAATAAATGTAACACCGACTTTCTTTTTGTAATCGTTAAGTTCATTCATCAGCTCAGAATCCTGTTCAAAACCTCTTACCGAGGCGTCGCGCAATTTCATTTTGAAGTTTGCATAAAGATCAAGAAAGTTTTTTAACTTGTTCAAGCTGTCGGTTTTTGCTTGTTCTAAACCGCCTGCATTTTTAATGTAGGCATCTTCAAATTCTCTCATTTTGACATTTGAATCACCCAATTCAGCCAAAACAATTTCAGAATGCTTGGGTGAACAAGAGACAAACAAAAAAGAAAGAACAAGTGAGAAATAAATAATTACACGTGTGATCATGGAAAACATCTCCCTTTGAATAGTTTAAGAATTTTTAGCGGACAATTTTAGTGATTGAGTGCTTGAAAATCAAGGTAAGTTGAAGTTCCGCAGCTAAAATTTCAACAGAAAAAGCCCTCTGTTATTTCGCTAATGTAATTTTAATTGATTTTTGAAAACTTTCTGTTTCTAATATAAGAAAATAAATTGCGCTTGACGGTGAAATTAAACTAAATTATTTTTTATGTAATAAATCATTTAGCTCTGGTTCCTGATTTTATGATCGAATTCACCATGAGAACTTCATGAACTCCAGGCTCTCTTTCAAGAGCTAATATCATACCCCTGGATTCATGCCCCATTAGTTTTGCGGGTTTAAGATTTGCAACGATCATTACTTTTTTACCTATCAAATCTTCCGGTGAATAACTTTTTGCAATGCCTGCTACAATTTGTCTTTCTTCATTATCCAAAACTACTTTCAGCTTTAATAACTTTTCACTTTTTTCGATGCGCTCAACAGAAATAACTTCTGCAACTTTTAGTTGAACTTTCATAAATTCATCTATAGTAATTAGATCGTTCTCAGCAGCAGTTTCATTCATATTTAAACCTTTTAATTTTTCGATTTGCTTTTCAATTACTTCATCTTCAATCTTGGGAAAAAGAATTTCAGCATTATTTAACTTGTGTCCGGCGTTCAAATTTTCTTTTCCGCTGTTCTTCCAATTTATTGGATCGGCATTTAACATCTTAAACAATCTTTCAGCAGAAAATGGAACTATTGGATAGAATAATTCTGCGAGAGTATAAATCACATTCAGGCAAATATTGATTGTAGTACCGCATTTTTCATTATCAGACTTAACTGTTTTCCATGGCTGAGAATCGTTGAAATATTTATTACCAGCTCTTGCCAGGTTCATAATTTCAAAAACACCGTCTTTAACTTTAAAGTTTTCGAAAAGATCAGCAATTTTTTGCGGATGAGAATTCGCCAGTTCGATCATCTCTTTGTCAATCTTTTCAATTTTGTTTCGCGGAGGAACTTTACCTTCAAAGTGTTTATGAACAAATGTAAACGTTCTGTTTATTAAGTTTCCAAAAATATCGGCAAGCTCAGAATTATTTCTAAGCTGAAATTCTTTCCAATAAAAATCTGTATCCCGGTTTTCAGGAAGATTAGCCGCCAAAGTATATCTCAATGGATCAGCTGGAAATAAATTCAAAAAAGCTTCTACATCAATCCCCCAATTTCTGCTCTTCGAAAATTTTTTCCCTTCAAAATTTAGAAATTCATTTGCAGGAACATTTTGCGGCAGGCAATAGTTCTCTTTAGCTGATTCGTTCCATGCCATCAATATTGCGGGGAAAATGATTGTATGAAAAACTATATTATCCTTTCCAATAAAAGCTATATACTTTGTTTTGGGATCCAACCAATATTTTTTCCAAAGTTCCGGTTGATTTCTTTTCTGAGATAATTCTTTGGCAGATGAGATATATCCGAGAACCGCTTCGAACCAAACGTAAATAACTTTTCCCGCAGCGGAATCAATTGGGACTTTTATTCCCCAATCCAGGTCCCGGGTGATAGCACGATCCTTTAATCCATCTTTAAACCATCCCCGGCAATACTGCAGAACATTTTCTTTCCAGCCATATTTTTCATTCATTTCATTAACATACTTTTCAAGTTTGGGCTGATATTTACCAAGAGGAAAAAAATAATGAGTTGTCTCCTTTAGAGTTGGAGTTCCTCCGGAGATTTTACTTTTAGGATTTTTTAATTCCGAGGGATCATAAAGTGAACCGCAATTTTCACATTCATCACTTCTTGCTTCTTCGTTTCCACACTTTGGGCATGTTCCCTCAACGTATCTATCCGGTAAAAACATATGGGCTGTTTCATCATAAAATTGAAACGATTTTTTTTCAGTTAATAATCCACGGTTGTAAAACTCAAGAAAAAATTCCTTAGCAGTTTCATGATGAATCGGAAGACTTGTCCTAGAATAGTTGTCGAAGCTCATTCCAAATCGTTCAAATGCTATTTTGTTTGCCTCGTGGTAACGATCTATAATTACTTGCGGAGAAACCTTTTCCTTATCTGCACTAATTGTAATTGGAACACCGTGTTCATCAGAACCACAAACAAAAATGACATCATCCCCGTTTAGTCGTTTATATCGGACGTAAATATCCGCCGGCAGATATGCCCCGCTGAGATGACCAAGATGAATAGGTCCATTTGCATAAGGTAGAGCGGATGTAACTAATTCTTTTTCTTTGGACAACCTGTTTACCGAACGATTGTAAAATAGAATTTGAGATGGAAATATAAGGAATTTTGAAGGAATACGAGTTTTGAATTACTCAATAGCTTTAAGAACTTGTTTTACAATTTTGGGGTGAAGGATTTTTCCACTATGAAAGGGAATTACTATTCTTCTATCACCTTTAAGATAAATTCTATGACTTCCTTTAGTTCGAATTAATTTAAACCCCTTCTCAAGAAGCATTTTTTCAGCTTCAATAGCTTTAAGTCGGGGATCTTTAGACAATCGAAAACTCATAACTTGTAGTGATTATCTCACGAGCGGTCAGATTTCTTTTATCTTCAATCGAAAGAGTTTCAAGATAAAGTTCGATAGCTTCCTTTATATTTTCAGTAACTTCATCCAAGCTATCACCCTGAGTCTGGCAACCTTCTAAATCCGGGCAGTAAGCATAGTAACCGAACTCATCTTTTTCTATAATAACATTTAACCTCTTGGACATAACTACCTCTTAAAATTCCTTTATTAAAGCTATGAATATTTTGCTAAAAAATCACTTTTGTTTTTTCTTCATGTACTGTAAAGAGTACTATTTGAGGAAAAATATAGGAATTTTTTAGGGGAAACGTTTGGGGAATAAGCTTGAAAAGGCCAGATGCGGGCAATTATTCATTTATTCAAATCGTGAGTTTGAATCTAATAAACTGTTTCGCATTTATTTTAAGAATTATTCTTAAGAAAATATTTTATAAAATACTTTCTATGATCTTCCAAGGGAAAGATTATTTAATTGTGAAAATGGATTTAAGATTGAGCAACCTGAAATTTCAGATGTAAAAAAGTAACTAAAACAATCCTGGTTGATGAAATTTTGACTGAACATTCACTCTAATTGATGGAGCTTCAACTTCACTGTCATCGTATTCAGATTCATCATCAGGTAGCAAATCAATTTTACCTGAGAGGTATGCTCGCTCTGCAATATCAGTCAACACCTTCTTAGGCAGCTTTACTAATTCTGCTTCGCTGTAAAGTCCTGAAAGAACTTCATAGTAGGATTTTTGTTTATTCCGTAAAGTTTTCTTCATGATTTTTCCTGTAATTTTTAGTTAATTATAATCTTTACAAAATAAGTTTCAATGACTGTGCCAAAGTTTGAAATTACCGCTTGACTTAAAATTACCTAAGAAAAAATCGATTACTGCTACTCTATTTTTCTATCATGAACATACGTTGTAACTTAATAGGAAAGCAATTCATTGTATGGCAGTGTTTTTTTACCAATACGACTATGAAACTTGCCCACGTTAACCGACTGTTTACCGAAAATTTCCGATAGTTTACCGATTTCTACTTAACTGATGAGTAAGTATTTATTATGTTTCGTCAGAAAATAAATGCAAGGAAATATAAAATGGAAACTAACACTCAATCAACTCCCTCGAAAATATTGGTGGGGGCACTTCTAATTATTATCGGAGGATTATTCTTACTCCGCTCGTTTCAAATTTTACCGTTTGAAATAACTCATGTGATTTTTTCATGGCGTTTCATTCTCTTTATCATTGGTATCATCATACT
>DAIMIJ010000020.1:0-6388 GCA_036722835.1 Ignavibacteriaceae bacterium | reverse complement strand
GAAATTGACTTAACTGCTTGCAAACTTGCTGAGGGGAATAATGTTTTGAACATTACTGCCATCTTCGGAGGATCAACCATTATTGTTCCGAGAGATTGGAATGTTTTGCTGAATGTTACTCCATTGTTTGGCGGCTTTTCAAATAAAATTAGAAGAGAACCGAATTTAGTAGTAGATCAATCTAGAACATTAATCATAAAAGGTATTGCAATGTTTGGCGGCGGCGAAATCAAATCATACTATTAAAATTTTAAGACAATGCTTTCAAACCCAATACTTAAGGACATCAGAAATTTTTTCAGCTATATCTTCGTCTGGCTGATAATTACTGCAGCTTACATTTTAATTCTTATTTATGGAGAAAAGATAAGCCTTGAGATTGCTTTTGCAGATGGATTGATTTTTAATATTCTGTTAGCCGGTTTTGGATTAAGCTTTTGGTATTCTGCAAAATATATTTCATTTGAGTCATCATCCATGCTGAAAATTCTAATCAGCCATATGATTGGCGGAGTTATCTCAGTTTCGCTTTGGTTGGCATTAGGATTTTTCATTACAAATTTTTTGACCAGCTCTACTGAGGAATATTCAACTTTTTTTATAAATAATTTTGGCTGGAGATTTTTAGTTGGTCTTCTCTTTTACTTTTTGATTATCGCATTTTATTATTTGATTATTTATTACACTAATTTTCAAGATAAATCATTGCGTGAAAATGAGCTTAAAAACTTAGTCACTCAAGCTGAATTAAAGAACTTGAAATTTCAAATCAATCCTCATTTTATTTTCAACAGCTTGAATTCGATGAGTGCGCTAACTACAATTGATCCGGCTAAAGCAAGAAGCATGATTTTAAAGCTAGCAGAGTTTCTTCGCTATACTTTGGTTAATAATGATAGGCAAAAAAATAAATTATCCGAAGAGCTAAACAACATTAAGCTCTATCTTGAAATTGAAAAAATACGGTTTGAGGATAAATTTGATTTTAATGAGGAAGTAGCGCCGGAAAGCAGAGACATGCTTGTTCCTAACATGATTCTCCAACCTCTATTTGAAAATGCAATAAAACACGCTGTTTACGAATCATTAGAAAAAGTTACATTAAAATTTAAGAGCTTAGTTCAGAATGATTTCTTAAATATTTCACTTGAGAATAATTTTGATTCTACCAGCGAAAATAAAAGCGGCAGCGGTATTGGGTTAAAAAATATTAGCGAGCGATTAAAACTAATTTATGGTTTAAATAATTTAATTAATGTTGAAAAAACAGAAGGCATATTTAAGGTAAATTTATATATTCCGTTATCCAAGTGAATTTATTTTTTACCGTAGCATGAAAAACAAAATAACCGCAGCGATAATTGATGACGAATCCCTCGCCCGCCAATTAATCAAAAAGTATCTCAGTTATCATACAAATATCGAAGTCATTTCTGAGTGCTCAAATGGTTTTGATGCAATTAAAAATATTAATGAAGAAAAACCCGATTTAATCTTCCTCGATATCCAGATGCCCAAGATTAATGGTTTTGAAATGCTCGAACTTTTGGAAAATCCCCCCGTGATAATTTTTACAACTGCGTATGATCAATATGCACTTAAAGCATTTGAAGTTAATGCGGTTGATTATCTCCTAAAACCATTTTCTCAAGAGCGTTTTGATGAAGCACTCACAAAAGCATTTCGTTATTTAGAAAACAAACCGCTGCAAGAAAATAAGCTGAGTGCGTTGGTTAAGCTTAACGACCAGAGGAAAGATTTTCTGGAAAGAATTGTTGTGAAAGATGGACAGAATATCTCAATTATTCCTTTAGAAAAAATCAGATGGATAGAAGCCCAGGATGATTATGTAATGATTCACACCCATCAAAAAAAATATTTAAAACAAAAAACAATGAAATACTTTGAGGAACATCTCAACCCAAAAGATTTCATTCGAATTCACCGCTCATTTATAGCTGCAGTAAAAGAAGTAAAGAAAATTGAGCCTGTTGAGAAGGAATCTTATCAGATTGTTTTGGAAGATAAGATAACTTTACCTTTGAGCCGGACGGGTTACAGTAAGCTTAAAGATTTCTTCAAGTGATGTGAGGAATTGGTAAAATAAAATGAATTAATTCTCAGTTTTCATGCGTGAATGACAATCGCTGCAATTCATTTCCTTCCAGGCATTACCTATATCAACAGGATGACGATAATCAATACCTCCAAGCGACAATCTCAGAGCATCCTTTTCAAATTTCTGCGCAAGAATTGTATGACAAACATTGCAGTCTCTTGAAAGCACTTTACCTTTTTCATTAACATGCTTACCATCATGACATCTGAAACATCCCGGAGCGTATAAGTGACCAATATGTTCCGGAAATTTGCGCCAACTGACTCCCATTGACGGAAAATAATTTCTTGAATAAATCTTTTGAACTTCTTCTATGGCTCTATTTATACTTACTTTTTTCTCAGTAAATACTTGAGGGTAATTCGCAGCGTAAAAATCTAAGATTGTTGATCTTATACTATCTAAAGCAACTTGTTTGTTCGTATATTCATTTTCCAAAGCATGAACAGAGAGACTTTTTATGTAAGGTAAATTTTTATCAATCCATCCTAATTTCATAATGTGATTGACCGACCTGGCTGGAGGATGATAGATATGCGATGGACGATTATGACAATCAATGCAATCCATTCTTCGCTTCTCATGTCTTTCAATTTGTGAATCTGAAATATTTAGTTCTGTGTTTCGATAAACCGTCACTTTCCCATCCGCACTTTTTGCACTAACCCAGGGAATAATCATTCGCAAAGAATCTAATGCAACATAATTGACTTCGTGAGCAATGTTCATGTGCCAGTGAATACCTGAAGTAGGACCTGTTTCAACATTCCCGCCGCCAATTTTTATCAGCAGATCTAAAGTCCATTCCGTGTTTTTCTCATCAGAAAGGTAATAGGTATTCACTAATTGTTTTTCATTGAAGAAATGTTTTGGCCAATGGCATTGTTCACAGGTTTCCTGCGCCGGTCTTAAATTTTCTATCGGGGTTGGTATTGGCTTGGAGTATTTATTAAAAAGTACGGAATAAACCTGGTAGGCACCGGAAAATTTTGAACGTACATACCATTCAGCTCCCGACCCAATATGACACTGAACGCACCCGACTTTCGCATGTGGAGAGAACTGATATGCCGTGTATTCCGGTTCCATTACTTTGTGACAAACTTCACCACAAAATTCATCGGAGTCTGTAAACTCATACGCTTTATAACTTCCAAATGCACTAAAGAGGAGAAGTAGAATTGTACCGACTGAAAAAAATGTGAAAGCTGCACGATGTTTAGGATTATTAAGATCAATGGTGGGAAATTTTCTTTCTCTTAACTTACCATGCTTTTTCCTGCTGTGTTCTCGATAAATACCAAGCCCAATTAAGCAAACTCCTCCAATTAAAAAAGATGGCAAGATTACAAATGCAATAATACCCATGTATGGTTTTTGCTTTGTGCCAAGAAGTTCAAGTAAAAATAGGAAGACAATTAAACCAAAACTGATTGCTGCAATACCAGCACCAGCTAAAGACATGGGATTGTAAAAAGATGAGGGTAATTTATTTTTCATCAGTTTGAAATTAGAAAAAATAACTTAATTAGCAAACACCAACTATTAACGATATGCAAAAAGCATAGCATAAATTATCCAAAGAATGATGCTGAACCCAATTGAAAGTGCAGTCCAGCCAAATATTCGAATGGCTCTAATAACTATTTCCGGATAAGGTTCAGCTAAATAATTTTCAAGCTGACCTTTCTCTACCAGTTCTTTGTATTCTGCCGGTCTGTCAAGTTTGAATTCTTCAAGAGGAATACGACCGGTGAAGATGACAATATCCATCGGAAATTTTTCCGGTCTTAAGTGTGTATTAAAGAAATGAATTGTGAAAATAAAACCTGTTGCGAGCAGTGCTTCATCACTGTGAATAATAGTTGTAACGTTTAAGATCCAGCCAGGCATAAACTGAGTGAAGAACTCGGGAAACCAAAGCGTAAGGCCTGTAGAACCAATTACAAAAATTCCCCAGAATACTGCAAAGTAATCAAATTTTTCCCAGTAAGTCCATCTACCATATTCAGGTCTCTCACCTTTACCAATGAACCACTTCATTGATGCAATAAAATCCTTTAAATCCTTTTTATTAAACATCATGGAATTCGGACCAAAAATGAGTTCCTTCCAGGACAGCAGCTCTTTTTTCCGCGTTCTCACTACATCAACAAGATGAATGATAAAAACCGACACCATTATAACAGCAGCAAACCTGTGGATATAGCCTGCTGATTCAAATCCTCCAAAAAAATGTGAAAGAAAAACTGCCCATCCAGTGTAAGAAAACTTTAATGACATGCCTGTGAGTGCAAGGCTTATAAAACTCACAATCATAAATATGTGCAGGGTTCTATTCAACCTTGTGAACCGGACGATGTGTAATTCTTTCTCCGAGTTGTTTTCTTTAGCTATTTCCGTCACTTACATTTTCTTCCGATTTGTGATTAGTGTTTTTGTCTTGTTGTCTTCGTTTAAGCTCTCTTCGCCATTGCAATGAGCGCGGTAACCACAATAAAGTATGTAAACCGGCAAGTACAAATGTACCAACCAGTAAACCAGTCATTCCCCAGAAAGTCCAAAACAACCATGGATATTTATCTGGATCATGATGGGTCGCGTGAGTGAAATATCCTGCAAACTGTCTGTTAGCGCTTGCATGGCATTTCTTACATGTTTCAACGACATTTTTTCGATTAAGATGAGATGCCGGATTTTCAACAGGTAAAATGTCATGTGCACCATGGCAATCATAACACTTCGCTGTTTTTGTATAGCCTAATTGAGAAACTTTGCCGTGGTATGTTTCAAAATAAGTTTTAGCAATCTCTTCATGACAATTACCGCATTGAATCATGATGATGTGTTTAAATCCTTCCGAATCTGCTCTAATAATTTGATGTGCACTGTGACAGTTTTCGCAGGTTGGAAGTTTCTTATCGGATTTAGAAACCAATGTTGAATGAATGCTTTTCTCAAATTTCTCTTGAATACCATGATGGCAGTTGCCGCAAGTAGTAGGAATGTTTGCCGGGTTTATACTTGATAATGGATCACTATGCGGGAGTTCCCGATGCGCAGTATGGCAGTCAGTGCAAGTTGCCGTAACCGTTAGACCGCTTTTTAATAATCCCTTACCATGAATGCTTTCTGAATAATTTTTAACGATCTCCTTCTCAGTCCCCCTGTATCTTACTGCAGCTTTTTCACCTTCTCGATGACAGTTTCCGCAAAGTTTAGGAATGTTTAGAGGAAAAGTAGGAGACTTCGAATCTATCTTTCCTAATATATTATGATTCGAATGACATTCTTTACAAGTTGGTGCGTTAGGATCATTTTTAGAAGCGAGTTTTCCATGAACGCTTTTTTGATAATCTTCTTGAACAGCAGTATGACAGGATGCGCAGTCAACTGACGCTGTAAGTTCATCGCATGGTCTTGTGTGTGAGGGTTTAACTCCAGAATGACACTGGCTGCAAGCAATGTTTGCATGGCGTGAGTTTTTTATCTCAGAATAATTTACAAATAAGGAACGTCCGTCATCTGAAGATTTTAATTCCTTCTTCTCGTGGCATATTAAACAATCAGCATCTGCCATTCCTTGATCATAAAAAACTCTGCGGGCTTTATGCGGCTGATGACAATCAACGCATGCAGGCAGTACGCTTGCTTCTTTTTCCCATAAAGCACCTTTAATTACTTTTCTATGAACCAGCTCAATTTCAGCATGACATTTAGCACAAGTGCCAGCAATGTTTTTACGAGCAATTGATGATCGCGAATCTGTATGAGGTAAAATTTCATGAGCGGTATGACAAGAAGCACATGTTGCTGTAACAACAAGCCCTTTCTTCATCAAACCTTCGCCATGAATACTTTCAGAATAATTTTCAAGAATGTGTGTTTGAGAAATATTTCTTTGGAGCTGAACAGGTGACCCTTCTTTATGACATTGCCCGCACAGATAAGGGATATTTATCGGTGCAACTTTTGATTTGATATTTTTTACAGGAATAATTTCATGTGAACCATGGCAATCCTGGCAAATCGGCGCAAGCCTATCACCACGATTAAATGCTTTTGAATGTAAGCTGCCATCATATAATTTTTGAATGTCTCCGTGACAAGAATTGCATACTGCTCTTTTAACATTCTCAGCATGAGGAAAATCAGAACCCTCCAAATCAACATGGCATTGAATGCAATCTACTTCCGAATGGACTGAAGAGAATATAATTTTTTCATTCACAAAAACTGAAATAGTTCTACCGCTTTTTGTACCTTTTA
>DAIMIJ010000019.1:5758-16166 GCA_036722835.1 Ignavibacteriaceae bacterium | reverse complement strand
CCAAAAAATAAAATTGATGCAAGACGAATTCTTAAGAAGCTTAGCGGAAGAACTCACAATGTTTATACTGGATACTCCATATACAATTCAGATAATAATAAGATCATAACCGATTTTGAAAAAACTTTAGTGACATTCAGAAAATTAACTGATTACGAAATCGATGATTACATTTCAACAGGCAGCCCAATGGATAAAGCCGGTGCATATGGTATACAAGATGATTTTGGCGCTGTGTTCATAGAGAAAATTAATGGCTGCTATTACAATGTTGTCGGGCTTCCACTTGCAAAAGTTTATCACTCCTTACTGCGGATAATTTGAATTGTTAAAGCAAATAAAAAAACGAATTCTCGTATCACTCGTTGTCGCAGGAGCACTTTACCTTGGTTTTACCATTTACGCTGATTTCAATAATCTGTCCAAAGTTCTATCAAAATTTAGTTGGTGGCTACTCCCGCTTGTTCTAATGCTGGCTTTTGTAAATTATGTCTCGCGATTTTTCAAATGGGATTATTATTTAGCAATTCTAAAAGTAAATATCAAAAAGATAGATTCGTTTTCAATTTTTATGTCCGGATTGATCATGAGTGTAACTCCCGGTAAAATGGGAGAATTGCTGAAAGCATATCTTGTAAAACAGATTTCGGGAACGCCAATCAGCCGAACTGCTCCAATAATTTTTGCAGAACGAATAACTGATTTTATTTCGTTAGTGGTAATAGCTTTGATTGGCGCTTATGTTTACGATTACGGTCGAAGCATTGTTCTCGCTGTCGGTTTATTTTTTCTGATCGTGGTAATTCTTATAAGTAATAAAAAGATTGCTCTGGCAATAATAAATCAATTTGAAAAAGTTAAATTTCTAAAAAAACATTTACTGAATATTCGTACAGCTTATGAGAGTTCTTACTTGCTGCTGCGTCCTCTTCCGCTTTTCTATATGACAATGCTCAGCTTTGTATCTTGGTCATTCGAATGTTTGGGATATCATATTATTCTTACTAATTTTGATGTGGATTTAAGTTACTTATGGGCATCTTTCAGTTATGCATTTGCTACAATTGTTGGGGCAATCTCAATGCTTCCCGGTGGTTTGGGGCTTACAGAGGGTTCGCTGACTTACATGCTAATTCAAAAATCATATTCTAAAGAAGTTGCTGTGGCATCAACTTTTATTATTCGTGCAGTAACACTCTGGTTTGCAGTTCTGGTAGGGATTATAAGTGTAAGCTTATATCAAAAAAGATTTGGAAAAATTACGGATGAAAATTTTAACAATAATAATTCGGGAGAGAAATAATGTCTGAATATCTACACATAAAAATACCACAAGATGGTGAAAAAATTCGAGTGGTAAATAACAAGCTAAAAATTCCAAGTAATCCAATCATCGCATTCATAGAAGGGGATGGAACTGGTCCTGATATCTGGAGAGCATCGAAAAGAGTTTTTGAAGCTGCTGTTGAAAAAGCATTTAACGGTAAAAAGAAAATCTCGTGGATGGAAATTTATGCAGGTGAAAAAGCTGTTGCACTATATGGGAGCAATGCTTGGCTTCCTGATGAAACTGTGGAAGCGATAAAGGAATTCGGTGTCGCGATTAAAGGGCCATTGACGACTCCAATTGGCGGAGGCATTAGAAGTCTAAACGTTGCTCTTCGGCAATTGCTAGATCTTTTTGCATGTGTGCGACCTGTGAAATATTATGCAGGCACTCCAAACCCAATGAAAAAACCGCAGAACATGGATATCGTTATTTTTCGTGAAAATACTGAAGATGTTTACTCCGGAATTGAATTTAAATCGGATAGTGAAGATGCAAATAAGCTGATTGATTTTATTAATCAATCGTTCAACAAGAAAATTAGAAAACCATCAGGCATTGGCATTAAACCGATGAGCGAATTTGGTTCATCACGGCTCGTTAAAAAAGCAATTGAGTTTGCGAGAGATAATAAAAGAGCAAGTGTCACTCTCGTTCACAAAGGCAACATAATGAAATTTACGGAAGGTTCTTTTAAAGAATGGGGTTACAAAGTTGCAACCACAGAATTCAGAGATTTAATCGTTACAGAGGATGAACTTTATTCTCAGTACAACGGTAAAATGCCGGATGGAAAAATATTAATTAAAGATAGAATTGCCGACAGCATATTCCAGCAATTATTACTTAGGCCATCTGAATATGATGTTTTAGCAACACCAAATTTAAATGGCGATTATCTTTCTGATGCCGCAGCGGCTCAAGTCGGTGGTTTGGGTATTGCCCCTGGTGCAAACATGAGCTATACAAACGCAATATTCGAAGCAACTCACGGTACAGCACCGAAATATGCTAATCAAGATAAAGTGAATCCTGGTTCGCTTATCTTGTCTGGTGTAATGATGTTCAATTTTATCGGCTGGGGAAAAGTCTCCCGAATAATTGAAAAAGCTATGAAAAAAACTATAAAATCTAAAGTTGTTACGTATGATTTTGCTCGACTGCTGAAGAAAGCTAAAGAAGTGAAGTGTTCAGAGTTTGCGAGCGAGATTATCAAGAACATGTAAGTCGTTTGTTAAAAAAAGGTGAGTTTTATTTATAAACTCTCGAGTTTCCTTGATTTTCAAAAAAGTGGTGCTTAAATTTCGATTGAAATTAAATTAATAAAAGGAGAAGAAAGTTATGTCAAAGGAAAAAAATCTTAGTAAAGGTTTACTAGTTGGATTTTTAGCAGGGGGAGTGGTAGGGGCAATAATTGCACTTCTCTATGCACCAAAAAGCGGGAAAGAATTACGAAAAGATATTAAAGATAAAGCTAATGAATATGCCGGTGAAGCCGAAAAATATATTGCGGAGGCAAAAGATAAGGCCAAAGAATTAATAAACGAGGGGAAACAAAAATCCGATAAGATTATCACCGAAGCAAAAGCAAAAACTGATGAAATACTTAAAGATGCTGAGAAACTTTTTCATGATGCAAAATCTAAAGTTGGAAGTGCAATGACTTCAGGTAAATCAACTATTGAAAAGGAATCCGGCGATCTTAAATCAGCAATCAAAGCCGGTGTAGATGCTTATCGCGAAACTAAAAATTCGTAAAATAGTAATTCTTAAAATGATTAAATTTTTTATACTCATATGAATGTCGTTTCAGTTCTAAATGTAATCCTGCTTATATCTGCCTCATTATTATGTCTTGCACTAATTTATTATCTATATAAAATAACAAAATCTTTCGAAGAACTTAAAAATGATGTTAAGGAGCTTGCTACAGAATTAAAACCATTGGTGGTATCTGCTACAGAGTTAAGTGAGAAGTTATCAAATATAACTTCCGACGCTCGCGGGCAAATTCAAATGACGCGCGATATGGTGATGAATGTAAAGCACCGTGTTGATATGATTTTAGGATTTGAAGAAAGAATACGCAGAGGGATTGAAGAACCTGTTCTAGGTTTGGTAAGAAATGTTTCGGCTGTAGTTAATGGAGTAAATGCTTTTTGGAATTCCTACAAAAAACACTAGAGACAAATAATTATTCACACCCTGCACCTTAGGAGGAACTCACTTGAAAGAATACACGGCGGAAACTATACGTAATATTGCATTCATCGGTCATGGTGGAAGCGGAAAAACAACATTATCTGAAATTCTTCTTTATCAGACAAATCAAATAAATCGAATCGGAAGTATCAGCGAAGGTAATACCGTTTCAGATTATACACCTAACGAGATCGAAAAACAAATATCTATCTCAACTTCATTGCTTCATCTTGAATTGAATCAAACAAAAATTAATATTCTCGACACACCTGGTTACACTGATTTTATCGGAGAAGTTAAAGCTGCCATGCGGGTCTGCGATACAGCCGTTATGGTACTTAAATCGGCTGAAGGGGTTGAAGTTGGCTCGGAAACCACAGGAACTTTCATTAATGAATTTGGATTGCCTTCCGCTATCATAATAAATAAAATTGATAACGAGCATTCGCATTTCAAAGAAACCGAACAGCAAGCAAAAAGTCGCTTATCATCAGGAGCTATTATTGTTACATTTCCGGTAAATGAAGGAATTAGTTTTGATACCGTTGTTGATGTAATAAAAATGAAAGCATATACTTACGGAACTCCTGGAAGCAGAAGTGTAACCGAAATAGATATTCCTGATAATTTGAAAGCTCAAGCAACTGCTTATCGTACAGAATTGATTGAAAAAGTTGCCGAAACTACGGAAGAGTTGATGAACAAATATTTTGAAAATGGTTCTTTGACTGAAGCAGAATTAAATTCCGGATTGAAGCAATCAATTATTAAAAGAAATTTTACTCCGGTTTTTGCAATGTCCGCTGCAAAAGGAGTTGGGCTAAATAACTTTTTAGAATTCGCTACCTTATATTTTCCATCACCGGCTGATAGAGTTGTTGAAGAGGGAATATTAAAGGGAACCGATAAACCATTAATTATTAAACCGGACGATAAAGGCGAACCTGTCCTTTTTGTTTTCAAAACTATTTCTGAACAGCATGTGGGAGAGTTGTCTTTATTTAAAGTTTATTCAGGTTCAGCAGTTCCCGGTTTAGATTTAATAAACCAAACCAACAGCAAATTTGAAAGACTAAGCCAGCTATCCATTTTAAATGGAAATAAAAGAAGCGAAGTAACCAAAGTTCATGCGGGCGATATTGGTGCTGTTGTCAAGCTTAAAGATACACACACGAATAATACTTTATCTTCAAAAAATTTCTCGGTTATTATTAAACCAATAGCATTCCCGGATCATGTAATAACAGCCGCTATCATTCCTAAAGCAAAAGGTGATGAAGATAAAATTGCTTCAGGGCTTCATACTCTTCATGAGGAAGATCCATCATTTAATGTTAAGTATGATCCCGAAATTTCTCAGACGATCATTTCAGGTCAAGGTGAGCTTCAGCTTTCATTAGCTGTTAAGAGGTTGAAGGAGAGATACGGAGTTGAAGTTGATTTAGTTGAACCGCGCATTCCTTACAGAGAAACAATGAAAAGTGTTGTTACCGATTGCGAGTACAAGCATAAAAAGCAATCAGGTGGAAGAGGACAGTATGGTCACGTTCACTTTAAGATGGAACCGCTGCAAAGAGGGAAAGAATTTGAATTCGTCAACGCAATTGTTGGTGGTGTCGTTCCCGGAAGATTTATTCCGGCAGTTGAAAAGGGAGTAATCGAGACAATGCAAAAAGGAGTATTAACCGGAAACCAAGTTGTTGATGTTAGGGTTACTCTTTTTGATGGAACATATCATACAGTTGATTCGGATGAAATGTCATTTAAGATTGCAGCATCTCAATGTTTCCGTAAAGGATTTATGGATGGTAAACCATGTCTTCTCGAACCAATCTATGTACTCGAAGTAAAGGTTCCGGAAGATTATATGGGAGACGTTATGGGTGATATTTCAAGCAAGCGGGGTAAAATACTTGGTATGGACTCTGACGGTAAATTCCAAATCGTTAAAGCATATGTACCACTTGCAGAACTTTATAAATATTCTTCCCATCTCAGAAGTTTAACTTCGGGTCGCGGCACTCATAAAATCAAGTTTGCTTATTACGAGGAAGTGCCAAAAGAAGTTGAACAAAAAATTGTTGATGAATACAAAAAGCACAAAGAAGAAGGGAATTAATTTAACAAGACTGCCTCAAAAGGTTAAAAATGTCATGCTGAACTTGATTCAGCATCTGAATTCCCAAAGAAATGTAAGTTTTAGATTCCGAATCAAGTCCGGGATGACAGTTTTGAGACAACCTCTTTTTTATTATGAATAAACTTTGGTCACCCTGGCGTTCACAGTATATTGATTCATTTAAAGATAAATCAGCCAAAACCGGCTGTTTTCTTTGTGATTGCGCAAAATTAAATGCTGATGATGCGGACAATTTTCTCATTCAAAAAGGTGCGCTTACATTTACAATTCTCAATCTCTATCCCTACAATAATGGTCATCTGATGGTCGTTCCCTTTGCACATAAAGCTGATTTGCTTTCATTGTCCGATGAAGAAAATTTAGAAATAATGGAACAGCTTAAACTCTCAGTAAAAGCTCTTGGGGAAGTTCTTCGACCCGAAGGATTTAACATTGGTGTAAATATTGGAAAGGCAAGTGGTGCCGGTGTTGATGATCATATTCATTTTCATATTGTTCCAAGATGGAATGGCGATACGAATTTTATGCCGGTACTTGGTGAAGTAAAGGTTATTTCACAAGATTTGCTGACAACCAAAAAAAATCTACAATCTGCATTTAAAAAATTATTGAATAACGCCAAATCTTAGTTCATAAACTTTTCACTTATTTTATCCAAATAAATTTTTATCTTAAGTCAGTAAAATTTTTTACTCAAGAGATTTTTATGAATAAATTCTTCGTAAATGATTGCTTCAAATATTTTATCTTCATCTTAATCTTCTATCTCATAGGTTGTTCTTCCGGCAAAGAAACAAGGTATGAGCAAAAACCAAATCCGCCAAAGGCGGAGGCGAAAAAAGAAATTGAAATTAAAAGTGTGACTAAGACTATGGAAGTCAGGGAAAGAGAATTAATCAAGAAGCTAAAAATATCAGCAGTTGATCGCATAAGCTTTGAGTATGATTCCAAAGGAAAGTTAGTCAACAAAGGAAAAATTTCAACAGTTAAGTATGATAAAAAAGGACTTTTAACCGAAACAACTACATTTGATCCAAATGGACGAGTTCAAAACCGATATGAATATAAATATGATAAAAACGGCTTTCGAATCGAATCTTTAAGATATGATGCTCAAAATAAAGCCGATAAAAAATATATTTATGAATATGATAAAGCAGGAATCAAAATTAAATCTACCCGATATGACATGAAGGGTAAAACCGAGAAATATTATTTGTATGATTATGATTCGAACATTAATTTAATTTCCGATGAATGGTATGATGCATCGGGTGATCTTGAATATAAAATAGAAACCGAGTACGATGATGATGGAAATAAGACTGTTTCATTCAGCTATGCTGGAGATGGAAAGCTGAATTTCAAATATGTTTTTAAGTATGATGATAAAAAAAATATAATTGAAGAGCAGAAATACGACAGTAATGATAAGCTTGTTGGAATCACTCAATATCTCTATAAATATTATTGATGAACAAGAAACTTAGAATAGGAACCTGCAGTTGGAAGTATGATTCATGGAAGGGGATTGTCTATTCTGAAAATGAAAATATAAATTACTTGCAGGAGTATTCTCAGCATTACAATACTGTCGAGATTGATCAATGGTTTTGGTCATTATTTTCAAGTACTAAAATTATACTCCCTCAGAAATCTTTGGTGCTTGAATATCAAAAAACTGTTCCGAAAGATTTTAAGTTTACAATCAAAGTTCCAAACTCCATTACGCTTACTCACTTCTACAATAAAAATAAAAGTGAAGCACTTGTTAAGAATCCGTTTTTTCTATCAACTGAATTGTTCATTGAATTCCTTGAATCAATTGAAGCGATAAAAACTCAGGTTGGATGCTTGATGTTTCAGTTTGAATATCTCAACAAGCAGAAAATGGCTTCGCTCAGCCATTTCATGGAAATGTTTCAAGCATTTCATGCAAATCTTCCGAAGAATGTTCCGGCTATTGGAATTGAAATTCGAAATCCAAATTATCTTAGCAAAAAATATTTTGAGTTTTTAAATAGCTTAACGATCTATCATGTTTTTCTACAGGGCTATTACATGCCTTCAATAATCGAACTGTACAAGAATTACAGTACGTTCATAAAAGAGTTGACTGTAATTCGGTTGCACGGTGAAGATAGGCAGGGAATAGAAAAGATTAGCGGAAGTAATTGGAGCAAGATTTACATCGATCGTAAAGCTGAATTGAAACAAGTCGCAGATTTACTGAAGGAACTTGCTTCAAAAAAAGTAGATGTTTACCTCAACATTAACAATCACTATGAAGGTTCAGCTCCGCTCACAATTGAAAGGATTAAAAAGTTTTTGGAATAACTATAAACCTCCATGCTTTCAGTTCTTGTTGACTTATTCCAAAACTAAATTGATTAATTATTGCCCCGACATTTAGAGAGTGTTGTATAACCTTTGTATTGTCATTGCGAATCCCGATTTCTCGGTTGATAGTACGGTTTATCGGGATGAAGCAATCCAGTAGTTACTAATAGTAATAATTCTAAGATTGCTTCGCTCGAAAGCTCGCTCGCAATAACAATCACCCCATATTCAATCGACCCCAAAACTCGGGGCTACCAAAATTTACTTCAGCAGTTTTTCAATTTCATCCATTACATTGTTCATTCTTTTCATGGTAAGTTCAAACGGCTGCTGCGACAAAGGATCAATCCCTGTGTCCTTTATTAAATCAATCGGATATTTAGAACTTCCGCCTTTTAATAAATTATAATAATCATTTACTGCAGGACTTCCCTCATCAAATATTTTTTGTGCAATTGCAGTTGCATAAATGAGTGAAGTAGAATATTGATAAACATAATAATCGTAATAGAAATGAGGTATGTAAGCCCACTCGTAGGCGATGTAAGGATCAACTACACAAACTCCCGCATCGTGTCCATAATATTTTTTTACCAGTTCATAATAAGAATTACTGATTATTTCACCGGTCAACGGCTCATCGCGTTCTACCATTTTATGCATTTCAAGTTCAAACTCTGCAAATAAAGTCTGTCTAAAAATTGTAGTTCTCAGCAAATCAAGGTAAGAACCTAAAATAGAAAGTTTCTCTTCATCACTTTTTGCATTTTTAACTAAATAATTATTTAAAAAAGTTTCGTTGATGGTTGAAGCAATCTCTGCGACAAAAATAGAATAGTTGGCATCTACAAACGGCTGAGTCTTATTGGAGTAGTAACTGTGCATTGTGTGTCCAAGTTCATGGGCTAAAGTTGAGAGTGAATTATAATCATCATTCCAATTTGTTAAAATAAATGGATGTACATCGTACGCTTCACCCGAAGAGTAAGCCCCGCTTCTTTTTCCGGTTGTAGGATAATAATCAATCCATCTGTTGTTGAAAGCAGTGTTAAGAGTTTTGATATAATCTTCTCCTAAAGGATTCAAAGCAGCTAATATTAATTTTTGACCTTCTTCAATTGTGTAGCTCTTTTCTATTTTTTTTACTAATGGAGTGTATAAATCGTAATAGTGAAGTGAATCAACACCCAGCATTTTCTTTTTTAATGATAGAAAACGATGCAATGTCGGAAGACTCTTATGAATTTGATTAATTAAATTTTCATAAACAGATGTGGGAATATTATTCGCGCTCAAAGCGTATTCCAGTCTTGTGCTAAATATTTTATTCTTTGCAATGGCAAAATCATTTTGAATTTTGCCGACATAATTAGCACCTAAAGTATTTTGAAATTTGCCAAAGTTATTGAAAAAGCTATCAAAAATTTTCTTTCTATCGTCCCTATTTTCAGATGTACGATAGCGAGTGTAAGAAGAAGAGGTTAACTTTACTTTTTCATTATTTGATAATGTAACCTCCGCAAATGGCATTTCGGCATCGGTAAATATGCCATGTACATTCGATGGCATTTCTGCTGCTAGACCAAAGCTTGATAAGATTTTTTCTTCATTGGCAGAAAGTGTGTGATCTTTTAATCTCTGAATATTCTCGATGAACATTTTATATTCTGCCAGCTCTTTTTTCTGGCCAAAGAATTTTTTTAAAGTCTGAGGATCAATCTTTAGTATTTCAGGATTTATGAACGAAGTTTTTTGAAATAGTTCAGAACCAAGACTTGAAGCGATTTGTGAAGCTGCTTGGTTATCAGAGTTTCTTAAATCTTCATCTTTCCGTCGGTTCGCATAACTATTAAACTTGTAAAAATCTTTGAGTAAATTTATATAGGTTTTTAGTCCGGTGTACAAATCATTGGCACTATTACCAAGCTTCCCCTGATACTCCGTTACCTTTTGGATTCCCATTGATATTTTATCTTTATCAGTTAACCACTCGTTTTCTGTTTTGTAAAGATCCTCTAAATTCCATTTGTATTTGAGATCAACATCTTTTCGTTCTAAATCCTGCCCAAAATTAAGTGCAGTCGCTAGTAAGAGAATAGTTAAAATTTGTAAAGGGACATTTCTTTTAAACATGGTTTTGTAACCTTTATTTTTGATTAAAAAATTGTTGCGGGAAACTTATAGAATTTACTTGTGAAAAATAAATCAAATTTGATAAGCGGTAAGTGTAAAAATTATCTGACAAAGTGTTATTGCAAAAAGAGCATATAAGTATTATTTTTCCGTTCGTTAATTGGGCTCGTAGCTCAGTTTCAGCCGGAGGCTGATCCGCCTCAGGCGGAGATGAGTAGTTGACTTATAATCAGCGGGTTGAAATTTATGGAAAATAAAAAATTGTA
>DAIMIJ010000019.1:0-5686 GCA_036722835.1 Ignavibacteriaceae bacterium | reverse complement strand
AAATTCAATAAGTAAAAATTAAAAGTATTGGGGCCCATAGCTCAGTTGGTTAGAGCAGCTGACTCATAATCAGCGGGTCGGAGGTTCAAGTCCTTCTGGGCCCACATAAGAATGCGAAAGCGAAATGTTTTCGCATTTTTTGTTTATTTTCGTATTGAATACTAATAATAGTTGGAAAGTTCATGCATGAAAAAATATATTTTAAATGTGAAGTATTATTCTATTCTATTTCTTTTGCATTCATCCCTTTGCTTTTCTCAGACTTTAAAAGATTCGCCCATACCTATAGACAGTCATCAATTGATTTTAGTATTAACTGATTCGGCAAGTACAACTAAAGGATATCTTTATCGTTTTGAAAGACAAAACCAAAAGAGCAGTTGGGAACTTACAAAGGAAAAAATCCCGGTCGTCCTTGGCAGAAATGGTTTAGCGTGGGGAAGGGGATTACATCCTATTGATTCTGCTTTGCTTCCAATCAAAACTGAAGGGGATGGGAAGTCACCTGCAGGAGTATTTACATTAAGTTCCGCGTTTGGGTATGCTGCTTCAAAAAAAATGAAGGGATTGAAAATTCACTACATGGAAATTACAGCAATGCGTGAATGCATTGATGATATTAAATCAGAATATTACAATCAATTGATAAATAATAATGAAGTTGATAAAGTAGATTGGCAATCGTCGGAGAAAATGTATTTTGCTGATATTTATTACGAACAGGGTGTTATTGTTGATCAAAATATTGATCCAATTATTAAAGGAGCCGGATCGTGTATTTTCCTGCATAACTGGTCTGTACCTGATGAAACAAGTGCAGGCTGTACAGAAATGGAACCAGCAAATATGAAAGAAATAATTTATTGGTTGGATTCATCTGCAAATCCGATTTTAATCCAATTAACCAAACAACTTTACGATGAATATCAGCAAAGTTGGGAGTTGCCCAAGAATATCAATATCGTTTATTAATCATTCACAATGTCATACCCGGCAGTCATTAAACAACTTCATGACCGTGCACTTTCTATCGTCCTAGCACACAATAATTCGTACTAGCCGTGAATTATAATTTTTAATATGTGTATAAGAATTAATAGTCAGTCCCAACAAAGTCGTGAGAGGTTCTCACATAGTGATCCCTATTGGAAAGTCCTTCCGGGCAGACTTAAAAGTGCGGAAATAAATTCTTTTCGCACTTTTTATTTTTGAAAAAGACGTAAAAAGAAAATAAAAGAACATGCGATTAAATATTACGGAATGGATACGATGATAATGGTGATAATCTATTATCATTTACAAACGTTATGAATTAGATATTATTTCTATTTAGGTTAGCTAATATTTAAATTTTAATAGAAAAAATAATTTATTCTTTTAATACAGCAAATGCTGTTTTCGATCGGAAAAAACAAATGAAAAAAAATTATTATATAGTAGGATTAATCTTTCTAACATTTTTTGTCATTTCCTTTATAACGAACATTTTAGGAGCGCTTAATCCTGATGTTATTAATAGCTTTAAATTAAGTCTATTCTTTTCAGCTTTTCTTCCTTTCGCATTTTTCATTGCTTATGGTGTTATGTCAATCCCTGCTGGTATTCTTGTGGAAAAATACAAAGAAAAAAAAATAATGATTGCAGCTTTCGTAATTGCTTTTATTGGAGCGCTCATTTTTTCAATTTTCCCTTTATACTCTGTTTTTATTCCTTCATTGTTTTTGATGGGAGCGGGAATGGCAATGCTTCAAGTAGCCATTAATCCATTGCTAAGAGTTTCGGGTGGAAAGAAACATTTCGCATTCAATTCTGTTATGGCTCAATTAATATTTGGTGGTGCTTCATTCTTATCTCCAATGTTCTTGACATATTTGATATCAAGCTTAAATGATAATCAAAGTAATAATACAGTTAAAGTTATATTTGCTAAATTAGTTCCTACAAGTCTTCCATGGACATCCCTTTATTGGGTATTTGCTCTCATATTTCTCTTGATGATCGGGTTGATTGTAATTTTTAAATTCCCAGAAGTTGAAAGAAAAGAGGATGAAAAGTCAGGAACATGGGCTACACACAAATCCTTGTTTAAGCAAAAAATCATCATTTTATATTTCATCGGAATTTTTTCTTATGTGGGAACAGAACAAGGCGTGTCTTATTGGATTTCGAAGTTTTTATATACCTATCACAATTATGATCCACTTGTAGTAGGTTCGTCCATTATTGGTTGGTTTTGGGGAATGATGTCAATTGGATGTTTAATTGGATTGGCTCTATTAAAATTTTTTGACAGCAGGAGAATATTAGTTGGCGCTGTGATTTTTGCTATGATTTTTTTATCTATCGCATTATTTGGCCCAGGGAATTTCGCGCTTATTGCTTTCCCAATGATTGGATTCTCGCTTTCAGTTATGTGGTCAATTGTTTTTTCATTAGCTCTCAATTCAGTCAACAATCATCATGGATCATTTGCTGGAATTTTATGTACTGCGATAATTGGCGGGGCAGTGGTACAATTATTTATTGGTTGGTTAGGCGATATGTTTGGTTTAAAAGCTGGAATGTCATTCATATATGTAACACTTGCCTATTTATTATTCATAGGAATGTGGGCCAATCCAATTATCACTAATGATACAATAAAATTAAAAAATTTATTTAGTAAAAAAGTAATCAACGAATAGTATTTAATAATAAAGCTGACAGTAAGGAGAAAATATGGGCGTTCTGGGTATTGATGTTGGTGGAACTAATATTCGCGTTGGATTAGTTGAATATGGTGGATTAGTGCGCACTGAATCATTAAAAATAAAGAATGATAGTAGCGAAACTGAAATCATAGATGATTTGAATTCTCTTATAGGAAAATTTGGAAATGAAAAAATTGATGGAATAGGTATCGGTGTCCCGAGCCTTGTTGATGCAGAAAAAGGCATTATATATGATGCAACAAATATTCCTTCATGGAAAAAAGTTCATTTAAAGGAAATATTAGAATCAAAAAATAATATTCCAGTCTATGTGAATAATGATGCTAACTGTTTTGTTATTGGTGAAAAGTATTTTGGCAAAGTGAAAGCTTATAGCAATATCGTTGGATTAATAGTTGGTACGGGACTTGGGGCTGGACTCGTTCTAAATGATCGTTTATATGTTGGAAAGAATTGTGGTGCCGGAGAATTTGGAATGATGCCATTCAGAGATCATAATTATGAATATTACTGCAGTGGTCAGTTTTTCAAGAATGAATATGGAATGTCTGGAGAAGAAGTAGTAAAAAAGGCAGAACTTGGTGATACTGCTGCACTAAAAATATTTTCACAATTTGGATCCAATTTAGGTGAAGCTATTAAAGTGATTATGCTTGCAGTCGATCCTGAAATTATTATCCTAGGTGGATCTGTGAGTAAATCTTATCAGTTTTTCAAAGACAATATGTGGAAGTCGATTAGAAAATTTATTTATTCGAAATTATCAGATAATATAAAGATTGAAATCTCTGAAATAAATCACATTGCAATTCTTGGTGCGGCAGCTCTTTATTATGATGCATTGGAAGGCAATTCAACTTCAACTAAAGTTAAAATAAAATAGCAATAAGCAGAAAATTACTGCATTATTTAAGAGAGTTAAAATGAAACTGAAAGTAAATATTGACTGACTCCTATTTAACCATTTTTTTGCTCTTAATAGAAGAATTTGTTCCTGACAATAGCAGAATAGATTGAATTATTTTTTCAAATAATAAGTCAGCTCCGGATCGCAGCCTATGGTGAACATAAATTAACTCCTCATGATTTGTTAATACATCTTTCTTACACCTGGAAAAATTTGGTGGTTAGACTTAATAAATTCTATTCCGTATTTTTGATCTGAAAAGTTTAGAAATACGAGAAACAAAAATGAAATCGTAATCGTCTCTATTTCAATGGTTCTCAGTTAGTGAGTTAGACTTTATCATAAATATTATTTTAAATGCCAATATCGTGGAATGAAATAAAATCTCGGGCAGTAAAGTTTTCCAAAGAGTGGGAAACTGCGTCGGAAGAGTCTGCTGAATCACAAACATTCCTTAATGAATTTTTTGAAGTGTTTGGAATAAGCAGAAGACGTGTTGCCACGTTTGAAAAACCAGTGAAGAAAATTGATGGCAGAGAAGGTTACATAGATCTGCTCTGGCCCGGTAAAATTCTAATTGAACATAAAACAAAAGGAAAAAACTTAGAGAAAGCAAAAAATCAAGCGATTGCTTATTCCTTCGGACTAACAGAAGAAGAACTCCCACAATATATACTTGTGTGTGATTTTGACCGTTTCATTTTACATGATCTTCAACAAAACATCCGGCACGATTTTACAATAAAAGATTTAGTTAAAAATGTAAACCTGTTCGGATTTATTGCCGGATATGAAAAACGAACTTTCAAAGAGGAAGATCCCGTAAACATTGCTGCTGCTGAGTTGATGGGTAAGCTTCATGATAAGCTAAAAGCTATCGGTTATAAGGGGCACGATTTAGAAGTTTATCTTGTCCGGCTTGTTTTCTGTTTGTTTGCCGATGACACAAATATTTTTAACAAAGATATTTTTGAAGAATACTTAAAGCTTCATACAAGAGAAGACGGAAGCGATCTTGCTGCTCAAATTGCGAGCTTGTTTTATATCTTAAATGAACCTCCGGAAGAACGATTAAAAAATCTTGATGAAAGTTTAGCAGAGTTTCCATTCGTAAATGGAAAACTTTTTGAAGAGAATTTGCCTCAAGCTTCGTTCGATAGAGAAATGCGAAGCATACTGCTTGATTGCTGCAAGCTTGATTGGGGAAAGATTTCACCCGCAATATTTGGCTCTTTATTCCAATCTGTTATGAATCCCGAAGAACGGCGCAATCTTGGTGGACATTATACTTCGGAGAAAAATATTCTTAAAGTAATTAAATCTTTATTTCTTGATGAACTTTATAAAGAATTTGAATCGGTTAAAAACAACACGAAGCAGCTTAAAGATTTCCATAAAAAACTTTCAACCCTAAAGTTTCTCGATCCAGCGTGCGGATGCGGTAACTTTCTTGTTATTACTTACCGGGAATTAAGATTGCTTGAAATTGAAATTCTCAGAATCCTACACAAGACTAGCCAAATTGAATCTGATATTAGAAATATTGTTTGGATTGATATTGATCAATTTTATGGAATTGAAATTGAGGAATGGCCAGCGCGTATTTCCGAAGTTGCTATGTGGCTTGTCGATCATCAGATGAACATGAGAATATCCGAAGAGTTTGGTGAATATTTTGTCCGTCTTCCATTAAAGAAAACCGCAAATATAATTTGTGGTAATGCGCTTAGGATTGATTGGGAAACTATCGTTCCTAAAGATCAACTTTCTTATATTCTTGGTAATCCGCCATTCGGTGGAGCTAGATTGCTTAATGAGAAATCTAGAGATGATATAAAACTACTATTCAATAATATTTCGGGATCGGGAAAACTAGATTATGTTACAGGGTGGTATATAAAAGCATCAAAGTATATTCAAAATACCAATATCAAAGTTGCATTCGTTTCTACAAACTCAATTTCTCAAGGAGAGCAAGTAGGAGTATTATGGAGTGAACTTTTTAATAAATATAATATCAAAATTCATTTTGCCCACAGAACATTTAAATGGGGTAATGAAGCCCGGG
>DAIMIJ010000018.1:8007-16572 GCA_036722835.1 Ignavibacteriaceae bacterium | reverse complement strand
CCGGCTTTTTTAAGTTTGCCAATTTCCTGCGACACATGATTCCGTTTTGCTTTAAGTTCTTCACTTACAACAAGAATTTCTCTGCGATGTTTATCAAGCTGAAGAACTTCATCAACTCGACTTCTTTCGTTCTTTGATTCAATTCCTTTTTTAACAAGCTCAGGATTTTCTCGGATGAATTTTAAGTCTAACATTTTATGCTTTTAATTAATTTCGAAAAAAACAATGGTATGAAGATTACACAGATATAGCAAATTAACTTAGATTAAAATCAGCGAACATCAGCCAAATCTGAGAAATCAGCGTTCCATTGTGCTTATTTCACTACGATGTTATAAATTTTATTCAGCACGTAAATTTCTTTAACGATCTCTTTGCCATCAAGATGCCTCTTTACCTTTTCATCTTTAAGCAGCAGTTCCTTTATATCCGTTTGGTTGCTGTTGACCGGGGCTTCAACTGTTCCTCTTAATTTTCCATTAATTTGAACAGCTACACTTACCAGATCTTCAACGAGCGCTTTCGCATCCGCATCAAGCCAAAATGGATTTTGAAAGATGGATACATTTAAACCAAGAATGCTAAAACATTCCTCAGACAAATGCGGAGCAATTGGAGCCAATAAAACTGCAAATCTTCTTAATGAGTAACATTGAATTTCCTTAGAACACAATTCTAACTTTTTCATTTCATTTAGCAGTTCCATCATTGCAGCAATTGCGGTATTAAAACGAAAATGATTTATTTCTTCATCAAACTTCTTAATTGTTTGATTCACTTTTTTATAAACTTGTTTTTCATTTTCGTTTAATTGATTTAGCTCATAAACATCTTTTAGAATGACCTGATTCAATAAATTAGGATGCTTGTTAAATAATTCATAAGTTCTTTGAACAAAACGATCGGTACCGGCAATTCCTTTATCACTCCAATCACCACCGAGTTCGTATGGACCCATGAACATCAAGTACATTCTAAAAACATCCGAGCCATATTTTTCAATGAACTGATCGGGATTTACAACATTACCCTTTGACTTCGACATCTTAGCACCTTGATTGGTAATCGTTCCTTGATGAATAAGATGTGAGAATGGCTCGTCGGAATTTGTATAACCGAGATCACGCAAAAATTTGTGGATGAATCTTGCATAAAGCAAGTGCATTGTTGCATGCTCAGCTCCGCCAACGTAAATATCAACCGGAATCCATTTCTCCGCAAGTTTTTTATCAAAAGGATCAGTAGCAATGTGCGGGTTTAAATATCGGAAATAGTACCATGATGAATCTACAAAAGTATCCATGGTGTCAGGATCTCTTTTAGCAGTTGCACCGCACTTTGGACATTTTACATTTATGAAATTTTCATTGCTTATTAATGGAGATTCACCGCCGGGTTTAAATTGCACGTCATATGGAAGTTCAACCGGAAGATTTTTTTCATCTACAGGAACCTCACCGCATTTTTCGCAATGAATAATTGGAATTGGAGTTCCCCAATATCTTTGCCGTGAAATCAGCCAATCACGCAAGCGGTAATTAATTTTCTTTTCACCAAGCTTTTTCACTTCAAGGTAAGAAATAATTTTTTCTATTCCCATATCGGAATTCATTCCGTTAAAAATTCCGGAATTGATCATTATGCCGGGTTCGGTATAAGCTTCAGTTAAATCATCTTTCTCATTTGTACCCGGTTGTAAAATAACTTTACGAATTGGCAGATTAAAATTCTTAGCAAATTCAAAATCTCTCTCATCATGACCTGGCACAGCCATCACGCAGCCGGTTCCATAAGTTGCGAGCGTATAATCAGCGATCCAGATGGGGACTCGTTCGCCATTCACCGGATTGATTGCATGCGCTCCTATTGGAACACCTGTTTTTTCTTTAACTGTTGAGGTTCGTTCGATCTCGGTCAGTGTTTTTATGGAGATGCGATACTCTTCAACATTTTTAAGATATTCCGGTTTAGTGAGTTTATCTACGAGAGGATGTTCGGGAGCTAAAACAACATAAGTAACTCCGAATAAAGTATCAGGTCGAGTTGTGAACACAGATACTTTTTCGTCTGAGTCCTCAACTTGAAAATGAACTTCTGCTCCAACACTTTTGCCGATCCAGTTTCTTTGCATCAGCTTAGTTTTCTCCGGCCAGGTAATTTTATCAAGTCCATCAAGAAGTTCCTCAGCATAATCGGTTATCTTAAAAAACCATTGTGTAAGATTTTTTTGAATAACCAAAGTTCCGCATCTTTCACAAGTTCCATCAGAAAGAACCTGCTCGTTTGCAAGAACAGTTTGATCTTTAGGACACCAATTCACCGGTGCATTTTTTCTGTACGCCATTCCCTTTTTGTAAAGCTGAAGGAACAGCCATTGATTCCACTTGTAATACTTTGGATCGCACGTCATCAATTCAGCATCCCAATCATACATACAGCCCATTCTTTTAAGCTGCTCGCGTATTTCACCAATGTTGGCAATTGTGCTGTTGTAAGGATGAATGCCTGTCTTGATGGCATAATTTTCCGCGGGTAGACCAAAGGCATCATAACCCATAGGTTCAAAAACATTTTTGCCTTTAAGCTTTTGATATCTTGCCCATGAGTCAGTCGGACCATAATTGTACCAATGCCCAATATGAAGTTTTGCTCCGGATGGATAAATAAACATCACAAGGCAGTAAAGTTTATTACCATCATTGGAAATATCTGTTTTAGCTACGTTGTGTTCTTCCCAGAAGGATTGCCACTTTGTTTCAATTTCAGTAAACGGGTATCGTGTGTTCATCTTTTCGTAAAAAATTTTGACAAATTTACCGAAAAGGAGAGGTATTTCAAACGAGTTTTTATTGATTGTCTCTTAGTTTTAAAGAGATTGAAAACAAGTATTTAATCGTTTATTCGTTTAGAAGGAAATATAAATTTTCTTTATCTTCGAACTAACAAATTCAAAAATAAATTCTGCATGCTATGAATATCTTCGACTCATCATATTTCACTTACAAGAGTGATGAACTTTTCTGTGAAAATGTTTCAATAAAAAAAATAGTACATGAAGTCGGAACCCCGGCTTACATTTACAGTAAGAATTTTTTTATAGATCGCTACAAAGAATTTTCAGATGCATTTCATGAAATTCCTCACACAATATTTTATGCTGCAAAGAGCAACTTCAATCTTAACGTGATAAAAACATTTGTTGATCTTGGCAGCGGTGTTGATGTTAACTCAGAAGGTGAGCTGAAAAGAGCATTGCTTGCCGGGGTTGATCCAAACAAATTAATTTTAACGGGAGTAGGAAAAACTCTTAATGAAATCCGATTAGGGTTGCAAAAAGATTTATTAATGATTAAAGCCGAATCGGAAGAAGAATTAGAGCTAATAAATGCAATCGCGGGTGAAATGAAAAAAGTTGCACGGGTTGCAATTCGAGTTAATCCAGATGTTGATGCTCAAACTCACCCTTACATTTCAACCGGGTTATCGGAAAATAAATTTGGGATTGATTCTAAATTAGCGTTTAGCTTGTTCAAAGATAAAAACCGATTTAAAAATATTACGTTTACCGGAATTGATATGCATATCGGTTCGCAGATTACAAGCATTCAGCCCTTTACAGAAGCGGTTGAAAAGCTTTCTCAAATTTATTTTGAACTGAAAGAAAGCGGAGTAAAGCTTGAGCATTTTGATGTTGGCGGCGGAATAGGTGTTAGATATGGCAATGAAGAAACATTTTCAGTTAAAGATTATGCAAAGGCAATTTCTCCGATCTTAAAGAAATTAGATTGTCATACTTTCTTTGAACCGGGAAGATTCCTAACTGCAAACGGAGGAATTTTGGCTGCACAAGTTTTATACACGAAAAAAAATGGAGATAAGAATTTTATAGTGACCGATGCAGCTATGAATGATCTTTTACGTCCAAGTATTTATGGCGCGTATCATCATATTCAACCAGTTGAGATTCATTCAGGCCGAAAGGAAATTGTGGCTGATATTGTTGGACCGGTTTGTGAGTCGGGTGATTTTCTTGGACGAAAACGAAAAATATTACAATCAAAACGAGGTGAATATCTCTCAGTAATGTCTGCAGGTGCCTATGGAATGGTAATGGCATCGAATTATAATGCGAGACGAAGACCTCCGGAAATACTTGTTGACAATGATAAGTTTTATGTAGTTCGCAGCAGAGAAACTTATGATCATCTTTTGTCTGATGAGAAGATAATCAAAACATAGCTCTCGTTATAGTGAGATGCTGGTTACTTGTTAATAAGGTGATAAGGTAGATCTGTTTGGAATCTGACAGTTACTAAGGTTGGTCATTAAAAGTTTTTTAAACAAAAAGATAATTTCTGCTAGAAGGAATAATTTTAAAATAATTAGAAATTGTTCTAATTATAGCTAACCTTAATGACCAAGGTTTAGCGTGAGAAAAGACCTTATCACCTTATTCTCCAATTAAAAGTTTATACATAGCAGCAACAAGAATTAAAACAATGCAAAGACGAGATTTCATAAAATCAGTTACAACAGCGGTGGTGCTATCAGCAGTTCCTAAAATTTATTCAGCAGCTGAACCAAAAAATAAAATCAAACCTCCTCGATTGAAAGCCGGAGACACGCTTGGATTAATTACGCCTGGAAGTTACATCTCAGAAAATGAACTAAAAGACTCGATTGAAAATTTGGAAAAATTAGGTTACAAAGTTGCTTACAATGAAAGAATTCTCTCAAGGTCGGGTTATCTTGCTGGAAAAGATGAATCAAGAGCCGAAGAAGTAAACTCAATGTTTGCAGATAAAAAAATAAATGGGATCATTTGCGCGCGCGGAGGTTATGGTTGTGCGAGAATTCTTCCAATGCTTAATTATGAACTTATTAAAAATAATCCTAAAGTGATCATTGGTTACAGCGATATTACAGTATTGCTAAATGGAATTCATGCTGAAACAGGATTAGTTACCTTTCATGGTCCCGTTGGAATTTCTTCTTTCAATGAGTTTAGTGTTACATATTTTAATGAAGTGCTTGTTCATCCCGGAAAAGATTTGGTTTTGATTAGTGCAAAAGGCGAAGACGAAAAAGATAACAATGGAATTATAACTATTGTGAGCGGAAAAGCAATCGGCGAATTGGTAGGTGGAAATTTGTCGGTTCTAAATTCGCTTATCGGGACTAAGTATGATTTTAATGGCGAAGGTAAAATTATTTTCCTTGAAGAAATTGGTGAAGAACCTTACCGCATTGATAGAATGCTTACACAATTAATTCAATCAGGCAAGTTTGATAAAGCTGCGGGAATTGCAATGGGAGTTTTTGAGGATTGTGAACCAAAAGAAAAAGATCCATCTTTTAATTTGTCATTTTTACTTATGGAAGTTTTATTTGACAGACTATCAAACCTAAACATTCCTGTTATTTATGGATTGTCTTTCGGGCATATTAAAAACAAATTTACTCTGCCAGTTGGAATAAAAGCCGAGCTTGATACGATAAATCAAACCTTAACTCTTTTAGAAACTGCTGTAATATAAAGGGCAATAAATGTATAGAATATCCAAATCATCTTTCTTAAACTTTATCTTTATTTTAATCTTAATCTCAGCCCCAGGCTGCCTCGTCTTTCAAAAAATTTCTTATGAAATAACTCTTAACACGGACAAAAGTGGAACAGCTAAGCTTTACATCACCGACATCACTTCTGATGCAACCGATGCCGAAGCGTTCAAGCAAGATACAGCCGCCTTATTTACTTTTATGTTGAAGAGCAATGATTTCATCGAAGATATGAAAAATGAAGGTCGTTTTATCACCAGCAGAAAATTAATATTGAATGATGATAATCTCGATTCTGAAGTTTCTTACGATTTCAGAAACATAGCAGGTGTTGAAAACATTTCTTACGAAGATGGATTTTACTTTTTAACTATGGACGTTGGCGATAGCGTTATTTCAACTAATGGTGAAGTAATAAAATCTAAAACATACAAACGAATTTTGTGGGACGATCAACAAAAAGTCTTGAGGTTTGCAATGTTTTCGGCTGAAACTGACGCTTACAGAAAATTAGGTTCATATTATAAAAAACAAGAATAATGTTTGCGCAAGTTGTATTTCCGTTACCTTTTCGAAATGCATTTACTTATTCAGTACCCGACGAGATATCCTCGATGCTTCAAATCGGAGTTCGGGTTCTTGCGGCTTTTGGTAAACGAACTTTAACAGGCTTTGTAATTGAATTATCAGATAAAAGCGACGTTACCGAAAAAATAAAACCACTTACCGATATTCTTGATGAAATCCCTCTCTTCAACACTGACGATCTTAAATTTTATGAATGGTTAGCTGATTATTATCTTTGTTCTCTCGGCGAGGCATTGAAACTTGCTGTTCCTTACGGCTTAGAGATTGAAAGCAAAAGAAAAATTATTTCCGATATTATTGTCTGCTCAGATCTTTATTCAAAAGAAAAGAACAAAACCTCACTCAAAGGGAAAATCTTAAAAGCATTATCTGAAAAAGATGAAATCACAATCAGCTCGCTGCAAAAGTTGGTTAAGAAGAAAAGCATCTATTCGGTTCTACAAAGTTTAGAAAGAGCTGGTGCGTTAAACGTTCTAACCGAACTTTCCGATGCAAAAGTGCGAATCAAAACTGCAAATTTTGTAAAGCTCTCTAGACCTCTCGCCGAGATTTATGACTTTATTCCCGAAATAGAAACTCGTTCGCAGAAACAAGTCGCAATTCTGCTCGAACTGATTTCAAAAAAAAATAAGATGGAATCTTTAGCTCAGCTACTTAGAAAAACCGAAACAACAAAATCATCAGTTGATTCTTTAGAAAAAAAAGGTTTTGTTGAAATTTTTGAAAAGGAAATTGAAAGAAAATACGTTGAAGAGTACAAAGAGCAACTCCAAGATTTTGAACTAACTGAAAAACAAAAATCAATTATTGCTGAAGTTTCTCCTTCAATCGGTAATGGAGAGTTTAAAACATTTCTCCTTCACGGTGTTACAGGCAGCGGTAAAACTCAAGTTTATATCGAACTGATAAAACTTGCTTTGGCTTCAAATAAAACTGCGCTGATACTTGTTCCCGAAATATCTCTGACACCTCAAATAACATCCCGGCTTCATAATAATTTCGGCGATACAATTACCGTTATTCACAGTAGAATGTCAATCGGCGAGAGATATGATTCATGGCGAAAAATTCTAAACAAAAAATCTAAAGTAGTTGTGGGAGCTAGATCAGCTTTGTTTGCGCCATTAAGTAAAATCGGTTTGATAGTCGTTGATGAAGAGCATGATGCAAGCTACAAGCAAGCTGATATGATTCCTAAGTATAATGCAAGAGATTCAGCAATTGTTCTCGGGAAGATAAAAAATTGTCCGGTACTTCTTGGTTCAGCGACTCCATCAATCGAGAGCATGTACAATGCTGTAAGCGGTAAGTACAAATTATTAACTCTGCCGGAAAGAGTTGATAACGCAAAACTGCCAAAGATAAGTCTGGTTAATGTTATAGTTGAAAGAAAGAAGAAGAGAATGGAAAATGTTTTTACAAAAACTCTTCTTGATAAAATAGAAGACCGGCTAAACAAAAAGGAAGGTGTCATAATCCTTCAGAACAGAAGGGGATTTTCCACTCAAATTTTTTGTGATGACTGCGGTGAGATAGAAATTTGCACAAATTGTTCAGTGCCGATGGTTTATCACATAAATCAAAATTTACTTCAATGTCATTATTGCGGATTTACAAGGGAAGTTCCGAAAGTTTGTTCTAACTGTGGTTCGCATTCTGTAAAATATTTTGGAACCGGAACAGAAAGAGTTGAAGACGAAATTTTATTTTACTTTCCTAATGCAAAAGTAAAGAGGGTTGATTCCGATACGGTTTCCCGTAAATCTTCTTTAAGTAAAATGCTTATGGAATTCAGCAGAGGAGAAATTGATATTCTCGTTGGAACTCAAATGGTTTCTAAGGGTTTAGATTTTTCAAGAGTAACTTTAGTTGGAGTAATTTCGGCGGAGACAAGTCTTTGGATTCCCGATTTTCGTGCAGATGAAAGGACATTTCAAATGCTGACTCAAGTTTCCGGAAGATCAGGTCGAAGCCAAATTGAGGGTGAAGTGATTATTCAAACACAAAATGAAAAGCGGTTTGCTCTCCAAAAAGTTTTGCTGAATGATTATGAGGGTTTTTACCAAAAGGAAATTGTTGATCGTGAGAAATTGGGTTATCCTCCGTTTACAAGGATTTGTCTAGTTGAAACAAAAGATGAAGATGACAATAAAGCTAAAGGCGCGATCGTTGATTTTTATAAAGAGCTTCTTCTTTATAAAAAATATTTGAAGATAACTCCACCCTCACCGGCAATAATATCAAAGCTGAAAGGGAGCTATCGTTATCATTTATTAATTAAAAGCGGAAAAGATATAGATCCAGGCGGGAAAGTTTTGCAAAATGCTTTGTTCGCTGCCTTTGCGGAGTTTAATCGCAAATCTCGCTACCGTAACATCAGATTATTCTATGATGTTGATCCGCAGAGCGTAGTGTAAA
>DAIMIJ010000018.1:4695-7907 GCA_036722835.1 Ignavibacteriaceae bacterium | reverse complement strand
AGCTAGTTTACATATTTAAAAAACTTAGGAACGGTACAGCTTTGGCGATAAACCAAATTAATAAACCGCCGACAATCCAAAGTCCAAAAACCAGTATATAATATTTTCCTACTGATTGCGACTTAAACATTTTTGCCAAGCCGATGCTCAAAACAAAATAAGCCCAGATGCTTATTGGATCGATCTTGGATAGTATAAATCCTAAAATATTAGAACGTTCAGTACCAGTAAAAGTGGCAACGCTTGTATCCATGATCATTTTCCCCATCATAAAGGTCAGTATTCCTGCAATGAGAAATTGGACAGCAGAAATATACATTGGTAAAGCACTCGCAACCATTGCACTCTGGTAGGTTCCTTCGCCTTTTAGTAAAAATTTAACAAATAAAAAGTAAATTGCAACAATGATGAAGAAAAAGATTGAACCGAATATCAATGTTGACACAATATTAATTACCCATCCTATAGGTCCTCTCATAAATTCCATTTGCTTGTCAGCTCGTTCTTGGGCTGAATCGAGTTGGTCAGCGGGAATAGTACCGTTCTTTACCATTTCTTCGATCTTTTTAGTCTGATCTTGCTTTGCCTGAAAATAAACTTCTTCGTTAAGCAAAGCTACGCTTCGTAAAATTCCCACAAGTGCGAAAACAATTAGTAAAGGAATTATCCAGTCTTTTGTCCTTGGGGGAAAGAGTGAGGTTGTTGAAAACATTTTTGTTGGCTCTGAAAACACGCCAGTGATTTTATCGGTATGGCTGAGTTCCTGTTCCGAGCTCGTTTGCTCGAGGTTAGAAGTATCGTCAGTTTGCATAGCATCTCCTTTTGTTAAATAATTGAGATAAGCTTTCAAGAAAATTATAGATTGTTAAATGTAGAATCAACAAAAAAATGAAATTTCATTAAATAAATGTGTTTCCTTTAAAAAAAGAGCCTTTCGGTTTATTATATTTGTAGCAAGTAATTTTCACAAATTTCAAACCAAATGTCGCAAAATATTTTTGAGGACAATATGAAAACAATTATTGAACCATTTAAAATAAAATCGGTCGAGCCAATCAGGTACACAGCTAAAGAAGAACGAGTTGATCTGATAAAAAAAGCTGGCTATAATCCCTTCCTTCTTCACGCAGATGATGTACTGATTGATTTGCTGACTGATAGCGGAACCTCTGCAATGAGCTCTAAGCAATGGGCGGGAATTATGGACGGCGATGAATCTTACGCCGGCTCAAAAAGCTTTTATAGATTTGAAAAAGCTGTGAGAAAAATTACGGGGATGAAATTTATCATTCCAACCCATCAAGGAAGAGCAGCAGAAAAAATTATCTTCTCAATTGTTGGCGGACCCGGCAAATATTTTCCTAATAACACTCACTTTGACACAACAAGAGCGAATATTGAATTTACCGGCGCTGAAGCCGATGATTTTATAGTTGAAGTTGGAAAGCATTCAGAAATTCGTGCTGACTTTAAGGGAAATATGGACACCAATCTCCTCGAAAAATTTATTAAGGAGAAAGGAAGTAAGAATATTCCTTTGTGCATGATAACAGTTACAAATAATTCCGGCGGCGGGCAGCCGGTTTCGATGCAGAACATTAAAGAAGTAAAAGAAATTTGTGTGAAGTATAATATCCCATTGTTCCTTGATGCCTGCCGTTTTGCTGAGAATGCTTACTTCATAAAGCTTAGAGAAAAAGGTTACTCGAAAAAATCTGTTTTAGAAATTGCACAGGAAATGTTTTCTTATGCTGATGGTGCAACGATGAGCGCTAAGAAAGATGCACTTGTAAATATTGGGGGCTTTCTCGCACTCAATGATGAAAATCTTGCTATGCAATGCCGTAATCTTTTAATTGTTACAGAAGGTTTTCCAACTTACGGAGGTTTGGCTGGAAGAGACCTCGAAGCTGTTGCACAGGGATTAGAAGAAATTTTAGATGAGCATTATCTTCAATATAGAATCAGAAGTGTAGCTTATCTTGGAGACAAACTTGTTGCAGCAGGTGTTCCGATAATTGAACCACCGGGCGGACATGCAATCTATATTGATGCAAAACGCTTTTTGCCGAATATCCCTCCAGAAAAATTTCCCGGGCAATCAATAGTTGTCGAACTTTATATTGAAGGCGGAATTCGAGCTGTTGAAATTGGAAGCGTGATGTTTGGAAAATATGACGATAAAGGAAAACTCATTCCTCCTCCGATGGAACTAGTTCGGCTTGCAATTCCTCGCAGAGTTTATACTCAAAGCCATATTGATTATGTAATTGAGATTATTCTTGAAGTCTTTCGGAATAGGCATAAATTAAAAGGTTACAAAATTACTTATGAAGCGCCAATGTTGAGACATTTTACCGCAAGATTTGAAAAGATAAAATAATTTAGTAGATGGCTTCAATAAAGAAAAATTATTCGTTCAAAAGTAAAAGAAATATTTGGCGGCTCATTCCCTCTGAATCCGGATATATAGTGATTGAAGAGAGAGACATGGACAGCAAAGAAGTTTTTTTCAATTGTATAAAAACCTCAGACGGAAAAATTCTTTTTAAGAATTTTCAGTTGGAAGAAAAATATTGGATTGGAATCAAAAATGTTTATAAAGACATAATTTTCTTTCACAAATTCCGAAAGCCTGACATGCCTGGTCACAAAGGAATTTATGCTTTTGATATTTTAAACCGGAAACTGATTTGGCAAAATGATGATTTGACTTTTTTGTTAGCCAAAGATGATAAAGTTTATGCATATCAGACGACATTTGAAGGAAGACAATATTTTATACTTGATTATTTGACTGGAGAAATAACAAGTGATTTGGGCAGTGAGTTTGATGAGATTAATAAGCTGCGTGAAGAATCAATGCAAAATGATTTTTCTAATGATTTTTTATTTCCGAGAATATTTAACCAGATTGATGAAAATTCTGATACCGGGAATATCTTTACCAGATTATTAGCTGATAGGAAAATTTCCGGCAGCATCAATTGGATTAAGCTTAATAATTATTTGATGTTTAACTATCACGAAGAGAATGCTGATGGAACACTTAACAATTACTTTGAAGTATTTGATATTTCTAAAGAAAAAGTTATTCTGAATGAGATTCTGAATTCGAATTCAACGAAATTGGCTTTCGAATCATTTTTTATTATGAATAATTTGCTTTTTTTAATGGTCGAGAAAACGAAGCTTGTTGTTTATAAAATTAT
>DAIMIJ010000018.1:0-4595 GCA_036722835.1 Ignavibacteriaceae bacterium | reverse complement strand
TGCAAAGCATGCCGCAATCCAGGATCCAAGATTTCCACCTCTTACTCAAAGAGAATTTAATTTGATAGACATCGAAATATCCGTGCTGTCACCGCTTAAAAAAATTTCTGATTACAGCGACATAAAAATCGGCGAACACGGATTATTAGTTGAAGAAGGATATCATCGGGGATTGCTGCTTCCGCAAGTTGCGACAGAAAACAATTATTCGGTACAGCAATTTCTCACTTCAATTTGTATGAAAGCCGGTTTATCGCCCGATTTATGGCAAAGAAAAAAACTAAACATAGAGGTATTTACCGCTCTTGTCTTTAATGAAGAAAGGAGTAAAACCAATGAATAATATTAGACCTCCCGCTGTGGCAGGATTATTCTATCCATCAGATTCATATAAACTTCGTACAGATATTAATAATATGCTTTCTACGGTTGAATCCAAACCATTTGCAAAACATATCGTTGGAATTGTTTCACCTCATGCAGGTTACGTTTACTCCGGCAAAACCGCTGCTTACGGATTTAATTTACTGAAGAATAAAAACTATGATAAGGTCATCATCATCTCACCAAGTCATCGTGAATATTTTGCGGGAGCTTCAATATTTAATGGCGATGCATATGAGACTCCGCTTGGAGTAGTGGAAATTGATAAAGAATTGGCGCAAAAAATAATTGAAGGCAGCAAGACAATTTTCTTTGGTATGGAAGGACATCGCCAGGAACATGCTATTGAAGTTCAAATTCCTTTTCTTCAAACGGTTTTAACGGATTTTAAGATTGTTCCCATTGTTATGGGTGATCAGGGTGAAGTATTTGTAGATGATCTGGCTAATCAAATTGCTAAAGCTGTTGATGACAAAACCCTAATAGTTGCAAGCTCCGATCTTTCTCATTTCTATTCTAAACAAAAAGCATTTGAGCTTGACTCGATCGTAGCAAAACACATTTCAGATTTTGATTATGAGAAGCTTCAAAATGATTTGAACAGCAGAAAATGCGAAGCTTGCGGTGGTGGACCAATAGTAGTTCTGATGAAAGCTGCCGGCTTACTAAATAAAAAAAAATCTATGCTTTTGCACCGAAGCGATTCGGGTGATGTGAGCGGAGATAATTCCGAAGTAGTCGGTTATTTATCCGCCGCAATCTTTGGTGATTAGTTAAGAAGCAATTCGGGAAATACTATCAGTAACCGTTGACCGGTTACTTAAGAATTCTACAATAAAAAATGAATCCTTGAAAGTTCGAAGGATATTGGGTTGGCTCAAGCTTTGTCGTAAGCAGGAAATCAAAGGATTAAGAAAATTGTTACGACAGATCAACTAAGTAAGTAGTAATATAATATGCAGCCATTGCAAATAATGCGGATAAGGGAATAGTTAGTATCCACGCCCATAAAATATTTTTCGCAACACCCCATCTTACTGCCGAAAATCTATGAACTGAACCTACTCCAATAATTGCACCGGTTATCGTGTGAGTTGTACTAACCGGAATGCCAAATACTGTTGCCATGGTAACAGTTAAGCCCGCAGAAGTTTCGGCACTAAATCCGCCGAATGGGGTTAGCTTTGTAACTCTCATTCCAAGTGTGCGAATTACTTTCCATCCACCAATTAATGTTCCCATAGCAATCACAAAGTGACTTAATATAATTACCCAAAATGGTACATAAAAAGTGCTGCCGATTAAATTATTTGTAAACAGAACGATAGCAATTATACCGATTGTTTTTTGAGCATCATTTGAACCATGGCTTAAGCTGAACATTGCTGAAGAGACTAGCTGCAGCTTTCTGAAATATTTATCAACTTTTGCTGGAGTTCTATTCCTGACAACCCACAGAGTAATAATTGAAAAGACCAGTGCCATTACCATACCAAGAATTGGAGCAAGAAAAACGAAAATTAAAATTTTTATATAGCCTGAAAGAATAAGTGCACCGAAACCGGCTTTAGCTATTGCAGCTCCCCCATATCCTCCGATTATTGCATGAGAAACGCTAATTGGTAAACCATAGTGAGTTGCTGAGGCGGTGAGAATTATTGCACCAACAATACCCGAAAAAATTACAAAGTTATCAACAATAGAAACATCTACAATTCCTTTTCCAATGGTTGTTGCAACGCTTACACCAAAAACAAATGCTGCAAAGAAATTAAAAAACGCTGCCCATGCAACCGCTTGACCAGGTGTTAAAACCCTAGTTGATACAATCGTTGCAATTGAATTAGCAGCATCGTTCATACCGTTGTAAAAATCAAAAACTAAAGCAAGAAAAATAATCAGGTAAGCAAATTCCATTGGCTAAGCATTTTTAATGAAGATTGAAAGAACAACGTTCGCAACAACCTGGCATTTATCGGAAGTTTCCTCCAATAATTCTAAAATCTCTTTTCGTTTAATGAGAGTTATAGCATCTTTTTCTGTCTCGAACAATTCTTTAATAGCTTGCTGGTAAATTCTATCTGCTTCCATTTCAAGATCTTTTACTGCTTTGCATTCGTTTATACTTTTAACTTTTAGGTCTTGAATCGCTATTCCCAGTTCACTTATTTGTTCAAAAACAATTGCTGCAAGTCTATCGGTATATTTTAATCTCCTGTTGATGTTATAAGTATCCAATCGCGCGGTAATTCCTAAGAGAATATCGCTGATGTCATCAAGCTTTTTTATTAAAGTAAAAATATCTTCACGGTCGAAGGGAGTAACATATGTTTTATTAAGCCGCTTAACTATTCGGTTAGTAATTTCGTCGCACCGGACTTCTAACGGTTTAATTTTAAGTAAAAGATTTCTGTCAATTTCTTCTTGTGAAAAGATCTCATTGGTATATTTAGCCATTTCACCAATGTAACTGATCATATCTTTAAAATCTTCAAAATATTTTTCTTCTTTTGGGAGGAGTTTTTTAAACATTTTTATATTCCATCATTTTGTTGCTTCAAATATAGGTTTTTGCAAACCAATTATTCAAAACCGTATTTCAAATTCTGATAATAATTACTGTGCTTTTGTTATATTTTCAATCAATAAATTTAGATTTTGGAGGAAAGTACAATCGAAAATAAAAAGAATGCCCTAAATGAAGTTGAGAAAATAGTATCGCTTGCGAAAAGACGCGGCTTTGTTTTCCAGTCAAGTGAAATTTATGGCGGGTTGAACGGCTGCTGGGATTATGGTCCGCTTGGCGTTGAGCTTCTTCGAAATATTAAAGAGGAATGGTGGAAAGCGATGACCTTTCGAGAAGATATCGAGGGTTTGGATGCCTCGATACTTATGCACTCGCGTGTTTGGGAAGCTTCCGGTCATGTTGAGAATTTTACTGATCCAATGGTTGATTGTAAACAATGCAAAGCTCGTTTTCGTTTGGATGTTCTTGCTGATTCTATCAACGAAAAGAAAAAAGAAAAAGCTATGGTTGAACTTAAAAATGCTTTTAAGGATAATGCTTCAGTTTTAGAGAAGATTGAAAATAAAATAAAAATTCCCGGTGATGACGATCCCTTCAACTTTCTATTAGAAGATGCTGAGATTGGTAAAACACTTTTATCAAAATTAAATTGTCCTCAATGCGGGAATGCAAATACATTTACAGATGCGCGTAAGTTCAATCTTATGTTCAAAACATTTGTAGGTCCGGTTGAAGACTCCGGTTCCGTAGTGTATTTAAGACCGGAAACAGCGCAGGGAATTTTTGTTAACTTCTTAAATGTTCAAGGGTCTTCACGTCAAAAAATTCCATTTGGAATTGCACAGGTGGGTAAAGCATTTAGAAATGAAATCAACACAAAAAATTTCTTATTCCGAACTCGCGAATTTGAGCAGATGGAAATGCAATTCTTTATTAAGCCAGCCGATGACAAAAAATGGTATGAGTACTGGAAACAAGAACGAATGAATTGGTATTTGTCTTTAGGAATGCGAAAAGAAAAATTAAGATATCATGATCATCATCCAACCAAGCTTGCTCATTATGCTAAGGAAGCTGCCGATATTGAATATAAATTTCCTTTCGGCTGGGGTGAAATTGAAGGTATTCACAACAGAACCAATTTTGATTTAAGCCGTCATGAAGAATTTTCCGGCAAATCTCTTAAATATTATGATGAGGAAACAAAAGAGAAGTTTGTGCCGTACATAATCGAAACATCGGCTGGTGCAAGCCGATCGTTCATGGCTTTTCTTATTGATTCTCTTTATGAAGAAGAAGTGAAGGGTGAGATGAGAACGGTTCTTAGATTATATCCGAAGTTGGCTCCAATAAAAGCGGCAATTTTTCCTTTAGTGAATAAAGATGGAATGCCGGAAATTGCTCGTATTATTGAAAGCGATTTACGGAAGCACCTAAAAGTGTTTTATGATGATAAGGGTGCAGTCGGAAGAAGATACAGAAGACAGGATGAAGCAGGAACTCCGTATTGTATTACGGTTGATACCGAAACTCTGAATGATCAAACAGTCACTGTGAGAGATAGAGATTCGATGGAACAGATCAGAATCTCAAACGACAAGCTAAAAGAATATCTAGTTAATAAAATTTTAGTTTCATAATTCAAAAATATTTATAGGAAACATGGCTGTCATGGATTATTCCA
>DAIMIJ010000017.1:15373-16703 GCA_036722835.1 Ignavibacteriaceae bacterium | reverse complement strand
AAAAATGAATTTGACGCACAAAACATCTTTACAAAAAATGATTTTTATCTGAGAAAATTAGAAGGACTGCCGGAGGAAGATAATGTTTATTCTGGTTCAGCAAGCACGGAGATAATTGATGATGGCTCAATCAAATATAAAATTGATTTTAATGAATCTCAGAAAACAGGATTTTATTTTGATCAGAGTGATAATAGATTCTTCATTGAAAAAATTGTAAAAGATAAAACGGTGGCGGATATATTTTCAAATTCAGGTGGATTTGGTTTGCATTCTTTGAAAGCCGGAGCAAAATCTGTCACTTTTGTGGATTCATCTTCTCGAGAAATTGAAAGTGTAAAAGAAAATTTATCGCTTAATAATTTAAATATAGATTCAAAATATTTTGTTAAAGATGCTTTCGATTTTTTAGAAGAAACAGTATCCTCAGGAAAGAAATACGAAGTTGTAATGCTTGACCCACCGGCATTTGCGAAGAATAAAAAGAGTTTACATACCGCCGAAAAAGGATACGAGAAACTTAACAAGCTTGCTTTGTTATGTGTGAAGGATGGCGGCTATTTAGTTAGTTCATCGTGCTCTTATCATCTTCAGAAGGAAAATTTTTTAAACTGTTTGAATCGTGCTGAATCAAAATCATCAAAAGATATACAGCTAATTCATTTTAGCGGAGCATCGCTGGATCATCCTCTGCTTTCTGCTATGCCTGAAACTTCTTATCTTAAATTTTGCGTTTTTAAAGTATTTCGTCAATTATGATAATTAAATTTCTTGATTAAAGAGTGCAACATTTTTATGTTTGCAACCGTCTAATCTCATTAACTCTCATCATTTAAAAATCATTTGTGAGGTTTTAATTGGATATATCAGTGTTAAATGAAAAAATTAAGCAGGAAAGTGCGTTCATAGACCTTCTGCTTAATGAAATAAGTAAAGTAATAGTTGGGCAGCGTATGATTGTCGAAAAGATGGTCGTAGGACTAATCAGTAATGGTCACATCCTTTTAGAAGGAGTGCCGGGTCTGGCAAAGACTTTAGCAATCAAAACTCTGGCTGCTTCCATGAAAGCAAAGTTTCAGCGCATTCAATTTACTCCTGATCTTCTTCCGGCAGACTTAATCGGAACGATGATCTACAATCAAAAAGATGGAAATTTTCTGATAAGGAAAGGTCCAATCTTTGCAAATTTTATTTTAGCCGATGAAATAAACCGTGCACCTGCAAAAGTGCAAAGCGCTTTGCTTGAAGCAATGCAAGAGAGACAGGTGACAATCGGCGAAACAACTCATAAGCTTCAAGAACCGTTTCTCGTTCTGGCAACTCAAAATCC
>DAIMIJ010000017.1:7682-15273 GCA_036722835.1 Ignavibacteriaceae bacterium | reverse complement strand
AGGCATAGGATCGCAGTTACTTATGAAGCTGAAGCCGAAGAAATTACAAGCGAGACAATAATTTCTGAGATATTAAATAAGCTTGAAGTGCCTTAAAAATGCTTACTAAAGAACTGCTAAAGCAAGTCAGACAAATAGAAATCCGAACCAAAGGACTTGTCAACCAGGTCTTTTCAGGAGAATATCATTCTGTCTTTAAAGGAAGAGGAATGGAATTCTCTGAAGTTCGCGAATACAATTTCGGCGATGACATTCGAAACATTGATTGGAATGTTACCGCAAGATTCGGACATCCATACATTAAAATTTTTGAAGAGGAAAGAGAGCTGACTGTAATTCTTCTTGTTGACTTGAGTGGTTCACTTTCATTCGGTTCCGTTGATAAAACAAAGCAGCAAATTGCAGCCGAACTAAGTGCCATCCTTGCTTTTTCAGCACTAAAAAATAATGACAAGGTCGGGCTTTTTCTTTTTAGTGATAAGATCGAAAAATTTATTCCGCCTCGTAAAGGAAGAAAACATGTCCTAAGAATAATTAGAGAGTTACTATCATTTAAGCCTGAAGGAAAAACAACCAGCATTAAGGCAGCTCTTGAACATATGAATCATGCAATCAAAAAGAAAAGTATTGTTTTTTTGATTTCGGATTTTATGGATGAGGGTTATGAAAAAATTCTTAGGATCGTAGGCAAGAAACATGATTTGATCGGGATTGTAATTAATGATGAGCGTGAAAAATCCATACCGAAAATGGGCTTAGTTAAATTTACTGATGTTGAAACCGGAAATGAAAGATGGATTGATACAAGCAGTCCTAAGGTTCAAAATTGGATAAGTCAGTATTATCAAAGATTAATTTCGGAAAGAAAAACTTTATTTATTAAAAGCCGTTTGGATAGTATAGAAATAAAGACCGGCGAAAATTATGTGACGCCACTTGTAAATTTTTTCAGATTGCGTGAAAGAAGATGGTAAAATATTTAGTCTTATCTATTTTGATTATCGTTCTTTCGTTTGACAGCTCTAATTCTCAAACTATTTCTGCGCGTGCATTTTCAGATAAATCCGAATATCAAGTTGGCGACTATATAAACTACACAATTGAAATTTCTCATAATTATGATTTGAGAGTACTCAAACCCGCACTAGGTGAATTGGCTAAAGACATTGATGTGATTAAAACCGATGATCCCATTGTTGAAGAGACCCAAGGTGTAAAGAAAATTATTTACCGTTTCATCCTCTCAAAATATGATTCTGCCGATGTTACAATTCCACCAATTCCTATTTTATATCAAATGGGAAAGGATACGACTTCCTTAACTGTTGAAACAAATTCAGTTCAATTCCTTGTTAGAACTCTGCCGGTTAATACTCAATTAGAAATTAAGGATGTTAAACCACCGATAGTAATACCGATGGCTCTTCTCACAATTTTATTGATCATGCTTGCAATTTTATTATTGATACTTCTTGCGCTTTATTTGTACAGAAGGAACCAAAAGAAGAAACGAAAAAGGGTTGAGAGAAAAAGAGTGTATGTAATTCCTCCTCATGTTAAGGCGCTTACGGAACTTCATGCATTAGAAGATAAAAAGTTATGGCAGCAAGGATTTATTAAAGAATATCACTCCGGTATTACTGAAATTATTAGGCGTTATTTTGAAGACAGATTTAAAATTCTAGCGCTCGAATCTTCTACAACTGAAATTATGGACCAATTGACCAGAGTCGTCCTTCCAGAGAATATTTACAGAACAGTAAGCGATTTCCTGAATAATGCTGATCTTGTGAAGTTTGCAAAGTACAAACCACTACCTTCTGTGAATGAAGAGATGATGAAACAAGCTGTTGATATTGTCGAGAACACAGTCCCGGTTAAATTTGAAAATTCTAATAGGGAGAAGGTAAATGTTTAACGATATTACTTTTGCCTATCCGTGGGTTTTATATTCACTAATTGTCCTTCCTTTGATGTTCATTTGGTATTGGTTTAGAGGAAGAAAAAAAGAACCATCAATAAATTATTCTTCGCTAAAAATCTTTAAATCTGTTTCACCTAATTGGAAAGAGAGATTGAGACATTTACCTTTTATTCTGAGATGCATTGCTATTGGATTATTTATTGTAGCTTTAGCAAGACCGCAGAGTTTTTCCAGCGGCGAAAATATTTACGCCGAAGGAATTGATATTGCAATGGTTTTAGATATTTCGGGAAGCATGCTTGCTGAAGATTTTAGGCCGAATCGTCTTGATGCCGCTAAAAATGTGATTGATGAATTCATTCAGGGCAGAAGTACTGATAGAATTGGATTAGTGATTTTTTCCCGCGAAGCTTTCACTCAATGCCCGCTGACGATTGATTATTCCATTTTGCGAAATCTTCTTAAAGATATTAAAAGCGGAATGATTGAAGATGGAACCGCTATCGGAAATGCTATTGCAAATGGAGTCAATCGGCTAAAAGACAGCGAAGCAAAAAGCAGAATAATTATTTTGTTGACGGATGGAATAAATAATGCGGGTGAGGTAAATCCTGTTTCCGCTGCACAGATTGCAAAGACATTTGGAATTCGTATTTACACTATTGGTGTAGGGACGCGAGGGGAAGCGCCTTATCCTATACAAACGCCGTTTGGTTTGAAGTATCAGATGGTCCCTGTTGAAATTGATGAAGCTGTTTTAAAAGAAATTGCTTCAATAACAAATGGACAATATTACAGAGCAACAAATAATAAAACACTGGAGCAGATTTATAATCAGATTGACAAAATGGAAAAGACACGCGTTGAGGTGACATCATACAGAAATGCTAAAGAATTGTTTTATAGCTGGCTGGTTGGCGGTTTGGTGTTTCTTTTTTTAGAACTCGGTCTGTCAAAAACTTTGTTGAGAAGACTTCCATCAATTAATTAATTATTATCGGAAAATAAAACATGTTTCGCTTTGCTCATCCTGAATATCTACATGCTTTATATGCTTTACCGGTGATTATTATCCTTTTCTTTCTTTTGTTTAATAAACAGAAAAAGAATCTTAAAACTTTTGCGAATGCAAGTATGCACAATGTGCTGCTTCCGATGCACAGCAAAGTAAAAAGCTGGATAAAATTAATTCTGGTAACTGTATCACTGCTGCTTCTGATTGTAGCTGCAGCAAACCCCCAGGTTGGAACAAGATTGGAAGAAGTTAAGCAAACTGGAATTGATGTCTTCATTTTATTAGATGTTTCACTGAGCATGAGTGCAGAGGATATTAAGCCCAACAGGTTGGAAAAAGCAAAATATCAGATTTCCAATTTAATTAATAAATTACGTGGTGATAGAATTGGGCTAATAATTTTTTCGGGTGATGCTTATGTGCAGATTCCGCTTACTACAGATTACTCGGCGGCAAGTTTATTTTTATCGGCAGTAGATTTCAAATCTGTGCCGCAGCCCGGGACAGCCATAGCTACGGCAATAAATCTGGCAGCAAAATCATTTGATTATAAGGCAAGCACCCAAAAAGTAATTATCGTTATAACTGATGGTGAAGATCATGAGGGAAATATTACTGAAGCTATTAATGATGCTGTGGCTAAGGATCTGAAAATATTTACTATTGGTTTAGGTTCACAAGATGGAGTTCCGCTCCCGGTCTACAATAGTCAGGGACAAGCTATTGGTTTTAAAAAAGATAGAGACGGCAATACGGTTTTAACAAAATTAAACGACTCGATTCTAAAAGAAATTGCCTCAAAAGGTAATGGGAAATATTACCGTGGTAATAATTATGAGGATTATCTCGATCAAATTTTCAAGGAGCTTTCTTCTTTTGAAAAGACGGAGTTTGGCACAAAAAAAGTGACTGACTACGAAGATCGGTTTTATTATTTTCTTGTACCGGCAATTTTTCTTTTAATATTAGATTTTTTTATTTCTGAAACTAAATCAAAATTATTTACAAGATTAAATAGAAAATTAGGATTAGAGTAAATGATGAATTTGAATATTCGAATTATTGGATTTGCAGCAGCATGGATTTTGATTTCTGCGCAATTTGTCCATGGGCAGGGTGTAAGATCGTTAAATAATTCCGGGGTTGATTCATACAAGAAGCAGCAGTTTGTGGATGCCGAAGTTAATTTTAAGAAAGGTTTAGAGAAATCGAAAGAAAATTTTGAGCTTAATTATAATTTGGGCGATTCATATTACAAGCAGCAGCGGTATGATGAAGCTATAAAATCATTTCAAAATTCCCTAACCCATACGGAGGATGGAATTATGAAATCAAAAGCGTTTCATAATATTGGCAACTCACTGCTTAAATCTCAAAAGATAAAAGAGAGTGTCGAAGCTTACAAGAATTCATTAAAGCTTAATCCTAACGATAAGGATACCAAATACAACTTGTCGTATGCGTTATCGCTGTTAAAGCAGCAGCAAGATCAAGAGCAGCAGCAAAATAAAAATCAAAATGATAAGAACAAGGATAAGCAGGATCAAAAAGATCAGAATAAAAATGATCAACAGAATAAGAACAAGGACGAGCAAAAAGATCAAAAGCAAAATCAGCAGAATAAAGATCAATCGGCTCAGCAGGATAACTTGAAGCAGCCTGAGAAAAATAAAATTTCTAAAGAAGAGGCAGAACGGATTTTGGAAGCGTTAAAGAATAACGAAAAAGACTTACAGAAAAAGCTGCGAAAAAAAGTTGGTGTTCCTGTAACCACAGATAAAGATTGGTGATTTTAGAGTATTCATGGATTTATAAACGAAATTATCAAACATTTGATGTATAAAACAAAAATTAGTAAACCGTTGAAACGGTTAGAATATTTCTCTTTATTCCCATTCTCCATGGGATTAATCCCATGGAGAACGATATCCAAACTCAGGTATTTAACCGTTTTAACGGTTTTTATTCAAAACTTGAGCCTGTTAAAAATAATTGTGTTTAGCATTTTTGTGATTCACTCAACAGTTTTCGGGCAATCATTTAATGCATCCGTAAATACTACAACTGTAGCGTTGAATGATAAATTTCAAGTATCGTTTACATTTGAAGGACAGGAAGTCAATTCAGTAAAAAGTTTTTCTCCGCCTGATTTGAACAGGGATTTTCTTGTTCTTTCGGGTCCAAATCAATCCACTAGCATGCAAATAATAAATGGAACTGTTTCAGCATCCATCTCGTATTCATATTATTTGCAGCCAAGGAATTTGGGAAAATATACAATCGGTACAGCAAAAATTATTTACAAGGACAAAGAATACAAATCGGAATCAATAAAAATTGAAGTGGTTGCCGGTGCACCAAAGTCAAAACAAAACACACAAACAGACAATAACGTTTCTGAAAAAGAAATTGCTGAAAACCTTTTTATCAGAGCTATAGTTGATAAGCAGAAGGTCTTTAAGGGTGAACAAGTTACAGTCACCTACAAGCTTTACACAAGATTGGATATAGCGGCTCAAATGTCAGTTTCCAAACTTCCATCATATCAAGGATTTTGGGCTGAAGAGCTCGAAACATCACCTAATATTTCATTCGCCACAGAAATGATTAATGGAAAACAATTTAGAGTTGGTGTTATAAAAAGAGCCGCATTATTTCCATCGCAAACCGGTGAACTCGCATTAACTCCATTTGAATTAAAAGTCCCAATCTTAGTTAAGAAAAAACGAGGAACTGGAAATATTTTCGATGATTTTTTTGATGATCCCTTTTTCGGCAGAAGGGAGAGTTACGAGTACACAGCAAAATCCAATACGGTCAAGATCATTTCAGTTGAACTGCCGCAGAAAAATGTGCCATCGAGCTTTAATGGAGCGGTAGGTGAGTTTAACCTGAATGCTAATATTGATAAAGCTAAAGTTAAGGCAAATGAGCCAATTGCTTTGAAGCTGGAAATAAGTGGAACCGGAAATTTACAGCTTATAAATGTACCTGAAGTAAAACTACCGACGGGATTTGAAAAGTATGAGCCAAAAGTAAATGAACAAATCAGTCGCTCTAATAAAATTTCCGGTAAAAAGACTATTGATTATTTATTGGTTCCGAGAATTTCGGGAAAAATGGAAATCGCTCCAGTTGAGTTTTCATTTTTTAATCCGAACAGTAAATCTTATACAACTCTTAATACCAATTCTTTCACGATTGAAGTATTAAAAGGAACTGGTACAAGTGATTATTCTGGTAGTTCAAAGGAAGACATAAAAGTTTTAGGGGATGATATCAGATACATAAAAACTGAATTAGGAACACTTGTGAAAAAAGAAAAGCCCGTTCTTTTCTCTTATGGTTTTTGGTTTGCTTCGGGCTTTCCGTTAATTGTGCTTTTAGGGTTAATAGCGTGGAAAAAGCGAAATGATAAATTATCAGGCAATGTGCAATTACTTCGTTATCAACATGCACAAAAAATGGCTAAGTCAAGGTTAAAGATTGCAAAGAGCTTGATGTCTGAAAACAATCACACAGCTTTTTATACTGAAATATCGAAAGCTTTATTCGGTTATCTTGAGGATAAGCTCCATATTCCTAAATCTGAATTTTCTCTTGATTTTGCATTGGAGGAATTACATAAAGAAAATGTGAATCAGGAAATTTTAACCAGCTTGAAAAATTGTGCAGAGAAATGTGAATACATTCGATTTGCACCCAAAGAAAATGGAATTGAGACAATGAACCAGATTTATGATGAATCTGCAAATGTTATTATCGAAATTGAAAAAGTACTTTCAAATAAGTAGTTGAAACAAGCATAATGAAAATCTTAATATTTTTATTTTTATTCGTAAAAATTGTCTCTGCCGGAGAATTAGAAAACCTTTTTCAAAAAGGAAACGAACATTATCTAAAAGGGGAGTATCAAGAAACAATTAGGATTTTTCAAAGCATTGTTGAAAAAGGGTATCAGGGGAAATCACTTTATTATAATCTTGGTAATGCTTACTTCCGAATTGGTAAAATTGGTTTAGCTATTCTTTACTATGAAAAAGCAAAAAAGATTTCTCCCTCAGATGAAGATGTTAATTACAATCTCGCTTTTGCAAATTCTAAAATTGCTGATAAAATAGAAACTCTGCCCAAATTTTTTATCTTTGATTGGTGGGAGAATGCGTTAGCTTTGTTCTCAATTTCCGGATGGACGTATGCGGCATACCTGTTTTATCTCTTCATTCTTGGAGCGGTTGGGTATTATTATTTTGCCGGAAGTTTAAAAGGACAGAGAATTGCCTTCTATACTGGAATTATTTCTACATTTTTTCTGGTTCTTACAATAGTTTTATTAGCTGTGAATCTTAATAGAGAATTGAACTATAAGTTTGGAATTGTTGTTGATCCAGTAGTTGTTGTAAAATTTTCTCCTGATCAAAATAGCAAAGATGCTTTCATTGTTCATGAAGGATTGAAAGTTCAAGCGGAGGATAATGTGAACGCCTGGATTAAAATAAAATTGATTGATGGTAAAGTCGGATGGCTGAAAAATAATTATCTAAAAATAATTTAACCGTACTAAAAAGTGTTTATACAATAAATAATAAATTACATTCATTAAAAAAGAGGTTAGTATGAAGCGTTTCATGATCATTCCTTTCATTGTGCTG
>DAIMIJ010000017.1:0-7582 GCA_036722835.1 Ignavibacteriaceae bacterium | reverse complement strand
GGTGAAGAAGTTGATTCGAAAGTAACAGCAGTTTATAAAGATAAAACATACGCTTTTTGCTGTAAGAACTGTTTGAAGAAATTCAATAAAGATCCGGAGAAATATATTTCAAAATTAAGTGAGGATGGAAAATCACTTAAGAAAAACAAACAACAATAATAAAGGAAAATCAATGAGATCATTATTAATTGCTCTTCTGTTCGGTGTATTGTTTACAATGACAGGATTCTCTCAAGAAAAAAATGAAAAGGGCTGCTGCAGCAGTGATAAATCAAAGACAACGATGCATAAAAATTGCGATGTTCCTGATGAAGTTTCAAATTCTTCAAATGACAAAAAAGATTTGATGGCTTCGGTTCAAGGTGATGATAAAAATAAAAAAGTTGAAAAGAATGTTAAGAGTATGGATAAGAACATGACAAAAGACAAATCAAAGTGTAAGTCTTCCGGTGATGGATGCTGCTCAACCGGGAAGAAAATGACGGATAAAACGAAAGAATCCAAATAATAAATCTCTTACTCCCGGGCACAAAATGCTCGGGAGTTTTTTCTTCCTAACAAACTCTCCTCTAATTATAGTTACATTTCTCATTGATTAGAAATAGGTGTGTTTATATCTTTACTTCGTGGATTCGAAAAGATATAATAACATAAAACTCTCAGTCGGAATTATTGAGAGTATTCTAACCTTCATTCTGATTTATATTTTTATTGCTTCCGGACTCAGTCAGGCATTAGAAAAATATTTATCCGCATTTATTACAAACAATTATTTTTTATTTGTTTGCTTTGCTGCCATAACGGGTATTGTCATGGGAATAATATTTCTCCCACTCAGCTATTACTCAGGATTTTATCTGGAGCATAAGTACAATCTTTCCAACCAAACTTTTTTGAAATGGATGTGGGAAAATGCAAAAGGATTGCTGGTCTCTGCAATCATCGGGCTGCCTGTACTATTATTTTTCTTTTATGTGATAAATAGATACGAAGAATTGTGGTGGCTGCCGCTTGCTATCGGATTATTTTTCTTCTCAGTTATACTTGCCCGACTCGTTCCGATTATTATTCTTCCGATATTTTATAAAGTTACGCCGCTTGAAAATGAAAATCTTAAAAGCAAAATCGAAAAGCTTGCGAACCAAGCCGGAATTATGGTTAAGAATATTTATTCTTTTAACATGAGCAAGAACACCAAAAAGGCAAATGCCGCATTTACCGGTTTGGGGAAAACAAAGCGTATATTGCTGGGCGATACTTTACTTAATTCTTACACAGAAGATGAAGTTGAAACTGTAATTGCGCACGAGCTTGGTCACTATAAAAAAAAACATATAGTAAAAAATTTATTTATTGGTACATTCACCAGCTTTTTCACTCTTTATGTGATTGCAACACTTTATAATTGGTCTTTGGCATGGTTCGGCTTTGCAAGAATAAATCAAATTGCAGCACTTCCTATTCTTGCGTTATGGGGAATGATAATAGGTATGCTGCTAACTCCATTGACGAACATTATTTCCCGTAAATTTGAGTATGAGGCAGATGAATATGCAATTGTTTCGACAAATAAAGTTTCTTCCTTTGTTTCTGTACTCGAAAAATTAACCGAGCAAAATCTTGGCGATAAAAATCCTCATCCTTTTGTTGAATGGTTTTTCTACAGTCATCCTTCAATCAATAAAAGAATTGCAGCAATTAATAAATTTGTAAAAGTTAATGGAATAGCTTAAATAATTATGAACAGCGAAGCTTAATTTTACATGGTAATTTCAATTATTAAAATATTGCTTATTGTTCTGTGGACACTTTTCTGTTCACTCATTGCATTTGCATTTTTAATTTTCGATAGAAGTTTGAGACTTTATTTTTGGTTATCTCATTTTTTTAGCGGAGGTATTCTTAAAATTAGCAGAGTTAAGGTTGAAAAGTCCGGACTTAATAATTTTGAACATGATAAACCATACATTTTTGTTTCGAATCACTCAAGCCAGTTTGATATTCCTGTTTTGCAGCATTCAATTCCAAACAGAATGGGAATGATATTCAAAAAAGAATTAGCAAAAATTCCTTTCTTTGGATGGCAATTGAAATGGGGACCTTATGTTATGATTGACAGAAAAGATCCTGAAAAAGCTTTGAAAAGTATTGTGGAAGCAAAGGAAAAGATCAGCAAGATTGGAATGTCTGTTGTTGTTTTTGCAGAGGGAACAAGGAGCAAAACCGGTGAGGTTCAGCCGTTCAAGCGAGGCGCATTTTATTTGGCAAGCAAAAGCGGTTATCCAATCATTCCGGTTTCGATAAGTCATTCAAATAAAATAATGCCTAAAGGAAAATTCCGAATCAAAGGCGGAAAAGTTAAAATTAACTTTGACATACCAATTCCAACAGATCAACTTTCCAGCAAGAAAGATGAACTTGAATTAATGGAAAAAGTGAGAAATATTATTATTCAGAATATAGAGAATGATTAGAAAATGGCAGTAACCAGAAAAGAAGTTGAACATATTGCTGAGCTTGCACGCTTGCAATTAAATGAAAGTGAGCTGGAAGAATACACGCTTCAACTCAATAAAATTTTGGAGTATGTAGAAAAGCTCAACGAACTGGATACAGAAAATGTTAAACCGCTTTCGCATCCCATTGAAGGTGAAAATGTATTTAGAGAAGATATTGTTCAACCCTCTGTAGATAGGGAAGATGCACTCAAAAATGCTCCATCAAAGAATGAAGAATTTTTCAAAGTGCCAAAAGTAATTGGCAGTGATTGAGAATTTTTTTTAAAGTAGTCAGAATTATTTAGCAATATGATTTATGTGATTTTTAAGATTCCGATTTCTCAGGTTAGACATAGGATTACAACACTTAAAATAAGAAATGGTAACATCATTGTCTTAAATTGTTCAACCTTAGTAACTCAATGAAAAAGCAAGAAAGGAAACCCTATTCCCTTATTAATCAATCAGAAAATTTGAAAATACTTGTAAGTACAGCAATGTGATGTGTTAATTAATATCATTATGAAAAAAAATAAGCTAATAAGGTTAAGTTATTTTTTGTCAGTCTGTGTTACTAAGGTCGGAAAGAAAAAACTGTGGATCAATGAATTTTATCACCAAATTAATTTAGAGAAGTCAAATTTTATAGAATGATTGTCGGAATAATTCCTGCTCGATTTGCCTCAACCCGCTTGATGGGAAAACCTCTTGCCAGTATTGGCGGCAAGCCATTGATTCAGCACACGTATGAAAATTCTCTTAAATCAAAGCTGCTAAACAAAGTTGTTGTAGCAGTGGATGATGAAAAGGTTGCACAAGTCATTAAAGATTTTGGCGGCATAGCTATCATGACTCCCAAAGATGTTTCGACCGGTTCTGATAGAGTTGCAATTGCTGCAAGACAAATAGAGGGGGTTAAAATTATTGTTAACATTCAGGGTGATGAACCTTTTATTCACGGTGAAATGATAGACCAGGCAATTGAACCGCTTCTTTTTGATTCATCAGTTCAAGTGACGACATTAGCTAAAAGAATTGAATCCATTGATGATCTGAAATTACCTTCAGTTACAAAAGTGGTTTTCGATTATCAAAATTATGCAATGTACTTTTCACGCTCGCCGATTCCATTTGTGCGCGATGCAAGGACAAATTTAGAGAGGATTACCAAATTCGATATATACAAGCACATCGGATTGTACGCATTTCGAAAGGATGCACTTTTGAAATTCACTTCTTTTGAACAGACTGATTTAGAGAAAGCAGAAAAGCTGGAACAATTACGAATGCTCGAGAATGGAATGAAGATAAAAGTAGTAGAAACCGAATTTGAATCTCTTGCAGTTGATACTCCGGAAGATTTAGAGCGTGCAAGAAATTATTATTCACGTTACATAAAACCAAAGCTGAAGAAAAAATGAAAATCCCACCAAAACTAAATCTGGCTAATTTACCAACACCCGTTCAAGAAATTTCATTTCAAGGAAAGAAATTCTTGATAAAGAGAGATGATCTTACTGGTATGGAATTATCGGGGAATAAAGTTAGGAAGCTGGAATATATTTTAGCTCAAGCCAAAAGAGAAAAAACCGATATAGTATTTACTTGTGGTGGTGATCAATCAAATCATGCTCGAGCAACAGCAATTGCGGCGTGTAAGCTTAAAATGAAAAGTAAATTGTTTCTGTGGGGAACAGATAAAAATAATTCTGATGGAAATTTATTTTTAGATAAGCTTACCGGATGCGAAATATCATTTCTCAGTAAGCCAGAATACTCTCGAGCGAATGAGATAATGTTTGAGGAAAGAAAAAAACTTATAAAGAAAGGAAAGAATGTTTATGTTATACCCGAAGGCGGATCAACTACTTTGGGAATTTGGGGTTACATTTCCTTCATGTACGAACTCAATAAGCAAATTGATTTGAAAACGGTTGATGGTATGCTAACGACTGCAGGTTCTGGCGGAACTGCTGCCGGGCTATTGCTCGGTTCATCCTTACTAAAATTGAATTTGAAAATCTATGCCGTTAATGTTTTGTACTCAGAGTCAGTAATCAGGAATAAAATTATTCAACTTGCAGATGCGGGAAATTTAGAATATAAATTAGGTGTGAAGGTCAATAAGAGTGATTTTGTGATTTTAGATGGTTATTCTAACGAAGGATATAAAAATATTTCAAAAGTTAAAGTGGAATTGATTAAATCTTTCTTTTGTCAAACCGGGATTTTACTCGATCCTGCTTACACTGGAAAAGCATTCGCAGCTTTCAACGATAATTTTCTTGACAAGAAAAAAGGAGAGGTTATATTCCTTCATACTGGCGGATTGTTTGGCGTGTTCGGAAAAAGAAAAGAATATTTAATTGCTTAAGCTCAACAAATCGTCACTCATAAATAATAAATTGAAAAGTTGCCTTAATCCTTAATTAAAATTATTTTTGAATATGAGTTGTATCTTTTGTGATATTATCAACGGAATCGAGAAAGCAGAAATTCTTTTTGAAGATGAATCAACAATTTCTTTTCTTGATATTCGCCCCCTTAACTTCGGACATTCATTAGTCATACCTAAAAAACATTACGAAAATTTTTATAACGTTGATATCGAAGATCTTAATTCGGTTATAAAAGCAACTCAGTTTCTAACCAATGCAATAAAAACGAGTTTGAATCCTGAAGGAATAAATATCATTTCCAACAACGGAAGTTCTGCAGGGCAAACTATTTATCATTTTCATTTTCACATCATTCCCAGATTTAAAAACGATCATTTCACTTTCAGGCCGCAATTCAAAGACTATACCGAAGGATTAATGAAAGAGTTTGCCGACAAAATTCGTATAGCCATAAATACTCAAAGGGACGATTAACATGGATAAAAGAATTAGAGTTCTTGTTGCTAAGGCAGGCTTAGATGGTCATGATAGAGGAGCGAAAGTAATTGCAGCCGCATTGCGAGATGCCGGTATGGAAGTTATTTATACTGGGCTTCGTCAAACACCCGAAATGATTGTTGAAGCCGCATTACAGGAAGATGTGGATGTAATTGGAATTAGCATTTTATCCGGTGCGCATATGACTATTCTTCCCAAGATAAAAAAGCTTATGGATGAAAAAGGATTGACTGATGTCCTTCTCACGGGCGGGGGAATTATTCCTGAGGAAGATATTAAAGCGCTTAAAAAGCTTGGTGTTGGAGAATTATTCACACCCGGTGCTCGCACCACAGAAATCGCAGAGTATATAAAAAATTGGCGGAAAGAAAATCCGCGTATTTAAATACCCACCGATTTAGTTTACCTTCTTGATCGTATAATTATAAAACCGTCTAAAAATTTTTAAAAATTTGCTGTTTGCTAATTGATTATGTGAATAATTATTCGCAATTTTAATATAAATAAATCAACCCGGGGAATTGAGTATTCAAAAATTTAATTTAGAGGAAGAGAGATGAGGAAATCCATACTTTTTTTTATTGTGCCAGTCATTCTTAGTTTATTGATGACACATAATATTTATGCTAATGTTTATGCATCTCAGCTAAAAGTTAGCAACCCCGATGGTTCACCATTCGATGGCAGCTTTACTGACTCGACGGGTGTTCAATTATCCTTTATTCTTAACGACAGCACTTCATCGGTGATAATAAAAATTAAAGATGCAGCGGATGGTTCTGTAATTGCTGAAATAGATGCAGGTGCATTGGCAAGAGGATCGCATGCAATTATGTGGGATGGCAGCGGCACCTCAACAGGTAAAGTTTATATTTATGACGTAACTACAAGACAGAATAATTATTCAAATACTGAATGGATTATATTTTTTGATTCCGGTGCCGCAGACATTTATTCAAGAGGATTAGACGTAGTAACCAATATGTCCAACCCCTTATTTGGATTAATGTATGCACCAAATAACGGAGGACCATTAGGCAAAGGAATAACAATTTTCAATCCCGACGGTTTGCACCATGATCCTTTCCTAGTTGCGGCAGCCGTGACATCGGGGGGCACCATTAATTGGGGAACAAGCTCCGATGCTATGGTTAGCGGTGTTTTTGACGACCTCGGCAGATTTTATATATCATCAGTTCAATTGGGTGAAATTAGAAGATTAAATTTAGACTATACGATAACCACAATAATTGATAGTCTTACAAGTCCGCTTGGTTTGTTTATTGAAGGAATCGGTGCAGATAGAACAATCTATTACTGCACAGGGAATAAAGTTCTGCGCACCAAAATTGGAGATGATGATACGTTTAATGGCTTATCAGAGGAAGTCGGTGTTTTTGATGTAATCATTCCAAGATGCGTTGCATTAGATGATGAAGGAAATTTATATGTTAGTTTCAGAACTAATGCGGTTGATTTAAACAGTCTGGGAGCGGGATTATTTAGATTCCCACTTAGCGGTTCCTTACCGGTTACTAATGCAAATGCCGCTTGGGGAATTGATGAGCCAGCATCGCATAGAGTTGCGAATTTAGAATTTGATTATGGGCAAAATAGGAATTCCAACACCGATGATATTCTTTATTATGCAACAAGAGCTGATGGCGGAAATAATGATGACGGTATTTGGAGAGTTGATGATATTAACTCTGCATTTCCGGCGCCTGTAAAAATAATAACTGAACTCGAATTATATGGCGCTGATGACAATATTAATGCGAGATCCGGTTTGGCGTTAGATGCTGCCGGCAATTTAATCCTTTTTGAAAATGCCAATGAACACATATTTTTTATTTCCCCTCCCGGTCAAAGTACTCAAAACAGCTTTACAACCATTTGTCCAGACAGTATTAAAACTTCAGGACCTGTATCCGTGCATGATGGAATTAATGGAACTCCGCTTTCATTCAAGCTAAATCAAAATTATCCTAATCCATTTAATCCGTCTACAACGATTTCATTTCAACTAACTCAACCAATGGTGGTAAGCTTAAGTGTTTATAATTTATTAGGTGAGGAAGTTACAGTATTATTGAATGAAGAGGTTAAATCTGCTGGACACCATAGTGTAGTTTTTAATGCTGATCAGCTTTCAAGTGGCGTTTATATTTATACTCTCAAAGCCGG
>DAIMIJ010000016.1:14265-16792 GCA_036722835.1 Ignavibacteriaceae bacterium | reverse complement strand
TAAAGATGAGTGATTTTCTTACAAGTTATATTTTAATTATCATGGGATTAGCCGCAATACCACCGATTGTTCTTTGGCAAATGTCGAAAACTAAAAAGGGCGGGCTAATTATTGGACAAGCGATGATGAAATTGCCTATAATGGGTTCGCTCATACACAAAACATTGATTGAAGTTTTTTGCAGAGTATTTTATACCCTTTACAGCGGTTCGGCTGAAAGTATCGAACCGATTAGAATTGCATCAGAGGCAGCAGGTAATAAATATTTCGAAGACCGAATAAAAAATGTTGCTATTCCATTAATGCTTAAGAAAGGGACAGGACTTACAGAGGCATTCGAAGCTTCCGGAGTTTTTACAGAAACAGCACTATCAAGATTGCATTCAGGCGAAGAAACCGGAACGGTTAAAAACACTTCGCTGCAGCTTGCAAATTATTATGAAAGTGAAACTGTTTACCGTTTGAAAAACTTGATTGAAGTGATTCAGGTAGCAATTGCGATGATAATAATGGTTGTAATGATTCTCTTGACATTAGTATCTGCAGAAACGGCTACAGTAAGACCGCCGACACCTGGAGCATCAAATCAAATTAATATTGAAAGAAATATCGGATGATCGAAACCAATCTGGGCATGTCCGATAAAATCGGTTACCTCCTTTTCAAAAAAGGAATAATCGATACACCAATTCTCGAAAAGGCGCTGAATGTCAAATCGGAAGAGAAGGGGAAAATAAAGCGAAACCTCGCCCAGATATTGGTGCAAAATTTTGATTTTGATCATGATACAATATTTAAAGAAGTTTCAATACTTTATGCTTTCCGCGAACTTGAACTGCCGGAAGGTGAGCAATTACATCATAAAATTGAAACAATAAAACAAGCGGTTGATAAAGTCAGCGATCAATTAAAACAAATGATGGCTGAGCATAAGGTAATTCCTTATGCGTATGATGAAAGATTAAGAGATAAATTAATCCTCGCAGCAATAGATCCTACCGATCGAGGTATTCCCAGAATAGCTTATGCATTGAATGCCCGAAAATATGAAGTGGCGTTCCTAAAAAAGAAAGATTATGATAGAATAAGTCAATCAATACTTCCTCCGGAAAATACTTTTCTGAAGCAGATGGAAGAGACTGCATCGGAATTCGAAATTGAGAATGATGAAGCTGGCCTTGATGAACAAGAGCTGGATGCCGAAATAAATAAGAGTGCATTAATAAATCTCTTAGAAGGTGCTTTGGTAGAAGGTGTTCGAAAAGGTGCGAGCGATATTCACTTTATACCTAAATCGGGTCACAAAACCGAAATTCTTATTCGTATAGATGGAAATCTTCAGCCATGGCATATTCAGGAAAACACCCTTCCCGAAGCAGTTGTTGCAGTTATTAAAGATCGTTCGAGAGGCATGGATAGATTCGAAAGAGAAAAAGCTCAAGACGGCTCTATCCAGAGAGAGATTGACGGTCAAATAATAAGATTCAGAGTTTCAGTTCTTCCAATGGTAGGCACTGAATTAAGAAATAAATTTGAAAGCGTGGTAATAAGAATTCTTGATGACCGAAAGGTTGTTAAAGACTTAGATAAGCTTGGGCTTACCGGCTATGCCAAAGATGCATTTGTTAAATCTATCAATCAGCCGCAAGGGATGGTTATTTTAACAGGTCCAACCGGAAGCGGTAAGAGCACCACGTTAGTTGCAGCACTTTACCAGGTAATTGATCCAAGCGTAAACGTTCTTACAGTAGAAGACCCTGTTGAATATGTGATCGAGGGTGCACGCCAGCTTAAAATTGGCTACAAAATGGATTTTGAACAGGCAATTAGGTCTATTCTTCGTCATGATCCTGACATCGTTTTAGTGGGTGAGATGAGAGATAAAGAAACTGCTGAGGTCGCTATAAAATTGGCAAACACCGGTCACCTAACCTTTTCAACTTTACATACTAATGATGCCCCTAGTGCGGTAGCCCGGTTGTACAAAATGGGTATTGAGCCGTTTTTAATTGCTTATGCAATAAACATCATTGTGGCGCAAAGATTGGTTCGCAAATTATGCGATACCTGTAAAACAAAGGTTACTAAACTGGATGAGGATTTATTGTCTGCTGCCGGTGTAGATATTGACGAAATAAAAAAGCATACAATTTATGCCGCAAAAGGATGTGATAAATGTAATGGAACTGGCTACAAAGGAAGAATGGCGATACACGAAGCACTTTATTTCACAAAAGAGATACGACAAATCATTGTGCGCTCAGGTATTGAAGTCGATGAGGAAAAGATAAGAATTCAAGCTAAAAAAGACGGTTCGAAATCATTGAGAGACTCTGGTATCGAAAAAGTTATTTTAGGACTTACCTCAATAGAAGAAGTGCTCTCTTCAACTAGCGACGAGTAGTATCCCCCTTTGCTAAGGTAATAATTACCAAGAGTCACCCCCCATTCCTCAATAAATTGTTAAAAAAATAAAACTCAGACCAGAAATTACTTGCATAAAATTTGATTTGAATCTTTTGGTACC
>DAIMIJ010000016.1:0-14165 GCA_036722835.1 Ignavibacteriaceae bacterium | reverse complement strand
ACACTTGATGCGATAATTGACGAACATAATAAGTGCGATCCCGCTCACGTTATTATAGTTGCTTCGCCCATAGAATATGTTCATCGTTCGAACAAATGTATAATTAAACACAGAGAAGTTGGCAGAGATGTCATCTCCTTTAAAGATGGTGTTATTCAAGCGATGAGACAAGATCCTGATATTATTGTAATCGGTGAAATGAGAGATCCCGAAACAATTTTTGCTGCACTCGAAGTTACGGATACTGGGCATAAAGTTTTCTCAACTTTACACACTTCTTCTGCGGTTGAATCAATAGATAGAATTGTTGCAGAGGTTAATCCTCATGAACAAGAGAGGGTGAGACATAGATTAGCAGACGTTTTAGTGTCCATAGTTTCACAAAAACTGCTTCCAGGGGTGGATGGTAAATTAATCTTAGCAAAGGAAGTTTTGATAGTTACCCCCAGCGTGAAAGCTGCAATTAAGAACAATACCACAAGTGAAATTTACTTAATGATAAATCAAGGCGGTCCGATGGGTATGATTACTATGGAACAGGATTTGAAGCGATTATATCAAAGTAAAAAAATATCGCTGGAAAATGCTATTGCATATGCCAATAACAAAACAAGAATTCAACAACTTTTATCGGCCATCTAATGAAACCTATTGTATGTGTATTTTGCGAAGGCAATGAAACAAAAATTGCCGCAGTAGAAAAAGAAAAAGAGAAAATCAGAATTCTCAAAACCGGTTCGTTTAGTGTCGTTCAACCCCCCGTTGAGGTAGCCGAAGGTATAACTAATCTTAAAGTAGATACTGACGACCTTTCTTTTGAGGATTTGGATAAAGGATCTTCTATTACTGAAGTAGACGTGGTTAGCACTTCAGGTTTAGCGCTAATAAGCACATCTCTCAAAGGAATTAATCTGAATAACAGCTTATTTATTCCTATTCTTACCGAACCAGCACTGCATTACCATGTTTATGAGGGAAGTAAATTAGGCAAATCATCTAAGTTTGTTCAAGATCTTATTAATGACATTTCTGAAACTAAGAACATAACAGTAAGCAAAGATGAATTAGCGTATGTTGAACTTGCTGATAAATCTTCGCTGGCTGTCTTTCTCAGCGGAGAAGCAAGCTGTGTTAAATTGATTAACTCACTTGCCGGGTATAATGGCAAGAGGTTTTACAAAATTCCAACCATTAAAAGTGCAGAAGTATCGCTTGCTAATTATGTTGCTAAGAAAAAGAAGTTTTTCCCTGATGATCAATCTCTTATTGTTTATATCGGTAAAGAGTATAGCAAGCTTATCTTCCTGCAAGGAAGAAAATTAAAGCACATTGGTGCAACGCTTGATATTGGTACTTTAAATCTTCACACTTACGATGTTTATTTCTCTAAAATTCTACTTGAAATGGATAATGGAGGAATAACATCCCTCGATAATATTATTGTTTGCGGTGAAGATGACTCTGAAAATTTGATTCTCTCTTTTTATGGTACCTTTCCCGAAGCCAATGTTTCTAGATTAGAATTCGATGAAATAGATTCTTCATTACTGGGCTCCGAAGTCCAATCCTCAATTTCAGCATACAGCATATTGTTAGCTACAGCAAACGAATACTTTGACGACCAAGCACAAAAACACCCGGAGAGTATAAACTTTCTGCCAAGGTATGTTAGAGAAGAACAGAAGGTATTTCAGTTTGCATGGCACGGTTATGCAATCCTTCCATTATTATTTGGAGCAACTTTCTTTTTAACACTTCAAATATTGATGAATAATAAAAGGTCAAATGAACTGGAAAAAGAAATTGTTCAGCAAACAGTCTTGCTCAGACAGAACCAGGAAATACTTGGACGCATTGCCAATCTTGAAAGTAAAATCAGCGGGTTTGATCAGACTCAGGCAATATTAGATTCAGCATCTGTCGGAACAGGTGTTTGGTCAAAGTTGACAGAACATTTTTCCGATTTCTTTGGTGCCAAGCAAAATATTTGGCTTACAAAGGTGGGCGAAGATGGAAACAACATAGCCCTGGAAGGTTTCGCATTATCAAAATTATCACCCACAGAATTTGCATACTCAGTTGATGGTTCTGAATTAAAAGGAATTTTTTTCGAATCTATTCGTGAGGAAAACGCTTATCGTTTTAACCTAAAATTTAATCTATCACAATTTCCCAAAGTAACACAATGACCAGGAAACTAAAAAACACATTTGCTCTTGTCGGGCTGCTGTTATTTATTTTGATAGCCGGTGGAGCATATATTTTAATTTTTCAACGCGGCGAATTATCTGCTAAAGAAGAAAAACTAAGAGAATTAAAAGCAAATGACTACAACACCGAGCAGTTAAATCTTCAATATGAAGATCTGTACAAAAGATCCGTGGTTCTTGATTCTGTATTAGCAGCCAGAAAATTCAATATACCGCAAAATCTTTCGTCTGTAAAGTTTTATGATTTTGTAACCCAGTTGACAAATAGACTATCCGAGGATACAAAAGTTGATGTTGAGTATGGTGAACAAAAACAAGAGCGGGATTTTTATTACTATGAATATAATGTTAAAGGTGTAGCCCCTTATAACGATCTTTACAGATTCATTTATGGAATTGAGCAGAGTAAAGAGCTGAAGAAAATTACATCCATAAATCTTGGAAGCCTTGTTAAAAATGAAAAAGAGGAAGGACCGAAATTCCTCGTCGCCTTCACTTTAGTTGTTCATGTTTATTTTTCAAACGACAACCGCTTTGCAACTGCAGAGTTTGTTGAGAATGACCTTGTTGCTCGTCCACTGTATGATGCATTCTATCCATTGTTGAGGAATGATATTCCATCAAACACAGAAGGACTACTTGATATTCAGGGGGCAAAACTTCTTGCACTTGTTCCTGAAGGCGCATTTCTGACAGACGCAACGGGCAATACATTCTTACTGTGGGAAGGCGAGCCGATTTATCTTGGATATTTGACCAGCATCGATTATAAAAATAATAAGGTAAAGTTTATTATTAATAGAGGCGGTGTAATCGAAAAAGTAGAATTGTATTTGGAAAAAGAAGAAGTAAATAAGAAAAAATAAATGAGAGTAGAAATTATGAAAACAGTTATCTTATCATTAGTGCTGAGTGCATTTGTATCTTTAACCGGGTTATCTCAGCAATACCTTGAAAGACAATTCAAAGGTTATGTAAACCCGGACGAGTTGGTTACCATGTCTTCCAATCTCCCATTTGATCAAGCCGTTGATCTCCTAAGCAAGGTCAGCGAAAGCATGAAAGGAAAAAAGATAGTATCAACCTACCAAAGTGCAGAACCAATCGGGCTGGAAATTGAGAATATGCAGTATGAAAAAGCTTTGGTTGTATTGGTTCAATATCGTGGACTAATGTATGAAGAAAAAGAAGATGTGATTATCATTAAAAAGAGGGGCGAGAAAATTGAGAATAGAACCGCCGATACTTATGTTCCGGTTGATTCACGTGAAGTGAAAATTTCAGCCGTGTTCTTTGAAATGGACGTAAATGAGGCAAGAAAAAGAGGAGTGGACTGGAAACTTATTTTGCAAGGTAAGGGATTGGATCTTGGCGGACTTTTAGGTGTTGATAAAACTCAAAATCAAAGCCAAGGAACAGCTACTGTGCAGGAACCAACATTTGATTTAGGTGCCGCAGGTGATTTTAACGTAGGGAATCTTTTTGGCGAAGCTACAGCAATCTTCAAATTTTTTGAAACTGAAAACATCGGTGAAGTAATTGCAAGTCCTAATATAGTTGTTAGAGACGGCCGCCCGGGAAGGATTCAGGTTGGATCAGATATATCTATTAAGCAAAAAGATTTTGCAGGAAATATTATTGAGAATTTTTTCTCAACCGGTACAATCATTAACGTAACTCCTTATGTAATAAATGAGGAAGGTGTTGATTACACTCTGTTAAAAATTACTGCTGAAAGAAGCACTTTTGTGCCCGATCCTTCTAACACAATAATCAATAAAACTCAAGCTTCAACAGAAGTAATAATGCTTAATGGTGAGGAAACCATAATCGGCGGACTATTTGTTAATGATGAGGTTAAAATACGATCGGGTGTACCATTTCTTAAAGATCTTCCATGGTATGTTTTCGGGTTGAGGTATCTCTTCGGCACCGATGAAGTTCGATTAACTAAAAAAGAACTTGTAATTCTTCTTAAAGCAGAACTTGTTCCAACATTAAAAGATCGTTTAGCCGGGACAAGCTCTACTACTCCTGTTCGTGATGAAGTACTGAAACAGAGAGCAAAATTAAAAATGTATGAATTCAATCAAGAACCGGGAAGCGGCAATTAGAGCCGGTTTATGGAATCAATATTAATTGTTGATGACGATTTAGCTGTTTGTACCACCTTAAAGGAAGAGCTGTCTGAAGTAGGATATGATACAGATTTTCTTTTAAGTGGTACAGAAGTATATGATTATCTGAAAACCAATTCAGTTGATCTTATACTTCTAGATTTGGTGCTGCCCGAAAAAGACGGTTATGAGGTTCTAAAAGAAATCTCAGAAAATAAATTTGATGTAAAAGTCGTTGTACTGACAGCATATGCCGATGTGAAGAGCGCTATAGATTCGGCACGGCTTGGTGCCTGTGATTTTATTAGTAAACCTTATGACTTAGATGAATTATTAATAACAATTCGTAAGGTTCTGCAGCGAGATGATTAGTAATGAAAATAAGCTATCGAATACTTTTTATTAACTTTTTTGTAGTAGTATTGATTATAGGAAGCGCTTCCTTTGCTTTCTATTCTATAATGTATAACGTTCTTACCAGTTTACAATCCAAATACCTGCTTAAATCTTCTCACGATTTTATTTTAGCATACAACGAAACTTTTCAGAAAACTGAAGATGATTTTACTCAACTATCAAGATCGGAATTATTTTCTAAGGAAAGATTAAAATCTACCAGTATTGATTTTATTTTAGAGCAAGATTCAAAAAATGCAAATTTCTATTCGCGGTCAGTTGCAAAAGAAGGGGTTAATCTTTCGCCAAAGGTATCATCGCTTGAAGAATTTATAGGCGATAATCCTTCGGCAGTAATTAAAAGCCATACATTTCAAGATGGCGCTTCGGTTTATTATGGTCGTTTACTTACGGATGAATTTCTTAATTCCATAGCTCAAAAAATAAATGCTCAAGTTGCAACTATAACCGGTAATTCTACGCTGCAGGTTTCCAATCAATCCTCAAATCAAAAGTACATTTACTTTCTGAATAAAGCTTATAATAATTTATCCCGACGAGAAAAATTTGATATTTATACTGAAGATTCAGATCAAGCCGATATTATAACAACATTGTGCAGCATTTCTTCGAACATTAATGAAAATCAGAGTCTCAACTTTCTAATATTCTTAACACTGAATGAAGCGGCGGATTTAAGATTAAGCATAAAATATATTTTAATCACAGTCGGAATAGCGGGGGTATTTCTTTCGCTCATTTTGACTTTTGTCTTTACACAAAAAATTAGGAGCCAGCTTAGCTCGCTGAGCAGTGCAACTGAGCTTACAAAACAAGGAAACTTTAAAAATAAAATTGAAATCAAATCGAACGATGAAATCGGACGGTTAGCATCCGCTTTCAATAGCATGCTTGACGAGTTAGATAAACATGATCGTGCAATTACTGAATATTCCGATTTCCTGGCTCTAATTAATAGGAATGCTTCGTTGAAAGAAATTGCTGATGCAGCGTTGAATAAAATTATTAAAACTTGCGGATTTGCCGTCGGGGCAATTTATGCAGTAAAGAATAATTCTATTACGTTGATTCGTTCATATGGAATTAAAGGAAAAACTGCTGCGGAAGATTTTGAGTTTTTTGATTCGGCAATTAAGAATCGAGAAATTCTTGAACTTAGTTTTGAAAAAAATTTTCCAACGGTTTCATCTGGGATTATCTCTCTTGAAATTAAGCACATGCTGCTGATTCCAATTATTTATAACAATGAAGTAATTGCTCTTTTAGAACTTGGCGGTTTGGATAAGCCATCTCAGGAAGTAAAAAATTACTTAGCAAAGATTCAAGAACAGCTTGCAATCGGCTTAACCAACGCTTTTGCATTTGTACAGCTTGAAAATCTTGTTGTTGAGCTAAAACTGTTGAATGAAGAATATCAAAAACAGAATCAACAAATAAAACAGCAAAACGAATCATTAATAAAATTACATGATCAGCTTAAGGATAAAGCACGTGAGCTTGAAGTTCAAAAGTTGAGGGCTGAGGAATCTACAAAACTGAAATCCCAATTTCTTGCAAGCATGTCTCACGAGTTGCGTACACCAATGAATTCAGTACTCGGATTGACAGAGCTAATACTCGAGGAAACCTCTTCCTTAAGTTTAAAGACTAAAGAACGCCTTGAGATAGTTCATCGTAGCGGCAAGCGTTTGATGAATTTAATAAATGATATTCTTGATCTTTCCAAAATTGAAGCTGGAAAGATGGAGCTTAAGAACGATGAAGTTCTTCTTGAAGATATAATTTTTGATGTTGAAGCTTCAATTAAGCCATTAGTTGTAAAAAAACATTTGGAGCTTAAGATCGTTAGAAAAACCAATACGAATGTTTTTATCAGTACCGACAGAGGAAAAGTAACCCAAGTCCTAATCAATTTACTCGGTAATGCAATTAAGTTCACCGAAAAAGGATTAGTAGAGCTTAATATTGAAACTGAGCCGGGAAATAGATTAAGATTTGATATTGTAGATTCGGGAATTGGTATATCCGCGGATGATCAAAAAATAATATTTGAAGAATTCAGGCAGATAGATGGAACAAACACTCGAAAATACGGCGGCACAGGTTTGGGATTATCAATCTGCAAAAAAATGGCTGATATGCTAAACGGTGTACTAAGTGTTGAAAGTCAGCTTAATAAAGGTTCGATTTTCACATTTGCAATACCCTTTAAAGTTTCATCAGGAAAGAATAAAGAAAAAAGATTTGTTAATGTTGAACCATTAAGGAAAAACCGAAAAAATCCGATACTTATAATTGATGATGATGCCGAAGTTCGTCTTACCATCGGAGAATATTTAGAATCAAAAGGTTACAATGTTGTTTATGCAGACAATGGCGCAAAGGGAATTAATCTTGCAATAGAACTGCAGCCATTTGCAATTTCTTTGGATTTGCTTCTTCCCAATAAAGATTGCTGGACTGCTCTCAAAGAATTAAAGGAAGATCCGGCAACTAAAGACATTCCCGTAATTCTTGTTTCAATTAATGGAGATAAAAATCTTGGTTATGGGCTTGGAGCTTTCGAGTATTTCGTAAAACCGATTTCACATAACGAACTCCTTTCCGCTATTAACAAATTGGAAAACTATTCTCGCAAGAAAATAGAAACAATTGTTTTGATTGATGATGATGAATTAGAGTTTGACCGATTCAGCGCAGCATTACTTAATGATGGTGTTGCGGTCCACTTTATTAAAGACAGTCAGTTTGCATTCAATAAGATAGTTGATGTTCAACCAGATCTAATAGTTCTTGATTTACTTATGTCTGGAATAGATGGAATTACACTGACGCATGAGCTAAGAAATCATAAAGAGACCAAACACATACCAATAATTATCAGCACAGCAAAAGATTTAAATGATGAAGAAAAAAGTTCGCTTCAGCATATAGTTGAAGATATAACGCTTAAATCCAAATGTCATCCTCTCGATGTGTTAAAAATTGTTAGTGACAGAATCAGAATGGATGAACTTTCATACTTTGTTGAAGATACAGTTAACAAACAACCGGTGGAAGAGAAATATATTACCGAGGAGCTGATTCACATTTTACCTGCGGGAGGTAGTCAGACAGGAAATGAATTTTTGGGAGAAGTTTTAATTGTTGACGATGATCCTGATACTTTATTTACAATTAATGAAATCGTTCAATCTTGTAATTGTAAAACATCGATTGCCAAAAATGGACTCGAATGCCTCAAGATATTAGAGGAAAATTTACCTGATCTTATCTTGTTAGACATAATGATGCCAGAAATGGATGGGTTTCAAACAATTAAAAAGATACGTGAAAACCCTAAATGGAGGCACATCCCTGTATTTGCGGTTACGGCACGCGCTATGCTGGAAGATAGACAGATCATTCTTAAAAATGGATTTGACGATTACATAACTAAGCCGGTCAATACAGGAGTTATTTCATTTAAAATTGAAAAATTATTTTCAAAGATGAGAGCAGTATAATATGAAACGAATATTGGTTATTGATGATTTACCTGAAAATGTATTCATGCTTCAAGACAGGCTTGAGAATGAAGGTTATGAAGTAGTAACGGCTTATGATGGAAAAACGGGTATTGCAAAAGCAACAAGCGATATGCCCGATCTTATTCTTTTAGATGTTATGATGCCCGAAATGACAGGGATAGAAGTTTGTAAAATTCTTAAACAAGATACTGTAACCGCAGACATTCCAATAATAATTGTCACGGCTAAATCTGGTGCCGATGATGCTAAAGAAGGATTAGATGCTGGGGCATTCGATTACATCAAAAAGCCATTTGAAAAAGTGGAGATGTTAGCAAGAATAAACTCTGCTTTGAAATTAGCTGAGGCGCATAAGCAAGTAGTCGAAGCAGAAAAGCGAAACATATATGCTGCGACTGTTGGCACAACCAATCACAAAATTAAGCAGCCGCTAACATTGATAAGTCTCTCTTCTGCAGCAATTAAGAGAGAATTAAATAAAGAGCAGATTTCAAAAGAAGCAATCTTAAATCGTTTGAATTATATTGAAACGGGAATTAATGAGATTACAAATATTCTTAATCAGCTAAATGCAATTAAAAAACCGCTAACTTCAGAATACACAAAAAATGTTAAGATAGTAGAAGTTGCGAGAGAAAAAGATACTGTTGAAAAATTTTTAGATGAGACTGCGGATAGTTGAAAGCATGGTGTCGAATTCGTATGGCTTTGTAACTAAGCTTGTAACCCCTACTTTTTTGACATCTGAGCTAGCTTCGACAGATAAGCTGCCCGTAGATAATATGATCGGCATTTTGTAATTAAGTTTTCGTATATGTTCTGCACATTCTAACCCATTCATGCCCGGCATATTATAATCAATAATCACTAAATCTACTTTCATTTCTTCGGTTAAAACTTTTAACACTTCTGCGCCGGAGGTAACCCCAATTACATTAAATCCACTGGATTCTAAAAGTTCAGCGAGTAAATCTCTTAACATTATTTCATCATCAGCTAACAAGATAATTTTTTCAGACGATTCCGTAGTTGTTTCAATAGAGATTGGTTCATAAACCGGAATGTAAACATTAAATGTTGTTCCTTCATTAAGCTTGCTTGTAACATCAACGTGTCCCATATGAGATTTGATTATGCCGTATGTAACATATAATCCCAAGCCCGATCCTGTTTCTTTTTTCTTAGTGGAGAAGTAGGGGTCAAAAATTTTACGGATATTTTCTTCTGATATTCCCTCGCCAGTGTCGGTGACAGAAAAACATACGTATTTACCCTTATCAAGCCACGGAAAGTTTGAAATGTTTTTATGGTTAACTACAACGTTCTTCGCCGATAAAGTTATTTTGCCTGCACCGCGAATAGCTTCCTTAGCATTTACACATAAGTTTAATAATATCTGATAAATTTCAGTTGGATTTCCTAAAATATTATTTATCTTTTCTTCACTGTTGCTTTCAAAGGTAAGTTCTTTAGGAAATGTTTGATTAATTACCTTGGAAAGTTCAGCAATAAGCAAATTGGGTTTTATTAATTCCTTTTGCTTGGAAGTAGGTTTACCAAAGGACAACAATCCTTTGGTTAGATCTCTTGCCCTCACGGCACAATTCTCTATGTTATCAATCATTCGGGTAATATTTTCTGCTTGAGGGACACGTTTCTTGAGCAGGTTTAAGCTGCCGAAAATACTAGAGAGCAGGTTGTTGAAATCGTGAGCCATACCGCTGGACAATTTTCCTATGGTCTCAAGTCTTTGTCCTTGTAGAAGCTTTTTCTCAATTTCAGCATTTAGTTCACGTACCTTTATGCTGCTTATTGTAAAGGCGAGTAGTGATGATAATTGTTCAATGTTACCCATCTCATGATGCGAAAATTTGTTGTCTTTTTTACCGAGAATAACCGCAGCTAATAATTTATTTTGAATAAAACATGGCGAAATCAATAAATAATCGGATTGTAAAACGTGAGTTAAGTTAAAGCCAATACTATTTGGTGTAGTTGTGATTATTAAGGGTTTTTTATTTACAGTTAACCACTTAGTAATAAAAGAAAAACTTGCTTTCAATTCTTGTTCTACTTCTGGTTTGTTTGGTATTTGATCGTTCGTCTTATCAAAGAGAATTTCATATTTTTTATCTTCTTCGTAAAAGGCAATTAGTCCTGATTTGCTGTCGGTCAATTTTTTGCATCTCATCAAAATTTCTTCAGATAGTACGGTTAAGGAGTTCTCTTTTACAAGCAAACTAAGAATATCGTGCAGTTCCTTCTGGAATTCAATGTTCCTTTGAATCACATTTTCATGTTGTTCACTCAGATATCTTTTAATGTGGGTGGGAAATATTCTTAAAAAATAACCATCGAGCTTATTTTTTTTAACTAAAGGATAAATGCTTAAGTCTTGAAGCGTGGGCAAAGTAATATTGAGAGGTTTCTTCTTTTCTAAAGTGCTCCGATCACCATCATCTGGTAAGCTGAAAAGAGCATAAAATGATCTGCCTTTAATTTTTGCAAAACCGGAATCTTCTTTGAAACTTTTGTTGCACCATAGAATATTTCCGTCCTTATCAGCAATAGCCAGAGAATTGCCTTCAACTTCTAAAAGCTCGGAAAGAGCATAGTTAGAAATTATATCGTTCAGCATTTATTCAATCTTGCCTGATTTCGTACTTTTTTATTTTTGTGTAAAGCGTTTTAGGACTAATGCCAAGCTGGTTTGCCGTTTGAGTTCGATCCCACCTATTAAGTTTAAGCACCTTAGCAATATGATATTTTTCCATTTCATCCATGCTTAATATTTCGGTAATTCGAATATCTTCTTCGTCCATTAATGCCTGTGTGCTTTTTGCAGTTGAACTTACCGGGAGGTTCAAATCGTCAGTGTCTATAAATTCGCCTTCCGAAAAAATAATTGCACGTTCAATAGTATGTTCAAGCTCACGAACATTGCCGGGAAAATTATAATTCAAAAGAGCCAATTCAGATTTTGGTGAAAGTTTTTTGGGCGATCTTATTGGTGATTTTGCTTCAAGGAAAAAATTAGCAAGTACAGGTATGTCATCTCGTCGGTCTCTTAGGGGAGGAATAGTTAGCGTTATAACATTTAAGCGGAAGAGTAAATCTCTTCTGAAATTTTTATTATCGGCTTCTTCCAGCAGATTTCTATTTGTCGCTCCAATTACTCTAACGTTGGAATTTAGATTTGTGACACCGCCAATTCTTCGGTATTCACCATTTTCAAGAAATCGTAAAAGCTTTGGTTGAAGCGATAAGCTAAGTTCGCCAATTTCATCTAAGAATAAAGTGCCGCCATTTGCAATTTCAACTAAACCCTGCTTGGAACTTTTTGCGTCGGTAAATGCGCCGCGTTCATGACCGAAGAGTTCGCTTTCAATTAATTGATCGGGAAGCGATGCACAATTGATAACCACAAAAGGTTTGTCTGCCCTTGTCGAATGTTTGTGAATGTATTCGGCAAAAAGCTCCTTACCTGTTCCGGTTTCTCCTTCAATAAGAATATTTGAATCAGAAAGCGCAGCTTTGCTTGCAAGGTTAATAATTTTTTGAAGTTGAGGGCTGTCACCAACAATGTTATGGGGAAGTTTTTTATTTACTCTATCAATTAGAGCGGTGTTCTTGTTTAAAAGAGATTTATGTTCCGCAGCATTATTAATCGTTACAAGGAGCTCATCAAATTCATATGGTTTGGTGATATAATCGTAAGCCCCCATCTTAATGCAGTCAATTGCTTTACGAATTTCATTTTGTGCGGTGAGAATAACAACAATAAGAGAAGGATTATAATCACTGATAAACTTTAAAACCTCTTCACCGGAAACTTCCTGCATATTTAAATCAAGAAGCAGCAAGTCGTAATTTTTACGTTTAAGTGCCTCAATGGCATATTTACCATCATAAACGGTATCAACAGTAAATCCTTCTTCGAGCAACTGCTCTTTAAGCAGATAGCTTAAGGTTTCATCGTCATCACAAACCAAAATTTTTGAATTTTTAGTCATAGCTTAATTATTCTAATTATTGAATTTATTTGAATTACAACCTCAAATTTTTATATTTGTGCTCCAAATATTGAGGGCGTGTAGCTCAGTGGTAGAGCATTTGCCTTTTAAGCAAAGGGTCGGTGGTTCGATCCCACCCACGCTCACTTTTTTGATAATAACCGCATTTAATTGTACTAGATTTCCCATCCTCTCAATTAAATAAATCATTTTAAAAGTCTGGTTAAAGAACCTAATACTCTCAAATTGCCAACAAATATAACTATAAAAATTTTAATTCACATCAGTTGTTTTGGTCAAACCCAATCCGTTTTTAACTTCATTTTGGATATCTGTTCAAAATAGTTTTAAGATTCATCTCTTTATGAAATTATATGACTGGCTGCATCCAAATAAAAGAAAGTAATAAGGTTTTATTTCATTAGGTTGTATAATGTTACTAAGATTTCTGAAAAATAAATATCATCCTGCAAATTAAACTTCTAAAATGAATAACCTTAATAACAAAATAAGAAGAATTCATTAGACCTTCTCACCTTAAAAATTATGAAAATAGACATAAGCTACTGATGAAAAATCTTTTCAACCCGCCAGAAGATTTTTCTTAAGAAAGCATGCAGTAAGAGATATTTAATGGCGGGACTGAATTCAAAACAAATTAAAATCTGGTTAATACTCATAATTATTAAAACCTTTTTCCTATTTCAGATTTATTTTGGACGGTACCGTCATTTGGGATCATTATAGTCCGATTATAAAAATGTGCTTTCTTATTAACAAAAGGAATTATATCTTTCCTAAAAATTAAAAAGTATTAAGGAAATAAATTGGGTGAGATTGTATTCTGGACAATTATTAGAGCCGCAATAACCATTCCTTTGGTTTGGCTTCTTCAGGGTTATTTGGATTTCCAGTTTTGGTGGGTGCTTACCTTATTTGCTATTTACGGAGTGATAGTTCATCCTGCAATTATTCATTATCGGCTGTTTGAAGAAAAAAATAAAGATATTATCGAATCAACTTTGTGTTCAAGCTGTTTGCATTTTGATAAGTCGGCAGTACTTTGCATGAAACATGATACACATCCCACTCAAGAAAATTTGCCGTGTGAAGGTTTAGACTGGGAACCAAGCGCTTTTCAAACAAGTAAAGATGAACTGAAATCTGAATAATTAATTCATAAATAAGAAATATCCTGCCGAATAATTAATTCTCGTTAAGTTCCAATTTATACGTGCTTAAGTTAAAAAGGGTTAAGTTCTGAAAATACGTCCTTGATTTTTTCTGTGAATGTCCAGAGTATTTATTTGTAATTGAGTGATCCCAGTTTTCTCGAACAATTACAAAATTTCACCCACATTTTCTTAAAACATATTAATAATCGTAACTATCACATCCCCCTTTTTTTCCTTTATCAACCAGCTGCCTGCATCCCAAATCAAGTTTGTTATAGATTCAACCAAGCCGTGTCACTTTATTAAAGCTTAGAGAACTATACTGGTAATAAAAAAGGACATTTATGTTTTTAGCTTTTCAAAAAAAGAACGTAATAAATGCAGGATTAATTTTATTCATAGTCTCAACAATAATCATCTATGCAAAAGAAGAGGGAATAGTTGGTCGAACAAAAAAAAATAAAAAAGGATGCACATGTCATAATGAAGTATCCTCAAATGATGTATTGGTTTTCATTTCAGGACCGGATTCGCTGCAAGCAGGGCAATCAGCATTGTATGCTGTTACGATCTCGAGTTCTTTCATCAAAGCTGCTGGGGCTAATATCGCTGCATCGGATGGTGAGTTATTTCCCGTTTTCCATGATCTAAAAAAACTAAAAGGAGAGCTGACACATACTTCTCCAAAATATTCTTCTTCCGG
>DAIMIJ010000015.1:1902-16836 GCA_036722835.1 Ignavibacteriaceae bacterium | reverse complement strand
TTTCCATACTTCTGCTCCATTTTGTATACAAGCGGTGAAAACTTTGCCCAAAGTTTTTGCTCTTCCTGCTGGACTTTCTTGTCAATTGATTCCATTGTTTGATAAAAATCAATTGCATCCTTTGCTTGTTCGGTTAGAACCATCATATTATTATCTTCGCCCATATCCATCAGCCAGATATCGTAAGCATGAGGAATATTCTTATCCTCATAAAGCTTTTTCCATTCTTTCAGTACGTCCATTACCTCTTTACGTTTTTCGAGCTTATAGTTAAAGAAGATCCAGTGAATAAATTTAGCTTCACCTTGTTTCAATCGCGGTTCTTTGGGGACGTAAGAAAGACTTGCAGACAATCTGGCTACAAACTCACGGTTTGTTTCGATAGTTTTATCGTTTTCAGCCGTAAATTGACTCCATTTATCTTTATCTAACTTTGAAACTGCTTCCTGAAATTTCGGAAAGATCCCGTCTATCTCTGCATAATTTGAGATGGGTATTAAGTAGTAATAATGAAAATCATCTCTTTGTGAAGCATGAATTTCAGAAATATCAAGTCCGGCATCATGCATCATTTGTACCCATTCGGTTGAGGTTTTTTCATATTGCCCAATCATATCAACTTTAGCAACTTCTTCATGAATAACAAAAAGTTGATCTTTCATTTCTTGGGTAAATGAAAGTGGCGTGACGAACAAAAGCATAACACCAACTGACCAAAAAAGAATTTGATTTATACGCATAAGCGTACCTCCTTATGTTGATGAAAAGTGATTAACGTTCATCCGTTAACTTCTAAAAGGATTTACGGACGCGAAAGGAAAATAGAAAACTAAATCGCTTATAGCAAAGAAGATTTGTGATGCGGCTAACTTCAATTCTGAAGATTATTCTTAATAACTCCCCTTCTTTTCTAAGATTACAAACCCAGTTTCTTATCGTTGCTTGATTATTTCGTTAAGAAACTGGGTTTGTTTACCAATTCTTCCAAATCAACTTTTACTGCTGCTTTTACTGCTTTTCCCAAAAACAATTCGGCTACTTCTTGAAATTTAGTTGGAATATCGCTGACAAATAAATCAAGATTACCTTGCATAGTTGGGGTTGACTGTAAACCAGATTTATGAATTTCGCTTTTAATAACTTCCGCTGTTGCAATTCCCGAATCAATAAGCTTGACATTGTTTCCAATAACTTCTTGAATTACATCTGCGAGAATAGGGTAGTGCGTGCATCCAAGAACGAGCGTATCAATTTCTTTTTCTCTCAATTCTTTTAAATACTCTTCTGCAATTTCATAGGTTGCTTGATGATGAGTCCATCCTTCCTCAGCTAACGGGACAAATAAAGGACAAGCTTTTTCAAATACTTTAATATTTTTATCCAAATTTTTAATTGCTCTGGAGTAAGCTTTGTTATTTATTGTTGCACGGGTACCTATAACTCCAACTTTTTTATTTCTTGTTTGTTTAACCGCAAATTCAGCTCCCGGTAAAATTACACCGATTACAGGAACATTAAATTTTTTTCGCAAATCAGAAATAGCAATTGATGAGACAGTGTTGCAAGCAACCACAACAATCTTAACATTCTTATGCAAAAGGAAATTGGTGTCTTGAATTGAATAATCTATTACTGTTGAATTAGATTTTGATCCGTAAGGGACGCGTGCTGTATCACCAAAATAAACAATGTGTTCATTGGGTAAAACTGTTGAAAGATGCTTAACAACGGTTAAACCACCAATTCCGGAATCAAAAACTCCTATGGGCTTTTCATTAGATGAAGTGCTCAAATAATTTTCCTATAACATTTGGTTTATTGTTTGTGTCAACTCGAATTTCACAAACTCCTGATCATAAGAAGGAATTTTCTTTCCATTTCTATCAAGTACGTAAAATGAATCAACAATATCATCTCCCTTTGTAGAAATTTTTGCAAAGTAGATTACCAATCCCAGCTCATTCATTTCAGAAGTTACTTGATAAAGAAATCCGAGTTTATCAGGGGAGAATATATCAATGATTGTATATTTCTCATGTTCATCGAATAAGATTTTTATTTTCCCCGATCGTTTAAATAATTTGCTTTCAATTCTTCGCCATCGAGATTTCATTTTTGCAAACTCAACATTCAACTTCAATACTCCTGAAATTACCGCATTCATATCTTTACTTATTTTATCATAACGTGAGGGATCTAATTTTTTGTGCGTTCTAAAATCAGTAACATTAAAAGTATCAATTACTACACCATCTCTTCGAGTGAATATTTTTGCATCATGAATGTTGGCATCGTTAATTGAAAGCACACCGCACATTTTAGAAAGCAGTGAGGGAAAATCCATTGTAATAACTGTCATGTTTGTAAAATTTTCAAGCTCTTTAAAAAGAGTTGAAATAGTTGTCCCTTTTTGTATCTCTTCAACGTGTGATGCAATTTCTTTCTCACTAAACTGATAAATGTAAGAGGCATCCGTAATTGATTCCATATGCTCTTGAACGTGTTCATCAGAAATTAAATCGGAATGTTTACTTATTTCTCCGGGAACAAAATAAGCTCCCGACATGAGCAGTTCTTCACCCGAAATTTGATCTTCAAGCATTGATTTAGATTTTCGATATAGCTCTGAAAGCAGTTCGCTTTTCCATGAAGTCCACACAGCAGGGTTAACAGCCGAAAGATCTGCATAAGTCACAAGGTAAAGCAGGTCCAGGTCTTCTGTTGATTTAAACTTAGAAGTGAAGTTGTTCAGGGTTTCGGGATCGTTGAGATTTCTTCTAAATGCAATTTGTTCCATTAGTAAATGGTTGCGTACTAAAAGAGCAACTCTTTCAATTTCTTGATCGCTATAACCAAGAGTGTACAAAATGGAAGCCGCTATCTCCACACCAAGAATTTCGTGTCCGGCAATGTTTATTGGTTTTGCAATATCATGGAAAAGCAATCCAAGATATAAAATTTCTCTTTCCCTGATGTTATTAAATATTCTTCCAAGAATTGAACCATCCTTTTCCAGTTTTTCAATATTCTTAATTGTAAGAAGTGTGTGTTCATCGGTGGTGAAACAATGGTAAACTCCATGTTGAACGTAACCGATTAAATCTTTAAAGGCAGGAAGAACCAAACCGAGTACGCCATACTGATTCATTAACGAAAGCGTAAAACCAACATTGCGTTCAAGCTTTAAAATTTCTCTAAAGAAAACGGATGACTCAGCTTCAAAACCATCATGCAAAGTATAATTCTGAACATACTCGATTATTATTCTTCTTAACTGCTCATCAAAATATGCCTCGTGGATTCCGAGATAATAAAATGCTCGAAGCATATCAGAAAAACTCAGCTTAACACTATGCTTAAGAAATAATTTCTTTCCCAAAAGACCAAAATCATCATCAAGTTCAACAGTTAAATTTCCCGTAGCTGAAATAGAAACCGCTTCTTTAAAATACTTTACCATTGCGCTCGAAAATCTTTGTATCGTATTAGCTGCTTCAAAATATTCCTTCATGTAGTATGTCAGAGCATCCTTATCGGTGTTTTTCATGTTGGCAATTTTTTTCTGCGAGTTGAATTCAAACCTATCATTCTTCTGAAGCGAGAAAAGATGGACTGAATTTCGAGCATAAAGAATTTGATTATAACTATCAAGTAAAAGTTTTGCTTCAGTTTGGGAAACGAGGTCGAGGTTTTTTATCAAGTCTAGAAATGATTCCGCCTGAGTTATTTCTGCTTGTTTGTTTAGAAGGGTTTTATTTAAAATAATATACATCCATTCGACTGCTTGAAAATCTCTTAACCCGCCAGGCGATAATTTTACATTTGGTTCCAAAGTCTTTGCTGAATCACCGTACTTTTGATATCTGTCCTCAATATCTTTTATCAATTCAACGATGATCCTCTTTTGGTTTTTCTCGGTTAAAGATGAAAATAGGTTTTCGTTCCAATCACTATAGATTTTTTCGGATCCCAGCAATAATCGTGTTTCAAAAAATTGAGTGAATGTATGTAGATCTGTTGTAAGAAATTTTTGAATATCCGAAAACTCACGAACAGTATGCGAAACATCAATCCCATTATCCCAAAATCTTTGAACCAGCTCGCTGATTTCATTCTTAACCTCTTGAACCGAGTATGTGATAAACATCAAATCAATATCAGAAAAAGGAGAAAGTTCACGTCGGCTGAAACTTCCGGCAGATACAAGAGCAAAATTATACTTCTTGCCGTTTGCAAGCTTGTGAATTTGTTCTTCGATAAGCAAGCTAAACTCCATGCTTGCTTTCAGAGCATTCTTTTTTACAAAATTCTTTTGAAAGAAATCTTCTCTTAGAGCCGTGAATTGTTCCTTATTTGAAACTTCAATGGACATTTGAATAGACTAAAAGTTTTTTTACTTATTGATTTTTTTATGCTCTGCTACAATCACTGATGAAATACCGCCTCGTACATTAAAGTCGGCCGTAATTTTCATATAACGCGGCTTGCAAACACTAACAAGATCATCTAAAATTTTATTAGTAACGCTTTCATAAAATATGCCATCGTTACGATAAGAACTTAGATAAATCTTTAATGATTTAAGCTCGACACAAAGTTTATCGGGAATGTACTCAATCATAATTTTTCCAAAATCCGGTTGACCGGTCTTCGGACATAATGAAGTAAATTCCGAGGCAATGTGAGAAACCATGTAGTCTCTATTCGGATATTGATTTTTGAAAACCTCGAGCAGTTTTAATTTCTTATCCATAATAATCATTTAATTTGTTCTGGGAAATCTTTTTTAATCTTTATAAATAGGTTTTGTTTTGTACTTGATTGGATCTTCAATTCCTGCTTGCTGAAAACCCCTAAGTCTTAAAGCACAGCTATCACATACCCCACATGCTTCTTCCTCTTCCTGATAACATGACCAGGTCAATTGCAACGGGGCATTCAAATCCAATCCTTTAAGTACAATATTTTTTTTTGTGAAGTTGATAATTGGCGTAATGATTTTAATTTGTGTTGATGGTTTTGTTCCAATCTCAACAACCTTTTCAAATGATTTGAAAAATTCCGGTCGGCAGTCGGGGTAACCCGAAGAATCTTCCCAAACTGCGCCGATGAAAACTGCTTTTGCATTTATAACTTCTGCCCAGCTTACGCAAGCCGAAAGAATATGAGCATTTCTAAAGGGCACATAAGAAGTAGGAGTTTTTTTGCTTGATAAATCCGCTTTACTTACCTCAATTTTTTTATCTGTTAAAGAAGATCCGCCAATTAAAGCTAAATGTTTTAGATCAACGACCATCCTGTTAGCTACACCATAAAAATCTGCAATATCATTAAATGCTTTAAGCTCGCGCTTCTCAGTTCTTTGACCATAATTCACATGAAGAAAAGAAAGCATATAATCGTTTGCTGCAATTGCTGCCGTTACACAACTGTCCATACCTCCGCTTACTGCTATAATTGCTTTATCTTGCTTATTCAAGTGTGAATTTCTTATTTGTTTTTATGTAAAAATAAATAATCGCTAAATTACATGGAAATAATTACCACGAAAGAAACCCGAGAGAATTGCTGAGGTTAATCATGTTAGCTATTTTTGTTAAGCTCAATTTAATAATTATCTAATCAAACATAAGAGGAAAAAATGCGAATCAAAGTAATTGCCGGCAATTGGAAGATGAACAATAATTTAAGTGAATCAAAGGAATTAATTTCCAAGCTACTCGCCGGACTTAAAAATTCAAACCTTAACTGTGAGGTTGTTATTTGTCCGCCTTTCACATCACTTTCAGAAGCATCGGCAATGATCAAAGGTAGTAAAATAAAATTAGGTGCGCAAAATTTACATCAGGAAGAAAACGGCGCATTCACCGGTGAAGTTTCTGCAAAAATGTTATTAAGTGCTGGTTGTGAGTTCGTTATAATCGGGCATTCCGAGAGAAGAAACATTTTTATGGAGAGCGATGAACTGATTAATAGAAAAATTCAGCGCACAATAAAAAATAATTTGAGACCAATCTTTTGTGTCGGTGAATTGCTCGAGGAACGAGAAAAAAATATTACAGAACAGGTGATTAAAACCCAGGTGCTCAAAGGGTTAGAAAACTTTTCCACCGAAGAGTTGAAAAGTTTGATTATTGCATACGAACCTGTTTGGGCAATCGGTACGGGAAAAACTGCAACTCCGCAGCAAGCCGAAGAGGTTCATAACTTTATCAGAAATCTTATTGGGAACCGTTTTTCTAAAGAGTTTGCTGAAAATCTGCGCATATTATATGGAGGAAGTGTAAAACCTGATAATTCCAAAGAGTTGCTTTCTCAAAAAAATATTGATGGGGCACTTGTTGGTGGTGCCTGTTTGAAAGCAGATTCATTTTTAAACATAATAATGTCCGCCTGATCTAAAAAAAAATGTAGATAATTGCCATAACTCCTTTGAAAAAAGGAGTTTTCTTGGCTTTTTCATTGATTTCGCCTCGATTCCTTAGTATATTTGCGGGAATTTTTTATCCTTTTCCAATATTTTGGATGGTCTTCCTGAAGTATATCTATCTATTAATATTAATGGCAACTGTCCTGGTTACTTTTCCCCTATCAGGACAAATAATTTTTAAAAACTTACCGCAAAAAGACTTATTGGTTGAAGATTCCCTTTTTTTTGACATCGGTAAAACAAGGAAAATTCAATCGCTTCACGGGAAGTGGAACGTTTACTCTGCGAATTCTAATAAAATTGAAAAGGTAAGCGTTGAAGTTCCCTCAGTTTTTGAAGGAGAGGCAGACCTTGTTTTCGAGAAAAGCTTTTCTTTAACTGCAGCGGACATTTCAAAACACAAGCTTAAACTGAACTTTTTAGGATTGAATTATTCTGCTGACATTTCGTTAAATAATATAAGCATCTATCGCCACACCGGGGGAGAATTTCCTTTTTCATTGGATTTACCAAAAGACATTCTTCATTCGGATAAGGCAAACATTTTAACTGTAAGATTATCGAACAAATCTGATTCTAAGAACACAATTCCTGTAAAACAAAAATTTCAATTTCCTAAAAGTTTAGGCGGAATTTTTAGAGATGTGTACATTCATTTTACGCCAAATGTTTTTACTTCAGATATAAGTTCAAATGTAAAGTTCGACGCAAAAACTAAAAAATATTTCCTCACTACTAAAATAAAAATTGAGAATAGAGAGGTAGTTTCATCAAAAGATACGCTTGGTAATTTAGAATCTTTTGCGCTCAATCTAAATTTATCTTCAACTAATTCCGAGACTATTCAAAAATTTGGAGAAATAAAATTCCAGCTAAGCAGAAATAAAGAAATATATTTAACCCAATCTTTCGAAATATCCCCTCTTATGTTTTGGAGTCCTTCAAATCCTAAAACATATTTATTAACTGCAGAAATCACCCGGAATGCAAATTTGATTGATAGAACAACCTGTTCATTAGCATTCGATGAAATTCGAGTAAATGGCGATTCGTTGACACTGAACAGTCAAAATTTTAAAATCAAAGGTGTAACTTATTACCCGGTATTTGAAGACTATGGCGGACTAATCAGCTATGAACGCATGGAAAAAGATATCAAGCTTATCCGGGCAACAGGATTTAATTCCGTTAGATTCGCAAAAAAAATTCCACATCCTTATTACTTAGTACTTTGCCAGCGATATGGTCTTCTGCCTTTTATTGAATTACCAATTAACTCTATACCAGCTTCAATTCTTAAGAAAAAGGAATTTAACGATAGAGTAATCAACTATGTTAATTTTTTCATGCGGGGATTTAAGAATTATACAATCGGCGGCATTGGTTTGGGAAGCTCATATTTCTGTGATTCCGAAGCTGATATTAATTTCATCGAAAATCTTGCGGGATTGATCAAGAAAAATTCCAACGCAATAATTTATGCTTCATTTGTTGATGGCAACATAAATGAAATTAAAAACTTAGATTTTTACGGAATAGAAATTATCAACCGCCCGATAACTTCAAGCAGTTTGAACCAAATTTTGATGAATGAACAATTTAAACCCAACAGAATATTTTTAAGCGAGGCATCTTACCCTGTTAGCAGAGGCAATAGCGACGGCTACTTAAATGATAATTCATTCGAAGCACAGGCAAAATTTTTTGAGGATGTAATTGATTATTCAAATAAAAACTCTCTCCTGGGTTATTTCTTAAATAGCATGTTTGATTATAGAAGCGATTATGCCTCAATCATTTCCGGTTATAATGAGGAACATCTTCTTCGACTTGGGCTTGCAGATGAAAACCGCAACACAGACCGAATGAGCTATAAAGTTATTTATGCAAAGCTTAATAACATTGAAAAAGTTACGATTCCAATTGGAAGTAAAAAAGATGATTCTCCGATGCTGTTCATCATTACCGGAATTTTGATTGCAATAATACTGGGCATCATGATTAATTCAGGTAAAAAATTCAGAGAAGATTCATCAAGAGCTTTGTTGAGACCTTATAACTTTTTTGCCGATGTTCGGGATCAAAGACTAATTTCCGGTGTACATACTTTTGTTATGGTTTTTATCATTGCTGCAACCTCGGGTTTACTTCTCAGCAACATACTTTTTTACTTAAAGGAAAATGTTCGTTTTGAGAAATTACTTTTAAGTTTTGGCAGTTCAAGTCTTTTACAAAATGTTAGTTACCTTGCATGGAATCCGCTTGCTTCGATTTGGTGGTTATCGCTACTGACTATTTTTGCCCTGCTGGTTTTAATTGTTATCATTCAAGCATTTTCATTCTTCGTTAAAACCCGTGTCACATTCAGCAGTGTTTTTCATGCAGTTATCTGGTCCTTTCTGCCATTAGTAATTTTAGTTCCATTGGGAATAATTTTATACCGGTTATTAAATGCAAATACAATTAATATTTATCTAATCATTGCAATGATTGTTTTTACCATTTGGATATTATATCGCTTAATGAAAGGAATTTATGTGATATTCGATACGGATCCGGCTAACGTATACCTTTACAGTATTACCGTTCTTTTCATTATTGCTGCTTCATTTGTAATTTACTTTCAATTAAGTAATTCTACATTCACATACATTTTACACGCATTAAAAGATTATAAATTTTTAGGTTAAAGATTGTATTTATCTAAGCTCGAAATTTTAGGATTTAAATCGTTCGCACAAAAGACCGTAATTAATTTTAACGACGGAATAACTTCTATTGTTGGACCGAATGGCTGCGGTAAAACAAATATTGTTGATGCTATAAGATGGTGCCTTGGTGAACAAAAAAGCGGGACACTTCGAAGTGATAAAATGGAGAATGTGATTTTCAATGGCACAAACAGCAAGAAACCGATGGGAATGGCTGAGGTCTCTCTTGTTATTCATAATACAAAAGGAATTTTGCCCACTGAATATACTGATGTTACAATTACACGAAGAATTTTTCGCTCTGGTGAGAGTGAATATCTGCTAAACAAAAATCTCTGCAGGCTTAAGGATATAACAAATCTTTTTATGGACACGGGCATTGGCACAAATGCTTATTCGGTTATAGAATTGAAAATGGTCGAAACAATTCTTAACGATAAAGCCGATGAGCGACGTGTTATGTTTGAAGAAGCCGCAGGCGTTAATAAGTATAAACTTAGAAGAAGACTTGCTTTAAGAAAATTGGATGATGTAAAAGCAGATTTAACCAGGGTTAATGATATCGTTACTGAAGTTGAGAAAAAGGTTAATTATCTTGAACGTCAGGCAAAGAGGGCGGAAAAGTTTAACAAAATTTCAACTTGTCTTCGCGAACTTGAGATTGATCTTGCAGAGCGTGAGTTTGCTTTATTCAATTTGCAAAGAGATGAGCATCGTACTAGAAAAAATGAGTTCTTTGAGAAACGACTAAGCTTAGAATCTGATGCCGGTAAACAAGAAGGAGAACTAAATGCTATAAAACAAAAGCTAAGTGAAATAGAATCGGTATTAAAAGAAAAACGTTCTGCCGTTCAGCTTCAGACAGAAAAAATATATAATCTGCAAAACCAAATTTCCGTATCAGAGGAAAGAAAAAAATCGATCAACAGTAATATCAAGGACTATAAACTTGAACTGAGCGAACTTAACGATCAGCTTAAAAATGCAGAACAGCTAATCAGCGATAACCAAGTTTCTCTTGAAGATTTCACTTCGAAGATTTCACAGAAAGAAAATGAAAAACTTTTTGTTATCTCCGATTTAGATAGATTGAAAAGTAATCTCGAAGAACGAAGACAATTATTAAAGTCACAGCAAGAGCTGCTTCTTGAAAAAGTTAGAGAAATTGCAAATAAAGAAAATGAAATTTCCAGTTTGGATAAACTGGTTGAAGGAAAAGTTAATCTGTCAGATAAGCTAAACCACAAGATTCAAACTCTTACTGGTAACATCGCAAAGACTGTCGGTTATATTGAAGAACTCGAGCAAGAGAAATCCGATGCAAATCTAAAGTTCCAGGAAGCTGAAGCAGTTTACAATCAAAAGCAAAGAGAAAAAGAGGGATTAGAACATCAGCTTAATTCACTTAAAGGGAAAGAACTGGAGGAAAGAAGTTTACTTAACGGAATAAAAGACAGAATTCATTTTATTCAGACATTGATAGATAACCTTGAAGGTGTTTCAAAAGGCGCTAAAGCTTTACTTGAAAATAATAAATGGAACAACGGGGACAAATCTCTGCTCGCTCATATTGGTAACACATCCGAAAACTACCGCATAGCTGTTGAAGCTTCATTAAAGAATAATCTCAATACCATTTTGATTGAATCAATTGATGATCTGCAAAAAGGCATAGAGTTTTTAAAGAACAATGATATTGGCAAAGCCGCATTTTATGTCACTCAGCAAAACATAAATGGGAAAAGAAGTTTCTCCCAGTGGGTCAAATATTTATTCTTTAAAAGAAAAATTAAATCGCTTGAAAAAGAAAATGGATTTGTTGCATGGGCTAAGAACCTAATTCAAACTGAGGATAAATGGAAAATATTTTTTGAAAAATATTTAGATAAAACAGTTATAGTAAACTCAATTGATAATGCATTAAAGCTCTCAAGAAAATATAATGAATTCAATTTTGTTACTGTCGATGGAGATATTATCGATCAATATGGCATAGTTGAAGGAGGTTCAATTCCTAAGCTTGACGATTCTGTCTTCGGTCGTAAACAACTGCTTCAAAATCTTAAAGCAGATTTTTCTAAAAGAGAAAAGGAGCTTGTATCTTTTAAGCAAAAAATTGATCGGACCGAGAGCAATCTTTCGTTAATTGATCTTAAAATTTTGTCAGAGCAGGGGCGAATGCTGCAAAATGATATCGCAAATATCGAGAAGCAAATTTCCCAATTTGAATTCGAGAGGAAAAAAGCTAATGATGAAATTGAGAAGGCAAGAGAAGAAATTAGAGATATTGCTTTTGAATTAAGCCAGCTTGATAGTGAGCGTACAAATTTAACGATGATCCTTTCAATGTATAACGACGAGAAAAGGAAGGCAGATGAAGAATTCGTTAAGCATGAAGTCGATTTTAAATTCAGCGAGGACAACTATAACAGCACTGTAGCTAATCAAAATAGGTTAAACCTTGAGCTTGAACGGCTAAACGGTGAAAAGAAAAACATTAAAAACTCTAACGATAGGGCAAAAGAATCTATTGAACTGATTAAAAAATCGCAAGCAAAACGGCAAAACGATCTTACAAATTTAAATAGTGAGTTAATGACACTAGAGAATTTAATTGCTGAAAAAGTTCCCGGCTTAAAAGATCTTGAAAATGCAAAATCAATTCTGTTAAAAGAAGAAGAAAAAATTGAATCTCAATACATGGTAATCAGAGATGAGATCAATAAAATTGAAACAAACCTTGCAAATCTTCGCAAGCAAAGGGAACAGCTTACCGATGAGATACATGCTTTGGATATAAAAGTAAACGAGCTGGATATCAATATTTCAAATTTAAAGAACAATATTCTTGAGAATTATTCAATTCATTTAGAGAAAAAGGAATTTGATAATCTTTCTGAATTTAATTTTGCTGAAAGGACAGATGAAGTTCATGCTTTAAAGCAGCAAATAAAAAACTTGGGTCCTATAAATGTGCTTGCTTATTCTGAATATGAAGAAGAAAGAGAACGATTTGAATTCCTAACAAAGCAAAGAGATGATTTATTTGAATCTGAAAGAGATGTTGTCAAAACAATTGAAGAGATTAATATAACTGCTCAAGCTTTGTTCATGGAAACGTTTGAGAAGATAAGAGAGAGCTTTATAAAAATATTCCGAAATTTATTTAATCCCGGTGATGAAGCAGATTTGCGATTGGGTGAAAACGCTGATCCGTTGGAATCGAAAATAGAAATTATCGCAAAGCCAAAAGGAAAGCGCCCAACTTCAATCGAGCTATTATCGGGCGGTGAAAAAACCTTAACGGCAATTGCGCTTCTATTCGCAATTTACCTTGTAAAACCGAGCCCGTTCTGTATACTCGATGAAATAGATGCTCCGCTTGATGATGCAAACGTCGACAGATTTACCAGGATATTAGATGACTTCAGCAAGAACACACAATTTATTGTTGTTACTCACAATAAGAAAACGATGGAAGCTGCCAGCACTCTGTATGGTGTAACCATGCAAGAAGAAGGCATCTCAAAATTGGTTGGCGTAAGATTTAATGAGGAGCTTGATTTTGCCTCTTAGCATAACAAGTATTTTTTTATTTTCTTTTTCCTTCAAATCCGATAATATGAATTTCGTGTTTACGTGTTTCTTATTTGTTCTTTTTTTTTCTGCATTTTCATTTTCTAAGACTTTTGCCCGCATTAGATATAACCTTGAAGACAAAGCGCATAGAATTAAAGCTGTAAATCCTTCAGATATTTCTTCGTTCTCAGATGGATCAAGTGGTGTGTACCTATTTTGGAAGGAAAGCGGATCTCCATTCGAAAGCAAAGTTTATTTCGCTCATGTTAATTTAAATAAGGAATATACCACAGCGATAATTGGAAAAAGAATTTCTGATTTAAGCTTTATACAAAAAAATCCCGTATCCATTTCTTATATTTCTAATGATGCAATATTAGCCTGGAAAGATTATTCCAATCAATTTACCGGCGATATCATTATGCAAAGAATTTCGGATAATGAATTGCTTTGGGGAGAAAATGGTATTCGTGTGACGGCATCTTCTGAACAAATATTAGATTACTCGCTTAGCTCAGATAAAGCCGGAAATATTTTTATCTCTTTCATTACAAGAGATGAATATCCTTCAAACGATTACAAAATACTTTATCAGAGAATACTTTCGGATGGAAGCTTATCTTTTAAAAATGACCCAATACTGATCGAAAGCTCTGCAAGAAAGAAAAGTAATCTCAAAATTATTCATGATAACAACGGAGGAGCATTTATTCTTTGGACCGAGAAAATAAATAACAGAAATTCACTTCTCCTAAAAAAAGTTGACCCTTCAGGTAAATCTGTTTTGGGTAAAAGGCCAATCAAGATTTCGGGAACGCTGCACAATACAATAAATTTTTGTGAAAGCATCATTAGCAATTCATTGCTTTACACCGCATGGGAAACTGACGATAAAAATATTTACCACCAGTTAATGAATAATAAGGGAAAAGCTATCTGGACAGTTGGCGGCATTAAAGCTTCTTTTAAGAAGGGCGAAAACAAATTTCCACAAACTATTCAGTATGATTCGTCAATCACATTAAGCTGGGTGAATGAGTTTAAGCAAAACAAAAATTTAATTGTACAAAAGTTCAAAACAAACGGAAAAGAAATTTGGGAAAGAAACGGTATATCGGCTGCAAACATTAATAGTAGAATTTCAAACTACTCAATTACTGATGATGGTGAGGGCGGAGTTTTTATTTCCTGGTTAAGCAGCAATTCTGCTCACGCCGATTGTAGCGTTGATGTTCAAAGAATAAGCAATAAAGGAAAGCTTTTGTGGAATTCACTAAAAACTAATGCGAGTTTATCTGCCAATTGTGAAAAAACGTATTTATCCGTAGTTGCAGATTTAAATGATCAAGCTATCATCGTGTATGAAACTTTTTCTAATGATATTTCTATTGAGAAGGTTATAAAATTCCAGCAACCGGAAAATGATTTTTGTAGTTTAAGTTCTGAACCAAGCGGTAAATCAGTTAAGCTGAAACTGAATACAAACATAAAAAATGAAAAGATGTTTTTTATTATTGAAAGACTTGCTCACTCGGACACTTCTGTAAATACCTGGGAATATATCGCAACAGTTGATGCTTTACCCTCAGCCGATATTACTGAATATGAGTTCATTGATAGTCCGACGGAATTTGGTACGTTGTACTACAGATCAACCCTTAAAAGCAGCTCTAAAGAGATTATCTCAAACCTATCACGAATAGATTTTCTGGAAGCGGCTTCAAAAATTATCGTTGCACAAAATAATCCAAATCCATTTAGGGATTCCACTGTAATTAGTTTTTATCTGCCTGTTTCATCTTCTGTAGCATTCGAATTTTTTGATGAGCATGTGGAGAAAATTAGCGAACTAGAAGCAAAGGAATTTCCTGCCGGTGAGAACAGTATAATATATTATGCTAAGGGTCTTCGGTCGGGAATATATTTTTATAAGCTCTTTACCAAAGACTTTGTTGAAGTAAAAAAAATGGTTATTGATTAGATGAATGCGAATAAGTTCAAAGTGTTTGTGGATTTTGACGGAACAATTACAAAGGTAGATGTTGGCGAAGCTATCTTTAGAGAATTTGGAAACGCTGCTGAAACGGATATTATAGTTGCCGATTTACTGAACGGAAAAATTACTGCACGCAAATGCTGGGAATTATTGTTTGCTACGATAAGAAATATCAATGTTTCAAAACTTAATGAGTTTATAGATCAAATGAATATTGA
>DAIMIJ010000015.1:0-1802 GCA_036722835.1 Ignavibacteriaceae bacterium | reverse complement strand
TAAATAACAGCAGCGATGAGGAATTTACTGTTTACGTTGGTGATGGAAATTCAGACAAATATTCAACTCAATTTTGTGATTTTATTTTTGCTAAAGATGATTTATTAAAATACTGTGAAAAGGAACGGATTACATTTTTCCCTTTTAACAATTTTGAAGATGTAATTACACGACTTGATTCATTAAGATCAAAAAAAAGACTTAAGAAAAGATATCAAGCCGAATTAAAAAGAAGAGAAATTTATTTACAAGAATAATATGTCTGCAATAGCATCAAAAACATTTAAATACAGAAGCTACACTCCAATTCCTTTTCTGCTGGTTATGTTCTTCTTTGCAAATCCAAACATCTGGAGCATTTTGATAGGTTTGCTAATTGCTCTCGCCGGAGAATCAATCAGAATTTGGGGAGTAAGCTGGGCAGGAAGTGAAACACGTACAACCGGCGAAGTTGGAGGATCATTTTTGGTAATTAGCGGACCGTTTGCGCACGTTCGCAATCCACTTTATGTGGGAAATATTTTGATGTACACGGGATTGGGCATCATGTCTTTTGCTCTGTTTCCTTATTTACAAATTTTAGGATTATTCTTTTTTTATTTTCAATACAAGCTCATAGTTCAGCAGGAAGAACTGTATTTAGAAAAAACATACGAAAATGATTATGAAAATTATCGAAAGAGTGTCCCAAGTTTTTTCCCTAAGCTTAAAGCATATAAAGTTGACGGCTTAAAACAACCCGATTACATTTTAAGCAAAGGTTTGCGTTCAGAAAAAAGAAGCTTACAAGCATTTGGATTTGTGGCAATCACAATAATTTTCTTGTGGTTCTTGCGAAGATTATAACGATAAGAAAAAAATATTTAGATGAACAGCAATAAAAGAAATTTAATGATTATTGCAGGCGAAGTTTCTGGAGATATGCATGGAGCGGCCTTAATTCATGAACTCAAAAAGCTTGATCACAATATTGAGATTTATGGAATTGGCGGGAATTTAATGAAAAGCGAAGGTGCTTATTTAATTTATCATCTAAATCGAATGGCTCTTATGGGTTTTGTCGAAGTTGTAAAGCATATTCCATTTATAAAGAAAGTTCAATCGGAACTGATTGAATTGGTAAAAGAAAAGAATATCGCTACCGTAGTCTTAATTGATTACCCTGGATTCAATCTTAACATTGCAGAGAAGCTTAAAAGCTTAAATGTTGAAATTATCTATTACATTTCTCCACAAGTTTGGGCATGGGGAAAAAATCGAGTTAATAAAATCAAACGATTGGTTGATAAGATGATTGTAGTTTTTCCTTTTGAGCATGAAATTTATAAGACAGCTGGAATTGATGTTGATTACGTTGGTCATCCGTTAATGGAGATCATCGCTGGCCATCAATATTTAAGCAAAGAGGATTTATTCAACGAGTATCAATTAGATTTTGCAAAAGATATTTTGTTGCTTATGCCGGGCAGTCGAAAACATGAAGTGGAAAAAATTTTCCCGGAGAGTATAAAAGCCGGTGAAAAGTTAAGTAACGATTTCAATATGCAGATTGTTGTAAGCGCTTCACAAAATATTAGTGAAGATTTTTTATTTAAGATTGCCAAGAAAAGTAAATTTAAGGTGATTAAAGGTCATACGTATGATTTAATGAAGTACTCAAAGTTCGGAATTATTAAATCCGGTACTTCAACATTAGAGGCAGCAATTTTCGAACTTCCGATGGTGATAGTTTACAAAACAAGCACTTTGAGCTATCTAATTGGAAAAAATCTGATCAAGGTAAAGAACATCGGTATGGCAAA
>DAIMIJ010000014.1:0-17101 GCA_036722835.1 Ignavibacteriaceae bacterium | reverse complement strand
AGATTCATTGACTTTGGTAAGTAATATTAACAAATAAAATAAGGTAATAAGGTTTAATAAACATGTATTCAATTAGTTACTAAGGTTCAATTGCCAGATGGTATTTAATATATTTTAGACCAATAATTCCTTATAATAAGAATAAATTCATAATCTTATTTTTATATTGTTTAACCTTAGTAATAAACTAGAAAGTTTTGAGTTTGACCTTATTACCTTATCAAATTTTCAGAATCATAAAGAATTTAAGAATTGATTTATTAATAAAATTCTTTGATTCCAAAAGAATCACATCACCAACGCCATAATTGCTTTTTGGACATGCAAACGATTTTCTGCCTCGTCAAAAATTACGGAGTTTGGAGAATCGGCAACTTCGTTAACAACTTCATCTCCTCGGTGGGCGGGAAGGCAATGCATGAACAAATAATCATCCTTTGCATTCTTAACCAACTTTGGATTAACCTGGTATCTCATGAATTTTTTTCTCCTCTCTGCGGCTTCAGATTCTTGCCCCATGCTTGCCCAAACATCAGTGTAAATTATATCAGCATTTTTAACGGCTTTAACCGGGTCATCAAGAATTTCGACTTTACTTCCCATATACTTCGCATTTTTCTTAGCATTGTCCACAATTTCTGCGTTTGGTTTGTAGCCCGATGGAGAAGCAATCGAGATATGCATCCCAACTTTTGAACAGCCGTTAAGAAGACTATGAGCCATGTTATTTCCATCGCCAATGTATGCCAGCTTCAGTCCTTTCAGCTTTCCTTTTTTTTCAAGGATAGTAAAAAGATCGGCAAGAACTTGACATGGATGAAGAAGATCAGTCAAACCATTAATTACAGGAATTGATGCGCCTTCAGCAAGGTCAATTACATCTTGATGAGCAAAAGTGCGGATCATAATTCCGTCTAAGTATCGTGATAAAACTTTAGCTGTATCTAAAATTGATTCGCTTCTTCCAAGCTGAAGATCGTTCGGACCAAAGTACATTCCTATTCCACCAAGCTGATAAATTCCTGTTTCAAAAGAAATTCTTGTTCTTGTGGAAGGTTTTGTGAAGATCATTCCAAGAGTTTTGCCCTCCAGAACTCGATGAGATTCGCCGGTTAATTGCTTTTGCTTGAGAGTTTTACTTACTTCAAAAATCTGATTAACTTCTTCAAGTGTAAGATCGTGAATTGAAATAAGGTCTTTGCCCTTCATGTTAATTGCCATTTATATACTCCGATATTGTTAAAAACTTTGGTTAGTAACTCGCACTCTTTAAAAAAGAGTGATTGAAAAAATAACAAAAAACAATTCCCAAATATCAAATAAATTACAAATCTAAAATCTCAAAATTTTATTTGTTTGAAATTTATCATATGAATTTTTGTAAGAGTTTTGAAATTGGAATTTATTTGAGTTTTGTTGATTGTCATTTGGAATTTTATTGAGCTTAAGTAAATCGATGAACAATCTATCGATTATTTCGTAATTATTGTTCCGCTTTTTGGATTATTTAATTCCGATGCTTCCGTAATGATGCTCTCTTTTCCGCCATTGTTTAGGAAACTGATAGCTGACAATATTTTTGGGCCCATGCTTCCGGCGGCGAATTGCCCTTCATCGTAATATTTTTTTGCATCATCAACCGTTAAAGTGTCGAGCGCCTTCTGGTTTGGCTGATGAAAATTTAAATAAACCTTTGGAACATCGGTAAGAATATAAAAAGACTCGGCGTTAATTTCAGTTGCTAAAAGCGATGATGCTGAATCCTTATCAATCACGGCTTCAATTCCCTGTAGATTTTTATTTTGATCTAAGTAAACAGGAACACCACCGCCGCCTGCAGCAATTACTATATTCCCCTTGCTGACTAAATCTTTAATGATTTTTTTGCCAAGAACATCTAAAGGTTTAGGTGATGCAACTATTCTTCTCCAGCCTCTTTTTCTGGGATCTTCCTTGAACATCCAATTATTCGATCTTGCTAAAAGATCAGCTTCTTCTTTAAGATAAAATTTTCCCACAGGTTTTGTCGGTTCTTTAAATGCCGGATCATTTATATCAACGAGCACTTCGGTGACAATCGTAATTACATTCTTCCTGATCTTATTTTCTCTTAAGATATTTTTCATCTGCCGTTCAATCATGTAACCAATTCCGCCTTGCGAATCGGCAACACAAATATCAATTGGCATTTTAGCAATTTTATAGCTTTCATAACCGGCTTCATTCCTTAAAAGAATATTTCCGATCTGCGGACCATTGCCGTGAGTGATTACTAAACCGTAATCCTTATTTATAATTTTGATAAGGTTTTTGCAGGTATCGTAGGTGTTTTTTTCTTGCTGCTGAATCGTACCGGTCTCGCTTCCACGAAGAAGTGCATTACCTCCCAATGCAACAACAGCTATTTTTTTCATTTTATAATTTTACCTTCACAAATAGAAATTAAGTTTTTGGGAGATAATTGTGGGTTCATTTAAACTGTAATTTGCCTAAAATTGAAAAAATTGAATTTTGAACAGGTAAATTTGTTAAAGTTCTTCCAATTATGAAAGTAAAAGTCGTTCTGAAGCAGCGTCATTTTCAGTTTAGTTTCGATTACTTTATTGGCAAAGAAGAGTGGTATAACTTTTGATTTTATACCGATTTTGTTATTTTTCAACAAAAATTATTCCAATGTATAGAGATTACAATATTGTTGTAAAAGACGTAATTTTGAGGCAGGAATTAATTGACACGAAATTTGCTTGTGATTTAGGAAAGTGCAAAGGTGCTTGCTGTACTTTGGAAAGTGAATATGGCGCACCTCTCTTAGATGATGAGATAAGTCAAATTCAGGATTCGCTTGCTGCTGCAAAAATCTATTTATCGGAAAGTCATCTTAGCAAATTAGAACAAGATGGTTTTTTTGAAAAGAAAAATGGCGAGTTATTGGTCAGCAGCATTAATAATAAAGAATGCGTTTTTGCTTTTTCTGAAAATGGTATAGCGAAATGTTCTTTGGAGAAAGCTTACATTGAAGGTAAAACATATTTCCGAAAGCCGATATCCTGTCACTTATTCCCGATCCGGGTATCTAAGTTTGGCGGAGATGTTTTACGGTTTGAAGAATTCTCGGAATGCTCACACGCACTTGAAAAAGGAATTAAAGAAAATATTAGTCTAATTGATTTTTGTAAGGATGCACTGACAAGGCGTTATAGTAAAAACTGGTATTCAAAATTAAAGGAAGTGATCGGAAAGTAGAATGCTATCATTAAGTCAAAGGCTCTCGCAGCAGCAGAAGCTATCACCACAGCAAATTCAGTATCAAAAGCTTTTACAGTTAAATACACTCGCTCTTGAACAAAGAATTAAAACCGAGCTTGAGATTAATCCAATTCTTGAAGAGAATGATGATGGAGATTCAGAAGTTCAGGAACAGGAAAAAGACAACTCTGATGAAGTTGCCGATGAATATTCCGATCGTGATAAAGAGGAATTTGAGCTTGAAGATTTTATGAATGACTATGATCGGGATGCCGATCGAGTTAATAGAAGCAATGATGAGGAAGTGTATCATCCGCTTGCACAGCAGAGAGAATCCCTCAGCGAACATCTTACACAGCAGCTTCAAATGCTTAATCTTGACGAGGATCTTTACAGACTTGGAGAAGAAATTATCGGAAATCTTGATGAAGACGGTTATCTGAAAAGAGATTTAACTGAAATTTTAAAAGAACAATCCTTATTCGCGCATATTGATATTTCTTTAAATGAAGCCGAAAAGCTTCTAAAAAAAATGCAAAAATTCGATCCAATCGGTGTTGCTTCAAGAAATTTGCAGGAGTGTCTCTTAGTCCAACTGCGTAATATAGATTTCGATCCTTACTATAAGTATTTAGCTGATGAGCTTCTTGTAAATTACTTTGATGATTTTACTAAAAGACGTTTTGAGATAATCAAGCAGAAGATGAATCTTACAGATGAAAGCTTGAAAGAGACATTTAACCTCATTCACAGGCTCAACCCGAAGCCCGGTGAAGGTAACATAGATTCTGTTCAGATGAATCAAATTTCTCCCGATTTTATCATCGAGAAGCTTGATGACAGTTTTGTCATAACATTGAATGATAAAAGCTTACCATCGGTTACAATTAGCCGAACTTATCTTGAGATGTTTAAGAACAATAAAAAGAATAAAAAAAATCCGCGGGATAAAAGCACATACAAGTTTTTACGTGAAAAGTTTGAATCAGCAAAATGGTTTATTGCCTGTATTCAGCAGAGACGTGATACACTAATGCGAATTATGCAGGCAATCGTTGAAAAGCAATATGAGTTTTTTGATAAAGGTCCAAAATTTCTTAGACCGATGATCTACAAAGATATTGCAGAAGAAATTCAAATGGATATTTCCACTATCAGCCGTGTTGTTAACGGTAAATATGTTCAAAGCCCGATGGGAATTCATGAGCTAAAATATTTTTTTAGCGAAGGTCTTATAACTGATTCGGGTGAAGAAGTCTCGAACAAGCACATTAAAGAACGATTAAAAGAGCTTATGGAATCAGAGGATAAATCTGCACCTTACAGCGATGATAGGTTAGCTGAAATATTAAATGAAGAGGGTATTCATATTGCCCGCAGAACAGTTGCGAAATACAGAGAACAGCTAAGGCTTCCAATTGCACGTCTGCGCAAGCAATTAGCATGAGTTTTGGTGCAGATGTTGCAATTACAATTGCACTGATTTCTCTATTTTGCGTTTCACATTCTATACTTGCCTCAAATAAGCTTAAGAAGGCGGTTCAAAATAGATTTGGAAATATTATCGCTTTTTATCGAGCAGGATATAATATTTTATCCGTAATAAGTCTTATTATCATATACAAAATGCTTCCTGCAATTGATCTTACCATTTATGATTTGCCAAGCCCATACGATCTAATTATTCTATTTTTCCAATTCTTAAGCTTAATTGGTTTTATTTGGAGCGCCAGGTATTTTAGTCCGGGAGAATTTATTGGATGGTCGCAAATAAAAAGATTTAAAAGCCGATAATTATAATCCAAATGATTTAGATGAAAGTTCAACTCTTGGAATTGAAGGACCATACAAGTATTCCAGACATCCGGTTTATTTTTTCTCAATAATGTTTTTAGTAATGCGACCGGTAATGACTCTAACTTACTTCATAATTGTTGTTATTTTTGTCATGTACTTTTATATCGGATCTGTTTTCGAGGAAAAAAGACTTATAGAAAAATTTGGTGAAGCTTATATCAGATATCAAAAATCTGTTCCGAGAATAATTCCTATAAAAGTTTTTAGAGCTTAAAATATTTCTCATGTTCGTCATCTATTAATGAAATTTCATCATTTCAATTTTTTCATCTTATTCATTCTAACTTCTGCAAGAATCTTAGCTTCTAGTGATAGTCTTTTAGTGAAGATAGGTTCATCCGGAATAACTGCCGATGAGTTCCAGCAAAGATTTGAGCTGATTCCTCAGGTAAGTGCGGGCGCTAAAAAAGATCTTGAACAAAAGAAAAGTGATCTACTTTATTCTCTTATTGCTGAAAAGCTTTGGGCTAATGAAGCGGAAGATCTAAAACTTGACACTTCAGACATTATGCAGATTACCTTCAAGACAATTGAGAAAATGTTCGTGCGGGATGCTCTTTATAAAATTGAAATTACAGATAAGATAAAAATAACGAATGAAGAAAAGCTTGAAGGGCTAAGGAGAATCTATTTTAATCTTGATCTTGAACCATTACAATTTAGCGATTCACTTTCAGCAATAAGAATATATCAACTGTTAAAAGAAGGGATTTCTTTTGATTCTGCTAAAAGTATTACGCAATCAAATCTGCCGGCAATTCAAGTAAAGTTTGGCGAGCTTAGAGAATCTGTTGAGGATATGTTATACAATCTGAACGAAGGTAAATTCTCGGTGCCGATAAAATCCAGTTCGGGTTGGCTTATCTTCAATCTTTTAAAGAAAGAACCGGCTTTCTTTGAAAAGCGGGATCAAGCTTTGATGAATGTTGAAGAAATAATTAAGCAAAGAAAAACAGATAAATACTATGATGAATTCTACGGTAAATTTTTTGGCAGCAGAAAAGTAAACGCGGATGCAGCTTTGTTTTGGAGTATTACAGATAAGATTACCTCATTACTTATTGAAAAGAAAAGTTCAAATTCAATTCCCGACAGCGAAAATATTTATCTTGATGTTAATGATTTGTTAAGGATTGAAACGGAGTTTGGGAACGATACTCTTAAAATGTCATTCATAAAATTTGATGAAAATCCGGTTTCGGTTAAGCAGTTTTTGCGCGAATTTATTTTTGATGGGTTCTATTCTGCAAATGTTAAACCAAATGTGATTGCGGCTAAATTAAATTCACGCGTTAAAACATTTATTGAACAGGAGCTATTAGCTCGTGAGGGTTACAGTCGGGGACTTCAATACTTACCAGAAGTTAAAAGTTCAATCGCAATGTGGAAGGATAATTATCTCGCAAAAATTCTTAAGAATATGCTGCTTGATTCCGTTAAAGTCAGTGATGCAGAGGTTTATGATTACTATCATAGCAGAAAAGCTGATGTTCAAAATTCTTTTCTTGAGGTTAATGTTTTAGAAATTCTTACGGATAGTCTTGAAGTAATTGAATCTGTATTGTCTGATCTTGAAAGAGGTATGGATTTTCGTAAGCTTGTTTCAATTTATACTAAACGAGCATGGACAAGAAATAACGGCGGCGAGTTCGGGTTTTTTCCAATTACCATGTATGGTGATATCGGAAGAATAGCTGCGCAAATGAATGTTGGCGATATCTATGGACCAATTAAGCTGCCTGAAGGTTATTCTGTATTTGAATTGATTGGCAAAAGAGAATCTGCTATTGATACAACTTTATCTTTTAAAGAATCAAAAGAAGAGATTAGAAAGAATTTGATCTATAAAAAGTTAAGTGATTTTTTTATAGATTACACATTAAAGCTTGCAAATAAATATGGTGTGACAATCAACGAGCAGATTTTGAATACAATCTCGGTTTCGGATTTAAATATGTTCGTGTATCGTTACATGGGCTTTGGCGGAAGAATAAACGCCGTTCCAATGGCGCTTCCATTTACGGAGTGGGTTTTACCGTGGAAGAAAAGCATAAAATTAATGCCGTAATTACTTTGCTTGGATGTCCCGAACCGTTTCGTGACATTGGTCAATTCTTATACGATGGTACACCAAGAAGTTATGGAATAACGCAGCATAGCCTGAAGCTATGAACAAACTTTTTTGAGCTCAGAACATCGAATAACGATTTTTGATTTAAGAGGTCGAAATCAAAAATTCTGAAATCGTTAATCCTTATTCTTAAATCAGAGGTTATTTTACATTTCAACACGGAGAGTAATTTGTGTTTTTATTAATAATGATTGTGAGGGTTTAATAACATGTCCAATAAATTAAGATCAACAACAATTCTGGGGATGATTCATAAAGGGCAATGTGCTTTGGGAGGAGATGGACAGGTATCACTCGGCAACACAATTATGAAGCACAATGCAATGAAGATAAGGAAAATTGCCGATGGAAAAGTACTATGCGGATTTGCCGGAGCTTCTGCAGATGCTTTTACTTTAATGGAGAGGTTTGAAGATAAGCTTGAGCAATACCGCGGGAATGTTCACCGTGCAGCAGTTGAGCTTGCGAAAGATTGGAGAACCGACAAATATCTTCGCAAACTTGAAGCAATGCTTGCCGTTATTGCGGAAGATAAAGCACTTGTAATTTCAGGTACCGGTGATGTAATCGAACCGGATGATCAAATTGTTGCAATCGGTTCCGGTGGAATGTATGCGCTTGCCGCGGCAAGAGTGATGAAAAAGTACAGCGATCTCTCTGCAAAAGAAATTGTGACAGAGGCATTGAAAACAGCTTCGGATATTTGCATTTATACAAATGACAAAATAAGCGTTGAAGAAATCAACAAGTAAAATAAAAGGTAATGCTTTGAATAAAGAACTAACTCCTTCTCAAATAGTTGAGAACTTAAATAAATATATCATCGGACAGAACGAAGCTAAACGCGCTGTTGCAATCGCTCTCAGAAATCGTTGGAGACGGCAGCAAATAAAAGATACTATGAGAGAAGAAATCCTTCCTAACAATATAATTTTAATTGGTCCAACAGGTGTTGGTAAAACCGAGATAGCAAGACGATTGGCAAGATTATCAAATGCACCTTTCCTGAAAATTGAAGCATCAAAATTTACTGAGGTCGGTTATGTCGGAAGAGATGTTGAATCCATGATTAGAGATTTAACCGATATTTCTGTAAACATGGTTAAGTCTGAAAAAACTGCCGAAGTAAAGGCAAAAGCCGAACAGCTTGCCGAAGAAAGAATATTGGATATTTTAATTCCGCCTGTTAAGAAAGCGGGACCTTCCGGAACTGAAACAGATCCTAATTCAGAAGCATTTCAAAACCAAAAAACCAGAGAATGGATGCGTGAGAAATTAAAAAAAGGCGAGATGGATGATAAGATGATTGAATTCGATGCAGCCGCACAAACTGCAATCGGTATGCAGGTATTGGGTCCGTTTGGAATGGATGATATGGGAATTAATATTCAGGAAATTATGGGAAACATAATGCCGAAGAAAAGGAAGAAAAGAAAAACTCCCATAAAAGAAGCACGCATATTTATAACTCAGGAAGAAGCTCAAAAGCTAATTGATATGGAAGCCGTTCAGAAAGAAGCAATTCAGCGGGCTGAGAATTCCGGTATAGTGTTCCTTGATGAAATAGACAAGATAGCCGGAAGTGGAGGAAAAACTCTTGGACCCGATGTTTCGCGTGAAGGAGTTCAAAGAGATTTGCTGCCAATCGTTGAAGGTTCGAACGTAAACACTAAATACGGAGTTGTAAAAACCGATCATGTTCTTTTTATCGCATCGGGTGCTTTTCATAATGCAAAACCATCCGATCTAATTCCTGAACTTCAGGGAAGATTTCCGATTAGAGTTGAGCTGAAAAGCTTAAGTGAAGAAGATTTTATTAAGATACTTACAACTACCGAAAATGCTTTGCTTAAACAATATAATGCATTGCTTGAAACAGAAGGGGTTAAACTTGATTTTACAACTGATGGTATCCGTGAAATTGCTAAGATTGCTACCGAAGTTAACGAACAAGTCGAAAATATTGGAGCAAGAAGATTACATACAATCCTCACAACCTTGCTTGAGGATATTTTGTTTGATGTTCCCGATAAGCTACCTGACGAAACTGTTAAGATTACAGCAGAGTTTGTGAAAGGTAAATTAGATTCGATTGTGAAGAATAGAGATTTGAGCAAGTTTATATTGTAGACCCAAATGAGTCTTACTTTAACATGTAGAACCCGAACGACGTAAAGGGAATGGACTATTTACAAACCCAGTTCCTAAAGATTCGAAAAATGTCTTAAAGGAACTGGGTTTGTTATTTCTGAGCACGATTTTGGGATGAAATAAAAAAATGTGAAAAGTAGTTCCTTTATTCTTCACATAATCTGATTTGTTGATCAAAGCTAATATAATGCCAACAGAACGAAGTTTCATCTAAGATTAGAAGAAAATAATTATCTTTAAGGTAATCAGAATAATGACTTATGAATTTTCAAACACTCTTGAAAAATAAAACTGCCGTCAAATCTTTGATAGTTCTTCTATCATTTGTCATTCTATTTCTGTTCAGGGATATTTTCATTCCATTGAACCTTCTCACAGAGAAAATATTCTCTAAAATCAAAGGTGAAGCCCAACCTGATTCAAACATTGTTTTAATTCATATTTCCGAATCTGATTTAGAAAACATTGGTCCCTGGCCAATTAAAAGAAGCTATTATGCTTTGCTAATTAATAAGCTAACAAGCAATAATGTAAAAGCAATCGGACTCGAAGTTTTTCTCAGCGCTAAATTTATTTCACAAACAGTTTATGATAACCTTTTAACAAACGAGATAATAAAATCAAACCGCGTTACGTTAAGTTCAGTTTCGGGACATATTGAGTTTAATGATAAAATATTTATCACCGATTCTTTGAGTTATCCAAGTCCTAAACTGCTGGATGAAAAAATAAAAACCGGGCACATCAACTATATTCAAGACCCAACGAATAAAATTCCTTTAGAACTAAAAACAAACGGCAGCATAGAGAAAGCTTTTTCCTATCAGCTTCTTGGGGATTCATACAAATCTATTTACCCCAACACAATTGATGTTAATTTCGTTTCATCATGGAAAAGATTTAAGAATTATTCTTTACTTGAATATTTCGATCTGGTTCAGAACGAAAATGAGGAGCTTAATCAATTAAGAAATAAAATGGTAATTATTGGAGTAAGTGATCTGCAGGTAACACAAAGCTTGGAGACAAGCTTCGACGAAGCGGCTCCTGCTTTTACAATGCATGCCTTCGCTCTCGATAATCTAATTCACAAAAGATTTTTCCGCGATGATTTTAAGCTTGCATCAACCGTTATAATTTCTCTAATTCTCTTAATCTTCATTTGGCTTCAAACTAAGGTGAGGATAAAAGAAAATTTATTTCTGTTGGCGGCATCATTAATTCTTGTTATGGTTTTGTTTGTTCTACATTCAATTTTTTATTTAAGATTAGATTATTGCGCCATAATTCTTACTGCCGTATTTCTATTCTTGTATCAATTCATATCGAAGCAAACCGAAAAGAAATTGGAGTTAGAGGAAGCAATAGATGAAGCACGAATTCTAAAATCTCTTCTTTCCAATAAAGAAAATGAATTGGTGTCACTTAAAAAAGAACTTGAAGTTTCTGGAAAAGCTAATTCTGCTCATTTAACTGATAAAATAAAAACGTTAGAGAGTGAAATATCTAAACTAAAAGAAAATGCTGCGGATGAAGAAATATCTGAGATTTTTTTCCCTGCTGAGATGAAAAATTTTCACGGAATTGTTTACCGATCAAAAGCAGTAAATAACGTCGTCGAACTTATTCAAACAGCAGCCCCAGAAGATGCCACTGTTCTTATTACCGGAGAAAGTGGTACGGGAAAAGAGCTTGTTGCAAAGGCGATCCACAGCTTAAGCAAAAGAAGTCAAAACAATTTTGTTGCAGTGAACTGCGGAGCTATTTCTGAAACTCTTCTCGAAAGCGAATTGTTCGGACATGTTAAAGGTTCGTTTACCGGAGCACTTGCTGATAAAGTCGGCAGGTTTGAAGCGGCAAATAACGGGACAATTTTTCTTGATGAAGTTGCCGAGACTTCAGAGAATTTTCAGGTTAAGCTGCTAAGAGTATTACAATCCGGTGAATTTGAGAAAGTCGGTTCTTCTAAAACTTCTAAGGTAAACATTAGAGTAATTGCTGCAACTAATAAAAAATTAGAACTGGCAGTAAAAGAAAAAAAATTCAGAGAAGATTTATATTATCGTTTAAATGTAATCCGAATTGAACTTCCACCTCTGCGAGACAGAAAAGAAGATATTGAACCGATAGCCAGACATTTTCTAAAAAATGAAACTCTGGATTTTAAAATTTCAAAAGCAGTGTTAGATGCATTGAACAATCACAAATGGAATGGAAACATAAGGGAGCTAGAATCAGTAATTAAACGCGCTGTGATCTTTGCTAAATCTGCCGGAAGAAATATGCTTCAACTTAACGATTTGCCCGATGAAATTGTTAAGGGTTTTAAGTTGAATTTTGAGGATCTAGTACTTGATTCACTACAACATAAAGAGTTTTCGCATTCGTCTATTGTTGAAACTGCAAAAGAGCTTGGCGATGTAAACAGAACATTGGTATCAGAAAATTTAAGAGGTTTAGTGTTCAAAATTCTAATCGAAAATAATTATGATGTTGCGGAAGTTTCAAAACTAATTGCAAATACCGATGATAAAGATGTAAATGAAAGAGTAAAAACGAAGATCGAAACTTTCTTAAATAATATTAAGGAGTCCTTGCAGGGAATTCCCAACGAGAATTTCGATTTTGTAAAGACTAAATTATTATCAAAGTATAAAAACCTTCCGCAAAAATTTCATACGTATCTTGATGAGGTAATCAAACATTACTTGAAATAATTCTCATGCATCTTGCAAACAGATAGCGCCCATCATTTCTTCTAACCGCTTTTCACATAATTATACTCTCTAAATAAATATAATCATGCATTCCACCGCAATTAAATAAAATTGTAAGGTGAAAGTTAAATCTTTAAGTTAAGCTTTGTCGAGCAGTGCAACCGGCTAAATTAGGAGTGGAGATGTCCACTTAAATAGTCTTAGTATTTACTAAAGGATACAACGAGAAATTTTAGAACAATATTCTTTAACAATTAGTATTTTTCTTTTCGGCATCATGCTTGATATGAACGTATTCGCATCACATAAAATTACTATTTAATAAATACGAGGTGTCTATGTCAGTCATAAAACTACTAACATTGTTTATTTTGATATCTTGCTTTGGATTTTATTCATTTCCACAGGAAGAAAATGATACTCTATCTATTCATCACGAAGGGGAGAGCGCTTCTGAATCGGAGGAATGTAACGATTTTGACTTTGATTGGGGAAGAGAAGCTGTGGACATTGGAATAAATGGTTCGCCAACCATCTCCGTAAGCTATGGGCAGTCTCAAACCGGTTTGAAAAATTTCAGCGGAAGCTTTACCAACCCAAATTTACTAGAGCTTAAGCTGGGATATACAAATATTCGCTCTTCAAAATATTCTGAGGATGTTCTCAAGTATAAATTCAATCACATTTTTCTCGGCAATTTTTTTACAAAACTTAAGGACGATAATTCTCTAACTAAAGATATCCGAACCGATATGTGGCGTTTTGGATTTGGCTGGTCTTCAGGATATGGATATGATTTGGGAAGCTCCTCAATTATTCCTTATCATTCAACTTCAATGGCATGGTCAAGAGTTGAATTTAAGGATTCACCAATAAACCCAGTTGATAAGCAAACCACAGACCGTTACGATCAATCATTTAGATTTGGAACTGGTGTAGAAGCTGGTATTAAATTCAAAATTATTCCTTTGGTTAGTTTAGATGTCAGTTATGAAAGATCCATTATATTTGAGAGGCATTTGTTTTGGAAATGGGCCGGAAGCGGAATACTAGAAGCCGCATCTCAAGGAATACTTGGTCATTTTATTGGTAAAATTGGTAAATCATCACCACTTGCTTTACCTATCGTAAGTGTGATTTTGAAAAGTGCTTTATCTTATGGAATCTATGAGTTGCGTCAAGAAAAAATGAATTGGCCATTTAACAGCGCATCACCGTTATCTTATGATCAATTTAAAGTTGGTGTGACGTTTAATTTTTAGCAAATAAGGAACAAACCCAATTTCTCAGCACCCAACTTAGTTTTAGAGAAATTGGGTTTGTAATCCGCATTCACCTAAACTTAATTTTAATATTTACTATCTCCGATTCACTTCCCAGTCGAACTGGTGGCCCCCAGGTTCCTACTCCGCATGAAACATAATAGTGAGTATTATCCTTCTTTTTATAACCCCAGCTTACTTCGTAAATTAATTTTGTAATAAAATTTAAAGGGAACATTTGCCCGTGATGTGTGTGACCCGATAATTGTAAGCTGATTCCATTTATTTCAGCTTCTTCAAGCCCGAAGGGTGTATGATCTAATAAAATTATCGGATAATTCTGGTTAGCGTTGCTTATTATTTCTTCAAGAGATTTTCTTCGCTGTTTTGCAAAACTATTTTTACTTGCATCGTCTCTGGCGGCGAGAATGAAACTATCAGCAATAAGCAAAGATGAATCTCTTATCAGCGTTATTCCATTTTCGGTGATGAATTTACACGTGCCATTTATTCCATTGATATATTCATGATTACCGGTTGATGCAAAAACTCCATATTTAGATTTGATTTTAGATAATGAAACTCCGATTCCTTCGCTCTTCAAAGTTTCTGCTCTGTCATCTACAATATCTCCGGGAATGAAAACCACATCCGTTTTTAATTCATTTAGCTTAGCTACAATTTGGGAAAGCAGCTTTTCGCCATTGATTGTGGAAAGATGTAGGTCAGATAAAACCACAGCATTCAGTTCAGTCAATGCACTTTGCTTTCTTGTAATTTCTAAGCTTAAAGATTTGACTGAAATTTTTCTTGTGTTTAAGTAACCAATAAAAATTATTACGCTGGAGATAAGCACCACAAATGCGAGCAAATATCTTTTAACATTTTCGTAATTATTATTTATGATTTGCGGGAAGAAATCAAGTTTCCAATTCAGCAAACGAATTAAGTCTATTAGAATGATGGACAGGAAAAAGTAAAGCATGAATGCAAACCAAAATGAGCCGATCCAAATCATTGCATCATAAACCAAATGAGGTATTTTCCCGTCAAGAAATTTTGCAATTATGTAAGATGTGGCAGCTATGACAAAGATGACTGCATAAAATGGCTTTAGATGAGGCAAACTTGATAGCGCCTGCCAACCGCGAATAAAAACGTAATGGTTTATTGCGGCGTAAACCGTAAAAAATATTGTGAAAAATACTACCATATTACCTTCAGTTTTTTGTATGAAAACTTAAATCAATTAAATTTCGTTCCAAATTTAAAACTTTATTTTGAAGTACAATGAAAAAGTTACTTTTTATACTGGTTATTGAGCTTTTCCTTTCAGCGATTGCTCTGCCTCAAGCGGACTCTCTCACTACAATTAGGTTTATGACCTACAATATTCATCACGGCGAAGGAATTGATAGTGTAATTGATATTTCTCGTATCTCACAAATTATACTCAACAATAAAATTGATGTTGTCGCACTGCAAGAAGTTGATAAAGGAGTTAAGAGAACGAACAAAATTGATATTCCCGAAATGTTAGCTGAACAGACAGGAATGAATTATTCTTTTCGCAAAAATATTGATTATCAAGAAGGTGAATATGGGAATTGTATCTTGTCAAGATTTCCGATTATCTCGGATGCTAATTTTCACTACTCAATGTTAAGAGAAGGAGAACAGAGAGGATTACTGCAAACGGTTATTAATTTTGATGGAATCCAAATTGCCATTATGAACACACATTTGGATTATCGTGAAGATGATTATGAGAGGATTTTAAATGTTAAACAAATATTTGAAACAGTTGAAAATTATCCAGATGTACCAGTAATTATTGCCGGTGATTTTAATGATGTGCCTAAAAGTCGAACTCACTTACAAATGAAGAAAAAATTTATTGATGTTTGGGAATATTTAAGCGACGAATCTGGATTTACTTATCCGACAGAGAATCCAATCAAAAGAATTGACTATATATTTATGATGAATCTTGAGGATCAATCAGAGGAAGCAAGAATAATTCCAACTAGAATTTTTACTCTTAAATCAATTGCTTCTGATCATTTACCTGTGATTGCAGAGTTTGAAATTTCAAAAAACAGATAGGAAAACTAATTATACTCATCCCAACTTTTGATGCTAAGCTCGGAAATATTATAACGCTTATGTGCTTTAATGAATCTTTTTGCAAATTGAATGTTGGTGATTAGCGGAATATTCAAATCAATTGCTTTTCTTCTGACCATGTAGTCATTATCAAGCTCAAATTTTTCTTCGTTCTTAGGAATGTTTATGACCAAATCAATTTTCCCATCATTTAGATAAGTTAATATATTTGGCTCAAGTTTGTCCAAGGGCCAGTGCAGCACTTCTGCCTCCATCCCATTTTTCTGAAGAAAATCTGAAGTGCCTTTTGTTGCATAAAATTTTATTCCAGATTCGTAAAGTTTTCTTATGTCATCTAAAAGCTCAGCTTTATCTTTTAGTGTTCCTGATGAAAGAAGAATCGCTTTTTTCGGGACTTTAAATCCGGTTGAAATAATACTTTTCAAAAATGCTTCGTTGAAATCATCGCCAAGACAAGCAACTTCACCGGTAGAAGACATTTCAACTCCGATTACAGGATCCGATCCTTTCAATCTTGTAAATGAAAATTGAGATGCTTTAACTCCAACATAATCAACATCAAAAGATGATTTATCTATCTTCGGCACTTTTTCACCGAGCATTAATTTAGTTGCAATATCTATAAAATTTATTTTTAAGGTTTTAGAGACGAAAGGAAAGCTTCGCGATGCTCTGAGATTACATTCAATAACTTTTACTTCGTTATCCTTTGCAATGAATTGAATGTTAAACGGTCCTGTTATTTCAAGAGCACGAGCAATTTCTTTGGTAATTATTTTTACCCGCCGCATAGTTTCGAGGTAAGTTCTCTGAGGCGGAAGCACGATGGTTGCATCACCCGAATGCACCCCAGCATTTTCAACGTGCTCAGAAATTGCATAGCAAAATAAGTTTCCGTTGTCAGCAACTGCATCAACTTCAATTTCACGAGCATCTGTAATGAATTTACTTATCACAACCGGATGTTCTTTGTTTAAATCAGTAGCTTTTTGTAAATATTCCTCGAGCTCGCTTTCAGTTAAGACAATACTCATTGCAGCGCCGCTTAGAACATAGCTTGGTCGTATCAGAACAGGATAATTAACTTTATTTGAAAAATCTTTTGCCTCTTTTAAACTTGTAAGTTCGCTCCATTCCGGTTGATCGATATTGTGATCATCTAAAATCTGTGAGAACTTATGACGGTTCTCAGCATTGTCAATTTGTGCCGGTGAAGTTCCTAAAATTTTCGCACCGCTTTTGTGAAGCTTTACAGCAAGATTATTTGGGATTTGTCCTCCCATTGATACGATTAATCCCTGAGGTTGTTCTTTATCATAAATATCAAGCACACGTTCAAGAGACAATTCCTCAAAATATAATTTATCGCAAATGTCATAATCAGTGCTTACAGTTTCCGGATTGCAATTGATCATTATCGTTTTGTAATCAAGTTTACTTAATGTCATCACAGCATTGACACAGCACCAATCAAACTCAACTGAAGAACCGATTCGATAAGCTCCGCTTCCTAAAACAATAATTTGATTTGTCTCTGCGGTTTTGATATCATCTTCATTTCCGTTGTAAGTGAGATACAAATAATTTGTTTGTGCAGGAAATTCCGCTGC
>DAIMIJ010000013.1:15741-17461 GCA_036722835.1 Ignavibacteriaceae bacterium | reverse complement strand
AATCCGCCAAAGGCGGACGGGGCAGGCTCTCGTTCCTCCCCTTTGTGCTTCGACAAGCTCAGCAGGACAAAGGGGAGTCCGTCTTTGACGGAGAAGGCGGGGTTAGATAAAATTTTTAGGAAACTTTTAGATAACGCACAACCGCTTCAGCAACGTTTTCGCCATCTAAAGCCGAAGATACTATTCCTCCGGCATAACCAGCACCTTCACCGCATGGGAATAATCCTTCAACCTGGGGATGCATATATGTTTCTTTATCTCTAATAACTCTAATTGGACTACTCGTTCTGCTTTCGGCTGCAACAATTATTGCCTCCTCTGTTAAGTATCCTTTCATTCTTCTGTCAAAAATTAGTAATGCCTTTTGCAGAGTTTTCCGAATTATCGGAGGAAGAAGCCCATGAAGCGGTGATGGCGTTAATCCCGGAATGTAAGAAGCCCGCGGTAAATTTTGTGAGTCCTTTCCCTTTACAAAATCCGTGATTCGTTGAGCTGGAGCAGTTTGAGTTTTATTTGCCCATTCAAAAGTCTGTCTTTCAAAATCCTGCTGAAATTTCAATCCGGCAAATGGACCTTCAGAATCATAATTTTGCCAATCATTTGCATTCACCGCAACCACTAAACCTGAGTTAGCAAAGGGAGAATTTCTTCTCGAAAGCGACATTCCATTGACTACAATTTCTCCTGGGGATGTAGAAGCTGGAATGATTATTCCTCCCGGACACATACAAAACGAATACACTCCCCTTCCATCAACTTGAATACTTAAGCTGTAACTCGCAGAAGGCAGAAACACATTTTTCTTTTTTGTGTGATATTGAATTTCATTTATTAAAACTTGAGGATGTTCTATTCTCACCCCCATCGCAAAATCTTTCGGTTCAATTTTAATATTTTTTTTATGAAGCAAATAAAAAATATCTCGCGCTGAATGTCCTGTTGCAAGAATTACACAATCACCTAAAATTTCTTTATCTTGATTTACAACTACTCCTAATATTTTCCCACCTTTGATTATTAGATCAGTAACTAAAGAATTAAAGTGAACTTCACCACCATTGCTAATTATTGTTTCCCGAACCGATTGAACGATTGGGGGCAATTTGTTAGATCCGATATGCGGATGTGTATCAATTAAAATATCTTCTTTTGCTCCATGCTGTACAAACACTTGGAGAATTTTCCTAACATCTCCTCTTTTGGTAGAACGAGTGTACAACTTTCCATCACTGTAAGTGCCTGCCCCACCTTCTCCAAAACAATAATTGGAATTTGGATTTACAATTTGATCTTGCTGAAGCGATCTTAAGTCTAGTCTTCTTTCACGTACATCTTTTCCCCGCTCGATTACGATTGGTTTTATGCCAAGCTCAATTAATCGAAGTGCAGCAAACATTCCCGCTGGTCCGCTTCCTACGATTACAACTTTTTCTTTACTTCTTGCCGGTACATAATTTATTTTAGGATACATTTCCTGATGGGGTTCATTTATAAAAACGCGTGCTAAAATTTTGAATACCGGTTTGCTGCTTCGTGCATCAATTGATCTTCGAATCGGGATAACTGCTTTAACTTCACTTGGATCGAGTTTAAGTTTATATGCCGTTTCCGAAAAGAGAAAATCTTTATTGGGAAGTAATTCGGGAGGAACTAATATTTCTATTTCTTTGATCATGATTGTGTCCTCTATTTATGGGGAAATTATTTGTACTATTATTAG
>DAIMIJ010000013.1:0-15641 GCA_036722835.1 Ignavibacteriaceae bacterium | reverse complement strand
CTAAAACAATCCTTTTACCCAGCCGCCATCTATGTGAATTGTATTACCTGTAATATATCCGGCTTGATTAGAACAGAGGAATGCAACTAAGGCACCGATCTCTTCCGGACGTGCAAGACGATTCATGGGAACTTGTCTTGCCATCTCTGCTAAAACTTCTTCATGTGATAAACCGGAACTCTTTGCCCGGCTCACTGCTAAATCATAAAGTCTGTTTGTTAAAGTGTAGCCCGGGGCAACATTGTTAACAGTGATATTATACTTTGCGAATTCATTACTTAAAGATTTTGCAAATCCAATTACGCCGCTCCTGAATGAGTTAGACAAGATAAGATTATCAATGGGCTGTTTTACCGAAACAGAAGTAATATTGATGATTCTTCCCCACTGTCTTGCAATCATGCCCGGTACAACCAAATTACTGAACCTTACTGCGCTTAAAAATACTTGCTCAAATGCCGATACCCACTGATCATCGCTAAAATCTCTAAAGAATCCGGAAAGAGGACCTCCGCAGTTATTTACCAGAATATCAATCTTGCCGAATTGTCTTAATACGACGTTAAAGGTGTTTTCAATATCTGTGGATTTGTTCAGATCACAAACGCTCCAGGAAATATCCACTCCGTATTTTCGTTTAAGATCATCTGCTGTGTTTTCCAAATCAATTTTAGTTCGCGAACAGATCGCAACATTACATCCTTCCAATGCAAGTTCATCAGCCACTGCTTTTCCTATTCCTTTGCTTGAAGCAGTAACTAATGCGGTTTTACCATTTAGCCCTAAATTCATTTTATGTTATACTTACTATTAGAGTTTTTCTTCAAAGATTTAATTAATAGAAACTTCCAAAAGCCAATTTGCAAATACCAAATAAATTACAATATCTAAATTCAAAATTTCAAATATTTTTAAGTTTTTTTTGTATTTATTTGTTGAGATTTATTTGTTCCGCCATTGGCGGATTGATTTTTATCATTTGACACATTGTGAACTGTTCTTTGGCTTAGAAATTTATTACTATATTAAATAGAAAATCATCTATTCATCGAAAGAATATTCAGAACTCCAACTCTTATCATCATCACGGCAATTGCAGCTAAAAATAATGAAGCCACTTTTGCAAATGCTTTTGAACCGCCATCACCGATTACTTTCAATATCAGCTTAGCATTTAGAAGCACTAGCAATACAATTATAAAATTTAATATCATTGATAGAATTGTAGGTATGTAACCAAAATTATCCAACAAAATAAGAATTGTAGTTAAAGCTGCCGGACCCATGATTAAAGGAACGCCCAACGGAACAACACCAATGTCGGTTCCTGGATTTCTAACTTTTTCTGAAGAGGCAATAATATCATTGATAGAAAGAATGAGTAAAATTATTCCGCCGGCAATTCTAAAATCATCGATTGTTATTCCAAGAAAATTAAGAATAAGCTTTCCGGCAAAAAGAAAAATTAATGCAACAGCGAAAGCAGCAAGTACGGCTTCAAACACTAATTTTTTCTTAGCACTATCAGAAATCGAATGAGTATAGCCGAGAAAAATCGGTGCAGTACCTATGATATCTATAGCCACAAATAGAGGAATAAATGAAAGTAAAAATGTTTCTAAGTTCATTTCAAGAATTTTTATTTAGACGGATGCTGTAAGGTTCACACTTTCTTTGAGCGATCTAACAATCTCACTTGTATCGAGTGCGATCACAAGCTCTTCGTCAGTCGGAATTTTTAGCACGGCAACTTTACCGCCATCAACAGAAATAACTTCTTTGCTGTTTTGATTTTTTGCATCGTCAATTTTTATTCCAAGGAAATCGAGATTGCTGCAAACTTCTTTTCTAACTTCAGAAGAGTTTTCACCTATTCCGCCTGTAAAAACAAATGCATCCAAACCACCCATTGCGGCTGCATACGCACCAAGATATTTTTTTATTCGGTAACAAAATATTTCGAAAGCATATTTTGATCTTTTGTGATCTTCCTTCACGGCTGTAAGAATCTCACGCATATCGCTGCTTTCACCGCTAATGCCGATAAGACCGCTATGCTTATTCAGCAATGTTCCCGCTTCACTCAGAGATAATCCTTCTTTGCCCATGATGTACAAAATCAATGATGGATCCAAATCCCCGCTTCTTGTTCCCATCAGCAAGCCTTCAAGCGGTGTAAAACCCATAGTGGTATCAACAGAATGTCCTCTGTCTACTGCTGCCATACTGCATCCATTCCCAAGGTGGGCTGTAACTATTTTTAACTCATCAAACTTTTTCCCTAATATTTCTGCTGCTCTCTGAGAAACAAAACGATGCGAAGTCCCGTGAAATCCATAGCGTCGTATCTTATGCTTTTTGTAAAGTTCGTAAGGAATACCGTAAAGAAAAGCTTTAGGAGGCATCTTCAAATGAAATGAAGTATCAAAAACTCCCACTTGTGGTTTACCCGGAAGAAGTCTCGTAACGGCTTGTATTCCTTTTATGTTTGGTGGATTGTGAAGCGGAGCTAATTCGATATTATCCTGCAGAACTCTTACAACTTCATTAGTAATTAAAACTGACCCCGAAAAAGTTTCGCCGCCATGCACAACGCGATGACCGACTGCATCAATATCATCTTTGTCGTCAATTACTCCGTGATTTTTGCTTAGCATAACACCAAGCACATATTCAATTCCCATTGTGTGATCAAGAATTTCACCGACAATTTTTATTGTATCGCCGTCATATCTTGTATGACTTAGAACAGCACCGCTCATACCAATTCTATCTACTATTCCCTTAGCAAGAGTAACTTTTTCATCCGTATTTATAAATTGATATTTTATTGATGAACTACCGCAGTTAAGAACAAGTATTCTCATATAATCTTAGTAACCTAAATTGTTAATAAAAGAAAGTTGAATTAGTCGGAAATTATTTTGCCGTTCTCGTCGTACTTATAAAATCCTTCGCCGGTTTTTCGGCCAAGCTTTTTTTCACGAACAAGTTTTCGAAGAATCGGACAAGCACGGTATCTTGGTTCACCAAGAGTCTTCCAAAGTGTTTCCATCCATGCAAGTACTTCATCGAGGCCCATCATATCAGCCATCTCAAGCGGTCCGTTTTGAAAATTGTATCCTAACTTCATCGCAGTATCAATATCTTTGGCCGTTGCAACATCTTCCAGCAAAATGTACATAGCTTCATTAAGCAATGGAACAATTGCCCTCGTTGTAACAAAACCTGGATACTCGTACACTTCAACCGGAGTTTTTCCAATGCGTGCCGCAAAAGATTTTACAATCTCAACTGTTTTGTTTGATGTGTTAAGACATTTAATAATTTCTACAACAGGAACTTTAGGGACCGGATTCAGAAAATGCATTCCGATAATTTTTTCCTGGCGGTGTGTAACTTCAGCTATTTTAGTTAAGCTCAGCGTAGAGGTGTTTGATACAAAGATAATATCTTTGCGCGCAGCTTGATCTAATTTCTTGAAGATTGATCGCTTCAGTTCATAATCTTCGTCAACAGCTTCAATAATTAAGTCGTAATCGTTTATTTTATCTAAATCGAATCCCCAAGAAATTCTGCTCATGATCGATTTTTTCTCAGAAGCAGTCATTGCCCAGCGTTTTATTTCTCTATCAATGGATTCTGCGAGAGAACTCTTTGATTTACGTAAATGCTTTTCATCTTTTTCAACAATAAGAACATCCATTCCTGCTGCAGCGACAGTTTGAGCAATTCCTTGTCCCATAATTCCGGCACCAATTATAACAACACTATTAATATTATTGCCATCGGAAGCTACAAATGTTTTTTCCAGAAGGTCTTCAAGTTTTAGCTTTTCATCCTGCATCGTGTTACTCAATTATTTTTTGTTAAACTTTAAATTAAAAATCTTTCTTTCTTAATATATAATCGCAAAAAAAGATGGTTAAAATTAGAAATAAAAATGACGATAAAACAGGCTGAATATCACCTATTGCTTTGCCTTGTCCGATGTTTGAGTTTATTGTTCCCATCAGTTCAGATGTTTTAGGAATGAAATAATATAAACTATCTACCATACTTTTAAAAACTTCTTTACCGGTTAATGTTTGCAATTGCAGTTTAACAAAATGTAACGCGGGGCTTAAAATCAAAAAGATAAAATATGCGGTCATCATTCCGGGAACAGAACTTTTGAATAAAATTCCGAATAAAACTACAACCGAATACAAAACTGCAAATGTAAATGTGATTACAAGTGTTACAAGTGGGAAATTAAAATTCCAATAAGAAAATTTCAAAGAAATGATTATCCATGCACCGAGAATTAGGAAAACGATATTTATAAATACGACAAGTGTTGCACCTACATATTTCCCAAGCAATAGCTGTGTCCGCGAAATTGGTTTAGATAGCAACAAATCTATGTTACCTTTCTCAAGCATGATAGGAATAAAACTGGCTGAAGAAAATATTGCAAGCAGCAGGCACAAATTCGATAGCGGTGCTGTAATTACTAATTGTATTTGTGATATTACTTGTTCAAGGACTAATTTATCACCGGCCGGATTCATGCTTGATAAAATTGAGTCCGTGTTAACAAGACTAAACACAACCGCAAGTCCAATTAAAAATATGACCGATATTGCCGCGAAAAAAATAAAAACCTTTCGAGCAAAAGCTTCTCGTAAAGTATACCATGAAATTATAATAATATTCTTCATACGTTATTTTTTTTATCAGCTTCATTAATTAAACTGATGAACATCTCCTCTAAAGAACTTTTCTTCTGAATTATTTCTTTGATTGAAATGTTCTTTGCTCTCAATGTATCGATCAACTTATTCAGCTCCACAATATCAGTAACTAAAGCCGTATAATGTTCGTCTTTTATTTGCGCAAAATTAACTTGAGAGGCAAGATTAAAATAAACTTCATCATCAATTTTATTTTCTAATTCCAACAAATATTCGTGTTTCTTTTCTGTTAATTCCTTAACCGTGCCTTCACGAATAAGTATTCCTTTATTTAGAATTGCCACACGATCACTGACCATTTCAACTTCAGAAAGTAAATGGCTGTTAAGAAAAACAGTTTTGTTTTTTGTTTTTAGATCTGCAAGTATATCACGAATTTCTTTTCTTCCGATAGGATCAACTCCATCGGTTGGTTCATCTAAGAGAATTAATTCGGGATCATTTATCAGTGCTTGAGCAATTCCCAGCCGCTGCATCATTCCTTTTGAGTAACCCTTAACTTTCAATTTTTTCCATTGAGTCATCTTAACTAATTCAAGCAGTTCATCAATTTTTTTATCGAGTTGCACTCCATTCAAACCGCTCAACTTTCCAAAATATTTCAGAGCTTCTCCACCACTTAAATATGATGGAAACTTATGATTCTCCGGAAGATAACCAATTCTATATTTAAGCTTGTAATTCCTGGTATCTTCATTTAATATTTTTGCCGTTCCGGAAGTGGGAAAACAAATTGACAGTAGAATTTTAATCAAAGTCGTTTTACCTGCTCCGTTGGGGCCAAGTAAACCAAAAATACTTCCGGCAGGAACAGAAAGATCTAAATTTACTAACGCATCAACTTTGTTTTTACGAAAAGATGAAGTGTATGTTTTAGAAATATTTATAACTTCAATGGCATTCATAAACAGAGCATCATAGGTTCATAATGAATATTCTTAAAATTTTCTATTTCAAATTTACCTAAAAATGCTTTGATTTTTAGTAGGGCGACCAGGCTGGTCGCCCTACAAACTTGAAACCTTTGGCTGACGTACTACGTTTGCGTAAAGTAAGTTAATAGTATATTTTTGATGGGAGCTACTTAACATTAAAAAATGAAATCATTAGACGCGCTTAAAAAATATTTTGGTCATTCAAAGTTTCGACCCGGACAAGAAGAAATAATTAATTCCATAATTAATGGTGAAAATGTACTTGCAGTTCTTCCTACCGGGGCGGGCAAATCAATATGTTATCAAATTCCGGCGTTAATCTCCGAAAATTTTTCTATTGTTATTTCACCACTAATTGCATTGATGAAGGATCAAGTTGATTCATTAAATAAAAATGGTGAGATAGCTGCATTTATAAACAGCACTTTAGATTTTTATCAAGCTGAATCCATTCTTCAAAATATTTCGTTAGGAAAGATTAAAATACTTTATGTCGCTCCTGAGAAATTAGAAAACCTATCCTTTGCCGAGAGGATAAAAAATCTAAATCCAACTTACATCTTTGTAGATGAGGCACATTGCATAAGTGAATGGGGGCACAGCTTTAGACCAAGTTACCGCGACATAAATGAGTTCACTAAATTTATTTTAGTAAAAAAAATATCAGCATTTACTGCAACTGCAACTCCGGAGGTCATAAAAGATATCGTAGAGCAGCTTGCTTTTAAAGATGCTAAAATTTTTGTGCGCGGTTTTGAAAGAGAAAATCTTCGTTTGAACGTCATCGTTACCAAAAAAAAGAATGAGCAATGTCTTTCATTAATAAAGCAATTTAAAACTCCGGCAATAATTTATACTTCCTCGCGGAAAAACGCCGAAGAAGCAGCACAGTTTCTGAATATTCATCGCATTAATTCCACATATTATCATGCTGGACTTGCCCCAGAGTTAAGGAAAAAAATTCAAGAAGATTTTCTTAACGATAAAGTGCCTGTTATCGTCGCTACGAATGCATTTGGAATGGGTATTGATAAAAAAGATATTCGGCTTATCATTCATTATAACACGCCAGGTTCAATCGAAAATTATTACCAGGAAATTGGCCGAGCCGGACGGGATGGAAAAGAATCACATATTTTTCTTCTTCACGATGAGCGTGATATAAAAATTCAGGATTATTTTTTAACTAATTCACATCCCGATAAACAGCTCATCAAAAGTATTTACACTTCAGTTTGTGATTTTGGCAGAGTTGCCGAAGGAAATATTTCGAACGGCGAAATTCCACTCGATCCGGATTTCATATCAAAATATTGTAAACGTGAAGTCAGCCGCGGTTTGCTTTTGACTTCATTAAGAATTTTGGAAGCGGCAGGTTATCTTAGACTGATTTCAGATTACGAAAGAAAATCTGAAATTCAAATTATCATGGAGAAGAATAAGCTTAAAGAATTTATTAATAATTGCCCGCAGAATAATCTTAAAGATGTTCTTCTCATTATGCTGCGTGAATTCGGAAGCGACATTTATTTTAAAAGTTTGAAAATCTCTCAAAATGATTTAGTAAGAAAATTTGCTGTTAGTGAAATTGAATTAGATGAAATTCTCTCTTTGCTTGATACTATGGGAATAATTGCGTTCAAAAAAAGTGCGGCAAAGGATAATGTGATCTTAAGCGCTCCAAGAGTAAATGCTGATAAGCTAACATTAGACTATAAAAAGTTAAATGAAAGCTACCTGTACGGTCAGAAGAAAATTGATTCGATGGTTCAATATGTTTTTACACATGAATGCCGCTTTAAGTTTATACTAAACTATTTCGGAGAGAGTCTTCCCGAATACAAATGTGGTAAGTGTGATATTTGTAATTCTGGAGAATCTTACTCAGAAGCCGCATCAAATTATTTAGAAGAAATTATTTTGCAAACTTTATTTGAAAGAAAGGATGGTTTAACCCAAAGCGAACTGATTAAAATACTTCGCGGAAATACAAGAGATGAAACAAACAAGAAATTTTCTACCTATGGCACTTGCGGCAACTATGAAATAAATGAATTAAAAATGATCGTCATCAATCTTTTGGCAAAAGGAAAAATTATACGCGGAGACATAAATCCAAGAAAATTTTTTCTTTCTAATTCGGTTAAGGAAGAATTACAGCCATCCTTCTGGGAAGAAGAAAATCAGAAGTACCATTATGAAGAGGATTTAGAGCTTTATAATCTGCTGCGAGAAGTACGGAAGAAAGCATCCGAACGGTATCTGCAAACCAGCTATTTAATTTGCCCGGATGACTTGCTTAAAAAAATTTCTATAACTAAACCAACTACAAAGAATGAGCTTATGAATATTCAAGGTTTTAATATCAGAATGTTCAATAAAATCGGGAATGAACTGCTTCAAATAATTAAAGAATTTGTTCATAATAGTGCAGATATAAAATCTGCGTCAAAAAAAATTCCTACGAGCATTAAGGAAACTTATGAATTACTTCGAAAGGGATTTTCATTAAAGGATATTTCATCTTTGCGGAAATTATCAGAAGAAGTTATCTCCATGCAAATAGAAACTATTTTGGAATACGATCCGTCTTTAGAAATTGTAAATCTTTTTAATGCTAAACTAAAGGAAATGATTGAGACTGAAATGGTTAAAGGTTATTCGGATTTGAAAGGACTAAAAAGCAGACTTCCTTCACAGGTTAGTTATGCAATGATTAGAGTATGCATTGCCAAAAATAAATTTACTCCGCGGCTTTCTTCTTCCTTTCCTCAAGAGAAGCAATAGCTTTTGCAAAGAATTTCTCCCATCTCTCAGAATCCTGATTATAAAATTGGATAGTGGTTTTATATTCATCAAGCATTACATCATACTTAGCCAAAACATTTTTAATTACGTCATCTTTTGATTTTGATGATGCTGAAGTTGTATCCTTTGCAATAATTATATCCGCATAAATCTCAATAAATTTTTCTTCTTCAATTATTTTATTCTGGTTGCAATCAATTGAAAGAAAAAATATGAGGGCGAGAAAAGTTATTTTAAAAGAAGTATAAAAAATTTTGATAATCATGTTATCAATTCATTTTCTTGCTTGCCTCAAACAGAATTTTCTTTTCACGTTCTGTTAAATTCTGATATCCGCTCTGACTAATCTTATCCAAAATTGCGTCAATGTCCTTTTGGGTAATTTCCTTTTCTTCTTTACGTTCATTTATATCATAAAACTTTGCATCTTCAGCGTTTGTTTTGCTTCGCTTAAATTTATCAGTGACACCAGCGAATGGATTGAACGGTGTTTTTGTTCTGTAAGAAGATCTGTTGAAGAGATTTTTAATTTCAGCATGAGTATTCTTGTCAGCCAAAATGAAAACTAAACCTGCCAAAGCTCCGCCAAGATGTGCAAGATGAGCAATGCCGCTGTTTGCACTATCTACGAGCATAAATTCCATAACAATCATAAAGGTGACCAAATATTTTGCCTTAACCGGGATAAAGAAGTAAAGAAAGATTAATCTGTTTGGGAATAATAAAGCGAAAGCCGCAAGCACACCATAAATTGCACCTGAAGCACCGATTGTGGGTGCAGCAATTCCACCAAGTAAAGGCGAGATAAATAAATGACACAATCCAGCTACAACTCCACAAGTCAAATAGAAGTAAAAAAATTTTTTGCTGCCCCAATAATTTTCAATTTCAATTCCAAACATCCAGAGAGAGAACATGTTAAATAAAATGTGAGAAAAACTCCCGTGCATAAATTGATATGTGATAAGCTGCCATGGATAAAAAACCCATTCAATTAATTCGATACCTCGAGTTCCAGCAACATAACCACCGATGGGAATGAGAGAAAAATATTTTGTAAGAATATCCGAAAGCGTTAGACCGGATGAAGCGGCAATCTTTTCTCCAAGCATCTGAATAAGAAAAACGACAGCATTAATTATTAATAAGTTTTTAATAACAGGTGGGAAAAAACTAAATCCGCCTAATCCTGATGGTCTATAATTATCACTCACTAAAAGTTTCCTTTAATTTATAATTTAAATTTATGAAACACCTAAAAACAAAAATCATGCATTAGTTAAAGCATCAACTCCGGGAAGGACCTTTCCTTCCAGAAATTCTAACGATGCACCACCTCCGGTTGAAACATGAGAAACTTTATCATCCAAACCGGCTTTGCTGATAGCCGCGGCTGAATCACCCCCGCCGATAATTGTAACAGCATTTTTTGAAGTTACATCGGCTAAAACCTGAGCGATTGCAAAAGTACCTTTGGCAAAATTATCCATTTCAAAAACACCCATCGGACCATTCCAAACAATTGTTTTAGAATTTTCAAGCTCTTGGCTAAATAATTTAATTGATTCGGGTCCTATATCCAATCCCATTTTATCAGATGGAATAGAATCCGCTTTCACTATCATTGATGGTGAATCATTCTTAAATTCATCTGCAACGATAAAATCAACAGGAAGCAGGAATTCTACATTCGAATTTTTAACTTTCTCTAAAACTTCTTTAGCAAGATCAATTTTTTCTTCCTCTAAAAGCGATTTCCCTATTTCTTTACCTTGAGCTTTCAAAAAAGTGAAAGCCATTCCACCGCCGATTAGGAGTTTGTCAACTTTGCTAAGCAGATTTGAAATGACATCGATCTTACCTGAAATTTTTGCACCACCCAAAATCGCTGCGAATGGTCTTTGAGGATTTGCGATTGCAGTTCCAAGATAATCAAGTTCTTTTTGCATAAGATAACCCGATGCACATGGCTTAATAAATTTAGTCACACCTTCAGTTGAAGCATGTGCACGATGTGCACTTCCAAAAGCATCGTTAATATAAACATCACCAAGTTCAGATAATTTTTTTGCGAATGCTGCATCGTTTTTCTCTTCCTCTTCATGAAAGCGTAAATTCTCAAGCAATAGCACATCTCCGCTATTCATTTTATTAACAAGAGTTTTTACTTCTTCACCTATGCAATCCGGAGCGAGTTTCACTTCTTTACCCAAAAGTTTGCTGAGCCGTTCTGCAGCAGGTTTTAAACTATAGTTTAAATTTACCTTCCCCTTTGGTCTTCCAAGATGGCTCATCAAAATCACTTTACCGCCTTCCAAAATAATTTTTTTGATTGTAGGCAAAGATGAAGTGATCCTGATATCATCTGTAATTTGTAAATTTTCATCGAGAGGAACATTAAAGTCCACTCGGACGAGCACTCGTTTATTTTTAAGATCCACATTATCTATCGAAAGCTTTTTCATTTATTACCTCATGAAAGAAATTTTTAAAACTTATTGGAGTAGCTCACGTTATGTACAATGACGATTTGAATTCGTAAACAAACCCAGTTTCTGAACCAACGAATCAAGCAGTGCTGAGAAACTGGGTTTGTAACCTAAACATTGCTTTACGTGAGAAAGTAAATTAATATAGTTGGAAGCATTATTTTAAAAAAGTGAGACTGAACCACAAAGTTCAGTCTCAGCAGAAATACGGAAAATTATTTCTTAGCAATCTTTAACAATAAATCAACAACTCTGTTGGAATAACCCCATTCGTTATCATACCAGGAAATTAGCTTGAAGAATCTTTTCTCCGTTTTGAAATTATTTTCTAATGTAGCTTTAGAATCATATATTGATGAACGTTCATCCTTTACAAAATCAGAGGAAACAACTTCCTCATTCGTATAACCTAAAATACCCTTTAGATAAGTTTCAGAAGCTTTTTTCATTAGCCCATCTATTTCTTGGATTGAAGTATCTTTTTCAGATCTGAAAGTAAGATCAACAACAGAAACATCTGCAGTTGGAACTCTGAATGACATTCCCGTTAGCTTTCCTTTAACTTGTGGAAGGACCTCTCCAAGGGCTTTAGCAGCTCCTGTAGATGAAGGAATAATATTTATCGCAGCAGCTCTTCCACCACGCCAATCTTTCTTGGAAGGACCATCAACTGTTTTTTGTGTTGCAGTGTAGGAGTGAATGGTTGTCATTATTCCGGTTTCAACACCGATTCCCTCTTTCAATAAAACATGAACTAACGGTGCGAGGCAATTAGTTGTACATGACGCATTTGAAATTACATGATCGGTTGCAGGATTATATTTGTCATCATTAACTCCCATTACAAAAGTTTTTAAATCACCTTTACCCGGAGCCGAGATAATAACTTTTTTTGCACCAGCGGCTAAATGTCCTTTCGCTTTTTCTGCTTCTGTAAATAAACCGGTTGATTCGATAACGTAATCAACTCCTAAGTCTTTCCATGGAAGCTGTGAAGGTTCTTTCGAAGCCAGTAAACATTTGGTTTTATCACCATTTATTACCAGCACGTCATCATGATCTATGCTTGGATTGCTTTTTTCGGTTGAAAGAGTTCCGTCAAATCTGCCATGAATTGAATCATATTTTAATTGGTATGCGAAATACTTTGCATCATTTGTAATATCAACTATTGCGATAACGTCAACTTCTTTTCCAATTAATTTTTTTTCTGCAATTGCTCGAACTACAAGTCTGCCTATTCTCCCAAAACCGTTTATACCTACTTTAATCGCCATTATAAGATCTCCTTTGATGAATAATTATTTTTTTGCTAGTCAAAATTAGCTAAAGGTGGTTTTAATATCAATGAAATGTATGTAAAGTTTAAGTTAATTTACAATTAAGAGTCTGTTGCGTAAGTCAGAAAAAGTCATTGCGAGTCCGTCAGCTGACGGACGAAGCAATCTCAAATTTAGTTCAGATAATTATTTCAGATTGCTTCATCCCGATAAACCGTACTGCCGACCGAAAAATCGGGATTCGCAATGACAATACAAACGTTTTGAGGCAATCTCTTAATCTTGTGGATAGCTTTAATTATTTCTTTTTGATGATTTGATTTTTCTCAAACATTTTTTCTTCATTTACTTTACCATCCGCATCATACAAAATCCATCGTCCTTCACGAATACCTTGAACATAAGCTCCTTCTTCTCTAAGATATCCGTTTTCGTAAAACCATTTCCATGTGCCATCGGGTAAATCGTCTTTAAATGTCCCTTCGGATTCAACTTGCCCGGTTTGATAATAATAAGTCCATTTCCCTTGGTTCAAATTATTTTTTATTTGTCCAATCATCTCGAGCTTACTGTTTTTAAAATATGTTTTGAATTCACCGCTTTTCTTTCCATCTACAACTTCGTATTCGATCATCTTTCCTTCGACAGTATCTTTAACAACTCCGGTATATGGTTTTAATTCCCCCTGCTTGAAGATTAAACCATCTTTTATTGCTATATCAGCTTTGGGTTCTGGTATTTTTTCACAAGAAATGAAAATGAATATGAATAAAAGACTGAATACCATTGCAGAGAAATTTGTGCATATAAAAATAGCATTCATTAATTTCTTGCCTTTCTTTTGATTAAGAATATGAACTGAAACCGACAAGTGAGTTTTCTCAGCGGTGGTTTGAGGCACTTTTGTATTAACTCTCTTCTAAAATATCAATTTTTCTCTAATCTGAGAAGCACCTTTTATTTTTCTTATTGATGAAAATACCATAATTGAAATATTAGCCAAATAAAGAAATAATTTTGGTTTGATTTTTGTTAATTATTACATCAATCGAAAGTTTGTAAGTTGAAAACAAGCTAAGCGGTTATAGAGTAATACATTTTGAAAGAACAAAAAAACTTAAAAAATTAACCAGAGGAGAGTTCATTCACGTATTTTGCGTGATGAACTCTCCTTTTTTTTGTATATTAAATCTGTAAATAAAACAAAACTTGGAGGAAACAATGTTAAGTAAACTATCTCTCATATCTTTTCTTGTTGTAACTATTCTTATAGGATATTCTTATGGCCAAGAGAAGAAAGCAAACAGTTTTGTTGGTGTTGATGCCTGCGGAATGTGTCATAAGACTGACAAACAAGGTAAGCAATTGGATATTTGGAAAAATAGCAAGCACGCACAAGCTTTCAAAACTCTCCAAACCGGAAAAGCTGATACAATAGCAGCAAGTGTAGGTCATAAAACTCCTGCGGCAAAAACTGAAGCTTGCTTGAAATGCCATGCTTCCGGATATAATGTTGATAAGGCATTGCTTGACAAAAAATTCAAAATTGAAGATGGTGTTCAATGCGAAACTTGCCATGGAGCAGGATCAAATTATAAATCATTAAAAATTATGAAGAACAAGGAAGATGCAATTGCTAATGGTTTAGTGGTACCGGAAAAAGTTGAGGATTTTTGCATAAGCTGTCACAACGCAGAAAGTCCAACTTATGTTGACTTTAAATTTGCCGAGATGTGGAAAAAAATACAGCACCCAACTCCAAAAACAAATTGATAATTGCAGTTTCCTAAAAATTTAGGATTAAAATGAAAAAAATACTCATCGTATCCTGTTTAGCGTTAATCGCACAAAGTTTCATTTTACCGCAGAATATAAACGGACGACTAACCTCGTCCGTTTATAGTTTTGAGCGGTTCAGCGTTCCCGGCGTGTCTAATAATTACTTGCGAGCATATGAACTTTTGAGCTTAAATGTAAATCGGGACAATTATTCCTTAAGAACCTACTTCAATTTTGAAACAGACATTTCTAAAGATTTGAAAAGCGATCCGCGATTAAGAGTTTATAATTTTTACATGGAAGCCAGAGACGTATTCGAAATTCTCACCTTTCGCTTAGGCCGTCAGCCAATGATAAGCAGCGTTGTTGGAGGTTTGTTTGATGGTGTTAATGCAAGTCTTGCTAAAGATGATTTCAAATTCAATGCTTATTACGGAGGGAATGTTCCGGCTTATCAAAAATTTGAAATGACAGATGATTGGGAACATGACTTTATCCTCGGTGGAAAGTTAACCACGACAGCTCTTAAGGATTTTAGAATATCGCTCGGTTATGTGAATAAAAACTTTAAACCTCAGGAATATAATGCTGTAAGATTGGATGAAGATCTAAATCCAATCACGGTGCTGATAAGAAGTAAATCTAACCAGTACCAATTTGCTTCTGCCGAAGTATCTTACGAAATGAAGAACTATTTCTCGTTAGATACTCGATACGATTATGACATCAATTACAAAAAAACTTCCAAAGTAGAGCTTTACGGAAACTATGATCAAATAAAAAATTTAAAATTGAATGTTTATTACAATTACCGCGAACCCAAAGTCAGATACAATTCCATCTTTTCAGTTTTTGATTACGGCAATACTCAGGAAATTGAAGCCGGCGGCGATTATACTTTCAACAATAATTTTACTATTACCGGGAAATACGGTTATGTAAAATATAAAGAAGAGAATTCCCAGCGGGCAACAATTGGATTAATAACTAATTATGGAAATATTTCTTACAGAAAAGGCATGGGATACGCAGGCGAACTTGATGCAGTATCTGCGTACACTGCTTATACATTTTTGAATGGTTTTATTACACCCTCGGTTGGGTTATCCTACACATCATACAAATTATCCAAAGATTCTGAGAAAAATAATTTGATGACTTTACTTGCAGGATGCAACGTTAGACCATTCCGAACTTTGTCTTTTGATTTGCAGGGGCAATTCATGAACAATAAAATCTATAAAAACGATTATAGATTTTTATTCAAACTAAACTATTGGTTCAACACAAATATTTAAGCCGTAATATGAAGTTAAAATACTACTATCTATCGTTTTTGCTTCCATTATCAGTCATCTTGATATTTGCAGCTTTCACAAATAAAAAGAGTAATGACATTAGTTCCGGTAATGATGAAGTAATAAAGTTTTCACATAAGCTGCACGTTGAATTGACCGAGTGCAAAAACTGTCACTCAGCCGTTGCAAACAGCATTTCACTTACGGATCGTCTTTTCCCTAATCATGATAATTGTAAAGAATGCCATGATGTAGAAGATGATACGCAATGTTCAACTTGCCATTTTGAAGGTAAATATGAGCCGCTTGTTCAATC
>DAIMIJ010000012.1:16353-17980 GCA_036722835.1 Ignavibacteriaceae bacterium | reverse complement strand
AGCTTATCAATTTTTCCGTGGGAATATTTTTTTTCAATTTCTTTAATCTTTCCTGCGGGATCTGAAATTTCAGAATTAATTTCTCCGGAACATGGATATGCTGCAATCATCTCTTCAACCAATTGTGAAAAGGGTTTATTCTCCTCCGACATTAGCTGCAAGATTAAAACAAAGGGAATCATTCCGCTGTCTGAATAAGCATTATCTCTGAAATAATGATGAGCCGACATTTCGCCGCCGTAAACAGAATTAACCTCACGCATTTTTTGTTTGATGAATGCATGTCCGCTTTTAGAAACAACAGCGGTACCGCCAAATTTCTTTACGATCTCCAATGTATTCCATGTCAGTCTTGGGTCGTGGACAATTTTTCCACCGGGATTTTTTTTAAGAATAGATTTTGCGAGAAGTCCAACGATGTAATATCCTTCAACAAAATTACCTTTTTCATCAAAGAAAAAGCAGCGATCATAATCTCCATCCCATGCAACACCAAGAGCAGCTTTATTTTTTATCACCGCATCAATTGTTGGTTTTCTGTTTTCTATTAATAATGGATTTGGAACACCGTTAGGAAAATTTGGATTGGGTTCATTGAATATTTTTATCATTTCAATAGGTAAATCTTTTTCGAGAGCATTCAAAGCCAAGCCAGCACATCCATTTCCGGCATTCACCACGATTTTGTGCTTATTAATTTTATTTGGATCATAAAATCTTTTTAGGTTATGGATAAACTTATCCATAATATACTGCTGCTTTACTGTTCCTTGTTTTGCCGATCTTGGAGCAAGCTCATTTTTGAGTATCATTATTTCCATTTCTTTTAACCCGGAATCATAGCCAACCGGAACAGATCCTTTCTTAACGAACTTCATACCATTGTATTCGGGAGGATTATGGCTTGCAGTAATCATTATTCCGCCGTCAGCATCCAAAGCTGGAGTTGCGTAGTAAACCATTTCAGTTCCGCATAAACCAATATCAATCACATCTACACCGGATTCAGTTAACCCTTTTGCCAATGCAGCGGAAATTTCTTCCGACGATTTCCTGATATCATGCCCAATTACAATTTTTTTGGCATTAATTAATACAGGATAAGTTTTTCCTATTTTATAAGCGAGATTTGCATTTAACTCTGAGGGAACTTTACCCCTTATGTCGTATGCTTTAAAGGAGCTTAATCTTTCCATGATTTCCTTTCGGTTTAAATATTATTGCTTTGCTTTTAAAGATTTTTTGTTGAACCTTTGAAGTGTAAAACTTTTAGTGTTATAATTTATAATTTACTAACGGTAAAAAAAATTATTGGGCATATTTTTTTCAATGGACTTTTTACATTCTACTAATTATGTTTGGCAACAATTTTATCGAGGGAGCAAAATATCGAAACTTCATCTACTACAAACTGGCACTTTGCAAAATGCAACAACTCAAAATGTAATGGAATCTTTCTCGTAAATCCCGAAGAGTCTCCCGGCGACTTAGGATTTATTTGTCCCAGTTGCAGTGCGAGGACAATGACATCTCACATCGTACAGTGTTCAAGCTGTAAAACAATTTTAAATTTTGTGAGAGCAGCACCTAACGAAGAAAAGGTGGTCTTCAATGTTCCCAAATGTTC
>DAIMIJ010000012.1:0-16253 GCA_036722835.1 Ignavibacteriaceae bacterium | reverse complement strand
AAAGCTATAGACCAAAGCTGGTTCCTTATCCATAGAATATTCCTCAACCAACTTATTTTTACTTTTGATATAAAATTTTTTCAAAGAAATATCTGTTCCCATCTTTCATTAAAGTAATGATAATCTTAATTTTGATTATCCTTTAATAAAAATTAGGGTTATCAATGAAAAACTACTTCGATTCTTCTAAGCTGATCATTCCATTCTTAATGGTCATTATTATCGCCGGATGTTCCTCTACTTCTGATATTCAGAAATATTCCGGAGCACTTCAGTCCGATAATTCTTGGTTTAATTTAGATACTGTTAAAGCAGGTAAATTCGATACGGGAACAATGTGGACGTTCGACTTCCCCCCGAAAGATTATTTTTCACAAACATATAATTTCACCCCCAATGAAGATTGGTTTAATCATGTTAGACTTGCAGCTTTGAAGTTTGCAACTTACTGCTCAGCTTCTTTCGTTTCAGGTGATGGATTGGTCATGACCAATAATCATTGTTCTCGAGAAAATATTCTAAAGATTCAAAAAGAAGGAGAAGAACTAAATGAAACTGGTTTCTGGGCTGAAACTCTTGATGATGAAAGAAAAGTACCTGGCTTATTTGTTGATCAGCTTGTGCTTATAAAAGACGTTACTGACGAAGTTCAAAAAGCAATAGACAAGGGTTTAACCGATGAAGAAAAAGTAGCAAATGCAGAAAATGCAATCGCTGAAATTCAAGCAAGAGAAGCAGATTCAACAGGATTAAAAGTTAAAGTAACAAAATTATTTCACGGTGGTAAGTATTCGCTTTACGGTTATAAAACATATAGAGATGTAAGATTAGTTTTTACTCCCGAACATCAGATGGGATATTTTGGAGGCGACCCTGATAACTTTACCTATCCTCGTTATAATCTTGATTGTACATTTTATCGAGTTTATGATGATGAAGGCAAACCTCTGAAAACAGATCACTACTTTAAATGGAGTTCTGACGGTGCAATCCCAGGTGAGCCAGTTTTTGTTGTTGGAAATCCCGGCACTACAAATCGGCTTCTCACAGTTTCTCAATTAGAATTTCTTAGAGATATTCAATATCCCCGTACCGTTGATATGCTTAAAAATCTTGAAAGAATTTATTACCAGATGGTGGGCAAATATCCTGAGAAAAAAGAAAAATTCATGAATCGCGCTTTAGGATTTTCCAATAGCCGTAAAGCAATAGGCGGAATGCTTGATGGTTTAAGAGATCCGATTTTATTGCAAAAGAAAAAAGATTTTGAAAAAAATTTCAAGCAATCAATTCAGGCAAATTCAAAACTTAATGCTAAGTACGGAAATCTTTGGGAGAAAATTACTAGGGTAAAAAAAGAATCCAGAGTTTTTGCACAAGAGCTGTTTGCTCTTTCGCTTAGTCCTATTAGAACTTCTGAGTATTTCTATATTGCGCAAGATCTTGTAAACCTTGCACAGCAAATTAAGCTTCCAATAGAGCAAAGAAAAAGTCAGTATCAAGGTGAAGGATTAGATAGCACGATCGCTTCAATTTTCCCGGGGGATTTAGATATTGATATGAGCCGGGAATTACTGCTGCTTCAATTAAATTTGTCTTATAATTATTTGGGTAAGGATTATCCCGTACTTAAAAAGATTACAAATGGCAAACAAGATCAGGATGCTGTTAATTATATGTTAAATAATTCTTCAGTTACAAGCACAGAAAAAGTCAAGGAGCTAGCAAAAAAAGGTGCAGATGCTATTTTAAGTTCAGATGATCCTTTCATTTATTTCATAGTTAACACAAAAGCAAGAAGAGATGAGCTTGCACAAAAAATGGCTTTGTTGAATGAGCAAGAAGAAGCTTATAACCAGGATTTAGGAAGAGCATTATTCGAAGTTTACGGAACGTCTATTCCTCCGGATGCAACTTTTACGTTAAGAATTTCTGATGGTGTTGTTAAAGGATATGATTATAACGCAACCGAAGCACCGGCATTTACCACATATTTTGGAATGTATGATCGTTATTATTCTTTCGATAAAAAATTTCCTTGGAACTTGCCTGAGCGCTGGCAAAATCCTCCTGCTGATTTCGATTTAGAAACTCCGTTTAACTTCGTCACAACTAATGATATTGTTGGTGGAAATTCCGGCAGCCCTATTATTAATAAAAATGCTGAGATAGTTGGATTAGCTTTTGACGGCAATGTTGAAAGTCTTCCAGGTAATTTTATTTTTACTCCGGAAAAAAACCGATGTGTTGCTGTTCACTCATCCGGAATGATTGAAGCGATAGGAGATATTTACAAAGCAACTCGTTTAAGTGATGAATTACTCAATGGAAAAATGATTTTAACCACAGAGCAATTAGATAATGTTGTGCATTAGGAAATAATTATTCAGTTGAAAGCCGTCCTCGAGACGGCTTTTTTATTGAGATAACTAATGGCGGCGAATGGTTTGATTATTATCATAAAAGCAATAAACCAAAAGATAAAATGCCGGAAAAGTATTTGGAAATTGAGGTGAAGTGAGTACAATTATTTGCTTGTTTTTTCAGTAGTACGAGGAAATGGTATTTAGATTTTAATTTGACAATAAATTAAAAATAGTTGTGCTTGTAAATTATAGCTATAGATATTCTTTCCAGGAATCAAGAATTGTTTTAATAAGATTATTTGAAGAGGGAGTTTTTCGTCGTGGATCGATTACTTTAATTTTCCCACCTTCAATTGTATCCCTGTTAAATGAAAAGCATGCATGAAATGCACCTCCATTAATAGTAAGTCTTTTGACGGAAGGATTTTCCTCATTTCCGAGTTCATTTCTAGCATCTAGTGTAACTGTCAGACTGAGAAGACCTTTTCCCATTAGTTTTCTGCTCGCACCCTCATCAGCTCGAATTCTTTCTGCATAGCTTGCCTTTGGGAATAAAGCCCCAAATATTTTTATTTGGCCAGTTGGTGTGATTCCTTGAAGAAAAATATCAACATCTTTTTCTCTAATGTCGTTTGTTGTCAATCCAAGTGAGGATATAAAGTTTTTTAATGCTTCTCCCTTTAATCTTAGAGCTCTTATTCCAGCTTTCTCAATTACTTTGATGTTATTGAGATACTCAATCAAATAAGTTTCAAAAGCGTCTCCACTACTTCGTCTATATGACTGCCCAGGCTCTTCCTGATCCGGGAAGGATTGTCGTAGGTTTTGAGTGTATATTTCTTTTATTATTTTCCAAAGTTGAGTACTATTTACTTCGGGGAAGCGTGCAAGACAATACTGAAATGTCACATACAATGCCCATTCTTTGACACTTTCCATATTAGTTGCTTCTAAAAGAAGAAGTAGTAACTGTTTTATTTTTTCAGATTCTTCTTTAGTCATCTATTCAATTTTGTTTGAATATCAATATATCTTCTTTGTTAATGGCTCCGCCGAAGCCATGATTTTCTTCCCTTCTTAATTTTGGAAGTCTCTTTGATGGTAAAGTTCTTTCAAATCTTTGATGCAACTTCCAACCTAAATTTAGCATTAACTCCGCAGTTATTTTTCCATTCTCGATTACAGTTTGCTTCAATATGCGATTTCCGATAACAATAATTATATTCTCTCTAGTTACTCTGATCATTTGTTGTAACCCAAGATAATAATCTCTATAAAAGTTTATTCCATTATTGCTATTATCGATTTTCATAATAGTTGAAAATGCCTTTTGAAGCGTAGGAGATGGTAAACTGAAATCATTTAAAGAATATCCAAGAGTTTTTTTTCTCGCAAGCGCAACTGATTCACGGGAAAATCCAAGCCAATACAACATGAATTTTGAAAACTGCATATAGGACACACCATTTTTCTCATCCCCGTAAGGTGGAGAGCATATGATGGTGTGGAAAGTTTTATCTGGATATGGTAAATTTTGAACTTGTGCTGCTAATACTTGGACACGAGAATTTTTAGGCAACATAGGTATTCTATCGATTGCGATACGGCATCTGGATGCAAAAGAGTTAAAAGCATTTGGCCGAAATTTCGTGAGATCATCTGGTTCTAAATGTCGAAGTCGAACCTCATTACGATAGGTCAGCATAACATCTCTAACAGTAGCTGAGAATATTACCTTTAATGCATCAATAACATTCGTGTCAAATTTTACTTCAATCTCACATTTTTGTATGATTCTTATGATGGAACTTAACTCAGCTATGGTTTTAGGATAGAACCAGTATTCTACATTATAATTTGATGGGAAAGTATACGAACCATTTAATTCCCGTGATGAAATACTATGAACATAATTACAAGCATGTTCGAGAGTCTTCCTATCTAAATAAGTCGATTTAACTTTTGAAATCAGAATTGCAAGAGGGTTAATATCTGAGCCCGAAGCTTTTATTCCATTACGAACAGATTCAACAAGCACAGCACCACCACCACAAAAGGGATCTAAGACTTTCTCAGCTTTCGGCACAAAAGTATTAACAAGTATTTCAGCAAGTTGAGGAACCATTGCAGCAACATATGTGTGAAGTGCGTGAGTACTATATTGCGTGTCTTGTCCCTTAAAGTCCAAGTAATTGTAGGTCTCAAAAAGACTAAATTGTTCTTTCCACGATCTTTTTGATATTGTAATCGTGGTTTCAGCAGGTTTAAAAAAGTTCATTATGCGTAATAATATCCAGACTTGGTGAATTTGATAATAATATTCAGTTTTGTGTGCAAATATGCTAGGTTTACTTTCATAATCAAATATAATCTCTGGCGGGCAAAATTCATAATAAACTTCACGAAGAAAGTTCTAAGTGTCGAGATATTTTTAAGCTTTTAAAAAGCATAGACACAATTTTTTATCCTTAACCTGCATGTAATTTATAAAAATTGATTTGAGAGATTAAGAAGTGAGTAATAATTATTTCAAAAAATGAAATACTGTGCTTGTAAATACAGCGAAAAATAAGAAGCCAGTGTATTAAAAAAAGTCAAACCGTATTCTGTTCCTAAGCTTACTTTAAATCCTTTCTTATCCAAATCTCGCAAATCAAATCCCGCAGCGAGAGAAAAGTTTGCACCGTAATCCCATTCATCAGTTCCGCTAATGGTTCTATCGTTCAGAGCTATCAAACCCAATCCTTCTTCAATGAAAAAATTTGGTTCAATACTTTGTGAAGTAATTCCTTTCAACCCAAATCCTTTTATGAAAGGGTAATATCTTTTTGTAGTGTTTGGAAGAATAGAATTAAAATCCGTATCGTAAAGAAAGCTTAAACGAAATGATAAATCTTTATAAAATCCCGGATCAACTTCAAAAAAGAAGGATGAAGAAAAACTGCCCTTGCTGGTTGTGTTCCCGCTGATTACACCGCCGCCTAAATATCCGCCAATGCTTAAACCTTGTTGTGAAAGTAATTCATTTGAGAATAGCAGAAACACAAATAGAACGATAAAGGATTTAAGACTTTTCATGCAAATTAATTTTTATTCTTATTGTTTAAATTAAATTCATTAGATAACAAATGAAACAAAGAAAATTATTTTCTTTAACTTTGTAGGGACACGATGCATCGTGTCCCTTTAATTTAAGTTCAATTGCTTAATTTTGCATAAACAAATTTTGGAGATTGCATGCCCGTTACTAACGAAATTCATCTGACTATTGATTTAGATGATAACAAAGTACCAACCCGGATTCAATGGGAAGCTCCGGATTCCGGTAAAATCGGAAAGAAAGACTGCTCTTCTCTTATGCTGTCAATTTGGGATAATAAAGAAAAAGTAACTTTAGGAATTGACCTTTGGACAAAAGATATGATGGTGGAAGATATGAATGTCCATGTTCATCAAACATTATTAAAAATGGCTGATACGTATTTGCGTGCAACTAAAAATTCAGATGCGACTAAAATGATTGAGGATTTCAGTGCGGAGTTTGCAAGTAAAGTTGGGATAGGTAAGAAGAAAGAGAAAAAATGAAATGGTCTATGATCATTATGTAATTAGATGTGCCAGATTTCACAGCAAGAGAATTACTTCGTAAAAACCTGGCATATCTAAAACGGTGAAAAACCTTCGAGGTTTTGTCCCTTGAACGAGACTCAAACCTCTAAGGTTTCCTTAAATTAAACCATAGAATTCTTCGAATCCGGTGGCGGCATTATGATCCAGAGAATAATGTAGATAAGTATTCCCGGAAATGCCGCGCTAAGTATTGAAACAAGGACATATCCAACTCGCACCAAAGTCACATCCCAACCAAGCCATTCAGCAATTCCGGCACAAACTCCGGCAATCATAGAATTTCTAGATCTTCTTAAATGCATATTTAACTCAATTTAATTTTTGTTTTAGGTCCATGAATATTATGTAATTAGATATGCCAGATTTCGCGACGAGAGAATTGCTTCGTAAAAATCTGGCATATCTATAAATATGTAAATGACAGAAACCTTCGAGGTTTCGTAACTTCAACGAGACCTAAACCTCGAAGGTTGATTTATTCCATTTCCAACTTTAAATTTTGTTTCAGGAATAGAAATTGGAAGCTTGCCTCGAATATTTATCTCTCCAAGCAGTGCTTTCAACATTGCCTTTTGTGTAAGCCTACTATCACCAAAGGCGCATAAGTAAGCATTCACTTTTGGAAATAAAGATAATAAGTAAGGATTTCCAAAACTAATCAACACGCTTGGAACTTTCATGCTAAGTAATTTAGTAATGAATGCTTCATGCTCGTGTGATAAGCTGACCGTTCCTTGATATGCTTTTACTCTTATGAAAGAGGATAGTATGAGAAGGTCAGCTTTCTGTGCTGCTCGTAAAACATTAGCATAATAATCATCATTTGTTTGCTCGTGAACTAATGCGCGCATAGAACCTGGAAATTCTTCTTGAATTAGTGATTGAAATGATTCCTCCGATTCATTTCCTAATCCTTCTGTAATTGTTATCAAGAAAATGTTTTCATATTTGGATTTATCAATCGGAATTATTCGCTTATCATTCTTAACTAACGTGATAGATTTTTCCGCAATGGTTTTAGCTAAAGTAAGATGCTTTTTTGTTCCGACTTGCTTTGGTATTTCATTCAAGTCTACAAATCGGTTTTGTTCGATTCTAAGCCATCTTTTTGCGCTCAAGAGTTTCCTCAAACTGTAATCAATTCGTTCTTCGCTTATTTCACCATGATTAACTGCCGAGTTAATTGAGTCAATTGCAATTTCTTCATCCGGTGGGAAAAGGATAAGATCATTTCCGGCATTGAAAGCCATTACTGCAGCTTCTGCCGCTGAGAAATTTTTAGCAATTGAATTCATGTTCATTGCATCGGTTACGACTAAGCCATCAAATTTCATTTTATTTTTCAAGAGATTTGTTATAACTTTTTGTGAAAGTGTTGCAGTAATTTTAGGGGACTTTTCAATTCCGGGAACACCAAGATGTCCAACCATTACAGAATGAACTCCAGCTTTAACTGAAGCAATAAATGGTACAAGTTCATTTTCCAAAAGATATTTTTTACCTCCATTGATCACCGGCATTTCTAAATGAGAATCAATGTGAGTATTACCATGTCCGGGAAAATGTTTTGCAGTCGTTAATATTCTTGCTGAAGTCGTTCCTTTGATGAAGGCAGAACAAAAATCCGAAGTAATTTTTTTGTCTTCTGAAAAAGCACGAATGTTTATGATTGGATTTTCGGGATTATTATTTATATCAGCAACCGGTGCATAATTCTGATGAACTCCAATTGCGCGAGCTTCTTCTGCAATTGCTTTGCCGAGTTTGAATGCTAAAGTTAAATCTCCTGTTGCAGCAAGTGCCATAGCATATGGGAAATCCAATCCCTCCTTCAATCTCATTCCAAGTCCGCGTTCAAAATCCGATGCAATTAGAAGCGGAAGTTCAGCCAATGCTTGCATTTTATTTGTAAGCATGGCTTGGTTTAGAATATCGCCAGAGAAGAAAATTAATCCACCGACTTTCAAATCTTTTACTAATCTTTCAAGTCTTTTATACTCCGCAGAATCTTCGTTCAGAAAATTTCCCAATACCCAGGGCATAACAAGCTGTGCACATTTTTCTCTAAGCGATAAATCATTAATTGTGTCTTTAATCCAATTTTTATCTTCTTTAGTCAGATCAAAAACTGAAGGATAAATTATTTTCTTTTTTATCATCGCTTTAAGATAAATTATTCTTGAGCTAATTCTTTATAAATTGCATCATGAATTAACGGACGAACTTTCGAAAGCTTATTATTATTTCTTGTGGGATAGACTCTGTTTGTAAGCAGGATAACAAATAAACTTTTTGTTGGATCAGTCCAAACAGATGTTCCCGTATAACCTGTGTGTCCATAAGATAAAGGACTAAAATATTTTCCTGCTGAAGAACCTTCCGGAGATTTTGTATCCCAGCCCAAACCTCTCGAGCTTTGATCTGATTGCTTCTTTGTAAATAGCTCAATTGTTTCCGGTTTTATGTATTGTCTTCCCTGATAATTTCCTTTTTGCAAAATCATTTGGAGAAATTTAGCTAAATCATTGGCAGTTGAAAAAAGTCCGGCATGACCTGCGACTCCATTTAACATGTATGCTCGTTCATCATGAACTTCACCTTGCAGTTGGCGCATTCGCCAAAAATCGTCAAGTTCTGTCGGCATACAATTATCCTTTAATGCAGGTGGTGGATTATACATTGTAGAATTCATTCCCAAAGGAGTAAATAAATTTTCATCTAAGAATTTGTCTAAAGATTTCCCGCTGATTCTTTCGATAATTTGCTGTAGAGTAATCATTCCAAGATCACTATAAACATATTTGCTTCCCGGTTCTTGTTCTGGAGTTAAGTTCATTATGTCATTAATTACTTCTTCAGCAGTTGAGTACACATCATAATATTTTTTGAAAGCAGCAAGTCCCGAATTATGAAGAAGCAAATTTCTTATTGTAATATTTTCTTTTCCATTATTGTTAAACTCAGGTAAATAGTTAATCACCTTTTCATCTAAATTTAATTTTCTTCTATCAATAAGCATCATTGCGGCTGTAGTTGTGCCAATTACTTTTGAAACAGAAGCTAAATCAAAAATTGAATTTATAGTTACATCACGGGAAGAATAATCATAAGTAAAATTTCCGAAAGCTTTTTCGTGAATAATTTCTCCATCCTTTGCAACTAGAAGAACAGCGCCCGGGAAAGCTGAATCCACAATCGCTTTTTTTATCAGATCATCCGCTTCAGCAAATTTATTTTGTTCAAGCTTTTGGAAAAGTCCGCTGATGTTATGAAGTGCGCGTTTTGGTTTTTGCAAACCCAGACCAAACTCATAGTCTGTGTTCGGAATTGAAATCGGAAGTTTTCCCTGAATTGGAATTTCTCCGAATATGGCTTCAGCAAGTGCTGACTCTGATACTTCTGTGTCGCCATAATTGCAAATATAAGTTTCAGCTTTTGGAAACCGCGAAAGAATGTATGGACTTCCATGAGCCATGAAAACAAGCGGCTTGCCTATGCTGAGAAGATCATGTACGAGTTTTGCTTGCATTTTGGTTAATCCAAGATCGCCTTCGAATGCTCTTACTTTTAAATAAGAGGATAGAAGAATGAAATCAGAATTTTGGGCGGAGGTCAGAGCATCTTCATAGTCAGTGTCATTGCTGTTTAGAGAAATTCTTTTAATTGAAAGATTATTTAACCGGGAATTTAAAATTGAGTTAAAATAATTTTCTTCACCGCCAAACTTGCTGTCAAGAATGCTTATGTGTAAGTATTTGATATTATTGTTTTGGCTTAACGGAATTAAGTTCTGATCATCTTTAACAAGAGTGATTGATTTTCTCGCAAGCTTTCTTGCAATTTCCCAATGAGATTCTACTCCCACCTTTTGTGAGATTGACTCAATGTCTATTAGTCTCCTTTTATCAAGCCCCGCCCATTTTTTAGCAAGCAAAATTTTTCTAACCGACTGATTCAATCTCTCTTCAGTTATATCACCTTTTTTAACAGCAGAAATTATTGCGTTAATTACTACTTTAGAATCGGTAGGAAAAAGAATTGCATCATTGCCGGCTTGAATTGCCAGGACAGCGGCTTCTCCTGCTGTAAAAGAATTAGTTATTGCATGCATTTCCATTGCATCGGTGACAACTAATCCTTTAAAACCCAGTTTATCTTTCAGCAAATTTGTAATGATATTTTTTGAAAGAGTTGACGGCAGCTTGTCATCAGGTTCAAATGCTGGAACTTGCAGATGACCAATCATAACTGACATCACACCGTTTTCAATGTTGGACTGAAAAGGAGCAAGCTCATTTTTTAATAATTCATCCTCGGTTCCTAAAATTACCGGAAGGTCGCGATGCGAATCTACATTTGTATTCCCGTGTCCTGGAAAATGTTTTGATGTTGCAATCATTCCTCCATCTTGTACGCCTCGGAGAAACGAATTGCTTAATCTTGTAACGAGTTCAACATCTTCACCAAATGATCTTACATTTATTATAGGATTAAAAGGATTATTGTTGATATCTGAAACAGGTGCATAATTCTGATGAACCCCAATCGCTGCTCCTTCGATTGCAATTATTTTTCCCATTTGATATGTTAAAGCAGTATCATCCGCAGCTCCAATTCCCATGTTGTAAGGAAAGATTGTTGCTTCGGCTGCTCTTTGTGCCACGCCTCTTTCAAAATCTGCAGAGATGAGTAAAGGTACGTCAGCAATTTTTTGAAGCTTGTTGGTAACTATCGCCTGATCATAAATATTGCTTAGAAAGAAAATTAGCCCGCCTACTTTCAAATCTTTAATGAGATAAACAAGGCGTTCATAATCGGGATTGTCTTCACTCATATATTTTCCGAATGCATGAGGAAAAACAATTTGACCGGTTTTTTCCTCAAGAGTCATTCCAGAGAGAATTTTTTCAACCCAAGGATCATTTTGATTTTGGAAATAATTGGGATCAAATTTTAATTTAGTCGAATCAGAAGCATTTAATTCATAGCTATCAGATTGAATAAATGAACTTCCATTTATTAAAAAGCTTAGAGCGAAAAAGGAAATGACGAGGATGAGTTTTCTCACTTTACTTCTCCTTTACAGTTTTTTTACCAAAGGTTGGATCAATTGTCAGCATACGGGTAACAAAAAATCCCGGAATCATTGTAAGAAGAATCCAAATAAAGAATTTTGGATAACCTAAAGCTTCTTGAATCATACCGGCAAAAATTCCCGGTATCATCATGCTTAATGCCATAAAGCCCGTGCAGATAGCGAAGTGCGAAGTTTTGAATTCTCCCTCGGAAACGTAAATCATATAAAGCATATAAGCGGTGAATCCAAAACCGTATCCGAATTGTTCACCTGCAACACAAAGATTAATGATTAATAAGTTTTCCGGTTGTGCGAAAGACAGATAAATGTAAAGTACATGAGGAATATTAATTGCGGCAAACATCCACCAAATCCATTTCTTTAAACCACCCTTGGAAACAAGGAATCCGCCGACTATTCCTCCCAAAGTAAGTCCGATGATCCCCACCGTTCCATATACAAGTCCAACTTCTCCCGTAGTTAAACCTAATCCACCAACTTCCCGCGGATCAAGTAAAAATGGTGATGCAAGCTTTACCAATTGTGCTTCGCCAAATCTGTAGATTAACAAAAAGGTTATGGTTATTAGAATCTCTTTCTTCTTAAAGAACAAAGAAAAAGTTCTGATGAATTCTTTGCTAACTGAACGCGAGCCATCTTTTACAACGGGCATATCGTTTGCTGGATAAGGAAGAATAAAATAATGATAGAGAAAAAATAAAATGAATAAACCGGTCAAAATTAAAAACGTCATTGACCAAGCCCACGGAATATTTCCCGAAATTGCTTTGAAAGTTGTTGATATTTCAGTCTTCAGCTTTGGATCGAGCTGTAATATTGCGAATGCAGGTTTATTCCAATTGGATTTATTAAAAACAAATCTTGTTCCTTCTAAAATTGAAATACTCTTATCACCACCGTCACGATCAAAATTTACGACATAATCTTTTTGATCTTTTGGTTCCAATGAAAGTGCAAATGAAACAATAGCAATGTTACCGACAGTTTTTTTATAATCTTCCGCTTTGATTTTGAGAGGAGGAATTTTTGGGCTTGTTCCTTTAGTGTTATAAAAACCGTTTCGAATATTCTTTACATGCAGGATGTTTACGACTGAATCAACTTCTGCTTTGTTTCTTTTGCCAGTGCTAATATTTATTAAACTGGTATTTGCCAGTACTTTTAATTGATTCTCTTTTGATAAACTTGTAAAGGAATTATCAAGAAGAATTTGTTCAACCTTTAAATTAGGTTTAGCAAATACCTCAATTTCAGCCGGGGGCAGCCCGCTGTGAGTTTCAAAATATCCTGCGAGAATAATTAATATTCCCTGTCCGGTAATCATTGAAAGTCTGTAAAAGGTACTTCGTATTCCAACAAAAAAAGCTTGCTGATGTTCAGACAACCCCAGCATGTAAAAGCCGTCGGCTGCTATATCATGAGTAGCTGAACTAAAGGCAAGCAATAGAAAAAATGCTAAAGTATATTGGAGAAAGCTTGGCAGCGGAATCATAAAAGCAATTCCCGCAAGACCAGCCCCAATTATTAGCTGCATTATGATTATCCACAGTCTTTTAGTTTTAAATATATCAACAAATGGTGACCAAAGAGGTTTGATTGCCCAGGGTAAGTAAAGTAAACTTGTATAAAAGGCAATATCCGCGTTCGATATTCCCATCCGTTTGTACATTATAACAGAAACGAGCATTACGACTACGTATGGAATTCCTTCAGCATAATAAAGAGTTGGCACCCACGCCCATGGATTTCTAAAGGAAGGTTTTTTACCGAACATATTTTTCTCCGAAATTCTGCAGGAATAAATTTAGTGTGAATATAAAACTATATTTTGAGAATCTGTTTTGCCATTAGCACAGCACCCATTGCAGGAGAATTCTCCGCATCTTTAACTACAACATTAGTCAGCTTCTTTTCTATTTTCTTTCGTAAAGTATCTGAATAAATATTTTTATGAGTGATAATTCCACCTATAAAAGAAACAGCTAAAATTTTTTCATTCAGTTTCTTTTGCATTGCAGAAACATGCAGAAGTAATTCATCTGTTTCATCTTCAATGATCTTCATAGCAAGCTTATCGTTCTTTTCTGCTGCTTCAATAACAAGCGGTGCCACTTTGGCTATGTCAAAATTATTTCTATAAACTTCCGTTATTAAAATGTCCTGAGAAAGTATATTGAATTTTTCTTTTACTAAAACAGAAATTAAAGTTTTACTTCCGCGACCGTCAAATTCTTTTGAAACAGCAGCTAATCCTTTTTTACCAATCACATAGCCGCTGCCCTCATCGCCTAAATATCTTCCCAAACCACCGACACGATGTATGCTGCCATGTGCATCTTTACCAAACATGATTGATCCCGTGCCGGTAATTAGGATACTTCCCGGCTTTCCGGAAAATGCTCCTTCCAAAGCAATTCGTGCATCACTTTCAACCCTGAACAAATTCAGTTTAAATTTTTGTTTAGTAAGATATTCTGCAAAGCCCTGTTCAAGTCTTTCAGCATCGGATCTTCTGCCGGCACCAGTTGTACCTAATAAAACAATTTTAATTTCATCTTGATTGATGCTGACAACTTTTATACAATCGTTTATAAGTTTGAAAAGAATTTCGGATACGGGTTCAATTCCTTGAACGAGAAAATGTGATGCTCCACCGTAACATTCATGGCGCACACTTCCATACAAATTTGTAAGTAAGCAGTGGGTTTTTGTTCCCCCTCCATCAATGCCTATTATGTAGCTCATAGGGTAAGTAAATCTTAATTGTGGTTAAGTGATAACAAAAATTAGAAAAAAAAGAATGAAGTTGAAAACTTTTAATCAGGTTTCATTCATTTTTGAGTTCTATTTTCAAGTAAAATTATTTAATTTCACAATCAATTATAGGCAAACAAAATGGCTCAACCAGAAAAATATTTTGAACCTTACAGAAAAAATACTATTGGCTTTGATCAGATGTTTCTTTCGCCCTATGGAGAGAAAAAAATTATTTATGCCGATTGGATAGCAAGCGGAAGATTGTATAAACCGATCGAGAGAACTATCAGCGAAGTATTTGGACCATTTGTTGGGAATACACATTCCGAAGCGAGCGTCACCGGTACATCTATGACATTAGCATATCACCATTCTCATGATATAATCAAACACCATGTTAACGCAAAACCTGATGATGTAATCATTACTGCTGGGTCAGGAATGACTGGAATGGTAAATAAATTTCAGCGAATTTTAGGACTGAAAATTGCCGAACAGTTGAGAGAATTTCTTTCTCTGCCAAAATATCTTAAGCCAGTCGTATTTGTCACCCATATGGAACATCACTCAAATCAAACATCATGGTTGGAAACAATTGCAGATGTTGTAGTTATTAAACCAGATGCTCAGGGCTTGGTTGATCTTAGTGATTTTAAAAAGCAATTAGAGAAATATCATGATAGAAAATTGAAGATTGGAGCATTCACCGCTTGTTCAAATGTAACAGGTATTCACACACCTTATCATAAAATGGCTAAGCTGATGCATGAAAATGGAGGTTTTTGCTTTGTTGATTTTGCTTGTTCCGCGCCTTATGAACAAATGGATATGAATCCACCCGATCCTATGGAAAGATTGGATGCCATTTACTTTTCTCCTCACAAATTTTTAGGTGGTCCAGGTTCTTCGGGAGTTTTAATTTTCGATTCAAAACTTTACAAAAATCGTATACCTGATGATCCGGGCGGTGGTACAGTGGATTGGACAAATCCCTGGGGGCAGCATAAATTTGTTCCTAACATCGAAGCAAGAGAGGATGGGGGAACACCGGCATTTCTTCAATCCATTAGAGCTTCTTTAGCAATAAAGCTTAAGGAAGAAATGGGTGTGGAGAAAATTATTGAACGTGAAAAATATTTAGTGAAGATTGCATTTGAAGGCTTAAGAAAAATACCAGGGCTTCATATTCTTGCAGATAATGTTGAAGATCGGCTTGGAGCAATTTCATTTTATGTGGATAATATTCATTACAATCTTATAGTAAAAATTCTGAATGATCGTTTTGGTGTTCAGGTCAGGGGCGGCTGCTCATGTGCAGGAACTTACGGTCATTATCTGCTGCATGTTACTCCGCAAATGTCAAAACACATCACAGCTAAGATAAATCATGGCGATCTTTCAGAAAAACCAGGGTGGGTTAGAATGTCGCTTCATCCAACTATGACTGATGATGAGGTATACTTAATTCTTGATGCTGTTATGGAAATAGTAAAAAATATTCAAAGCTGGAAAGAGGATTACGTTTATGATTTACATAAGAATGAGTTCTATCATAAAAACAGCAATGAAAAAGAAAATATTTATAAGATGTTTGAATTTAATGGCGGTTCGAAATCCGCGGTGAAAAATATTCTGAAAAGTTAAGTATATATTTTTCGTTAAGGATAGTCCTAATTATGGGAAATAAAAACTCAATTACCTGGTTTAGAGTGCTATCCCCGTCAGTCCACACGATTTCTTTACTAATCAATTCAGAAAAAAGCTTAATAGTTGCTTCTCGGAAATGAAAATGATTTGAAGCTGCATTCCAATTAGTGAGAGTTATTTAGGGGAAATTAGTTCATTTATTAAAAAATGAGAATGATTTTACGGCATATTCTTTGAAAATTATCTTAATTTACCACCGAGTATTTTCATACACCGATTAAAATTAAAAAATATGATAAATAGAAGAAGCTCATTAGAAACTAAAATCAGAAGTAAAATAGACCTATTAAAGTTCCTCACTTCACTATTGTTACTTTACTTTTCACCATTACTTTATTCCCAATCAAACGAAGATTGCTTAACCTGTCATGAAGACAATACTCTGACAACTGAGCGAAAGGGAAAAGAAGTATCACTTTACGTAAATATAAAAATACTGCAAAATTCACCGCACAGAAAATTAACTTGTATATCATGCCATGTTGGTTTTAATGCGGAAGATCTTCCACACAAAGAAGATATCCAGCCAATTAATTGTCTCTCCTGCCATAAAGATGCAAGAGTAAAACATCAGTTCCATCCCCAGATGAAAAACGCAAATGGAATAAATGGACCTGAAGGGGCTTCGTGCAGGACTTGCCATGGAACACACGATGTAGTTTCACCAAAAGTTAAAACATCAAAATGGTCTGCAG
>DAIMIJ010000011.1:0-18542 GCA_036722835.1 Ignavibacteriaceae bacterium | reverse complement strand
TTTGGTACGAATAGTTTATGACAGTCATTGATCAATCCACGGTGGACAAATATTTTAGGAAAAATTTTTGTTAAGTATCTCCATCATAGCCCGTCTGTTTTTATATTGAATTCGAAAGGCAGCAATCAATTCTTTTACCTTGGCTTCACCACCATTCACTTTTTTCAAATTTTTTAAATACTTGACCGTGTTATAATAACATTCGCGTCCCGTATCCTTGGCATAAGTCTTAACCGCCGATTGATAAAACTGAACGATCTTCTCTGGATATTCATCTTTCAAGTGTTTTGAGTAACTGTCAATAAACCCAATTTGTGTAGAATTAATTTCCAATAATTTAAGCAGACGCTCCTTGTAACTCTCAAGAATAAAAATATCTGCCAATAACGATGCATCGGAAAGCCCTCCCTGTTGTGTTTTACCTTTAATTTTATCAATAATCTTTTCACTAACATTTTTCCACTCTTCGGCATCAAAAGTTGATTTCAACTTCTTGTAATAATCCAACTCACGTGAATGGAAGAATAATTCTTCTGCAAATTTTCGAATGTTTTTTACATCCTTTATCTTTTCATGAATATCGAGTAAAATTTTCTTCCAAGGAACTGAACTCCACGAATGCCCGTCTTTGTCAACTCGTATTATGGCTTCATTACATAATTCGATAGCAGAATTATAATCTTTGTTATTAACAGAACGTTCTATTAACCGTTTAAGGAACTCATCATAATGTTTGTTGCTTTCAATAATCGCCCACGCTTCATTTTCGCGTTTGTTTTCCAAAAGATACTCAACTTTAGTTCTAAGCAAGCGAACAACTCTATACTCCGGATACTCTTTATTTTTTTCAACCTCAATTTGCGAATCAATTAGTTTAAAGAATTTATCCTCTTGTTCTTTCAGTGAAATAAGGTTGAGAATTAAAAATAAAATGTCATAATCGAACCCAATGTTGTGGTACTTTTCTTTTCGATATTCTTCTAAAAAGTATTCAAACAGTTCGTCTTTTAATTCGGGGGGAGCTTTTTCTATAATAACTTGGAATAATTCGAATACTGAGTTCATAACTCCACCCACCCCTCCGTCTGAATCATCCATATACTGAAGAAACGTGGGAACTTCCTCAATCAGAACCTTACAAATTGCAATACATTCAGGAAGGTTTTTGTTTTCTAGCAGATTGTGCGCTTTGTCAGTTAATTCAGAAAGTGGAAATGATAAGTGAGGTGCTGAATGATAATCAATAAATCCATCTCTTCCCCTTGCTGCTTTGTAAATATTCTGCACGATGATGCGATATTTGTTATGTACATCTTCATCGAGGTATTCTGCAAAATATGCTACAAATGAATTCTTCAATCCGCCGCTATATGAGAATTGGTGAATAAGAAATTTTTTAAGATCTTCGAAAGATGTTTTCTTAAGAATTACTTCAACATTGCTTTCCTTCGTATCGGGAGTTTTTTTCTCGGGTTTCTTTTTAGATGTTTTAAGAGTACGGGCAATTTCATATAGAACAGCAACAACATGCTTGCATATTTCTCCGTCATAGGGGCAGTCACATGCCCAATCAATAATTTCATTTTTTTCTAGCTCAACTGTTACCAAATAAATTTCGGTACCTTGAACTTCAGCGGTCCAAACGCCCGGTTCAATTTCTTCAAGATCATCCACGTGCTTGTTAGTAAAATAATCATACCCTCTGCCAAGCATTACATCGCTTATCTCTTGTTCAAAATTTTCAAGTGTCATGGTTAATTATTTAGAATTATTATTTGAAATTATTGAAACATACAATTGTTACATAAAATTTACTAAAAAAGTAAACGTGTTATTGGTCATCAGAAATTTTAACTTGCTAGTGCATTGTAAATATTCTTTATTCTATGAAAAGGTTGCATTAATTTAGAAAGTCATTTTTCACAAAAGGAAAAAACATGAAACTTCTATTCACAAAATTTTTTTTAATGCTGACCATTGTTGTTGGCTATCCACAAAGTTTTATTTTGTTTGAAGATTATTTTACTAACACAACTCTTCGAATAGACTATCACCACACTGGAGATTCTAAAACCGAATTATTTACGATTGATAAAATTTATGAATACGGAATTTGGGCTGGCAGTACCAAAAACCTGATTGATAATTTCAACAATGGTAAATACTATGTTAAGGTGTATGATGCAGCTTCAAGCAAACTTATTTTCTCTAAGGGATTTGACAGCTATTTCGGGGAATATCAGACAAGCTCAAATGCCATTAAGGGAATTAAAAAGGCTTATCATGAATCTTCTCTAGTCCCGCTTCCGAAGGAAAAAATAAAATTATCAATTGAAAAAAGAGATGCGGAGAATAATCTGAAAGAAATATATTCATCTGAAATTGACCCGAAGGATGTTTCAATTATTAAAGATAAAATTGTTGATTCAGCAGTTAAAGTTTTTAAATCCGTTTATAATGGTGATCCGCAAAAAAAAGTTGATGTCGCAATAATCAGCGAAGGTTATACTGCAAATGAACTTGGAAAATATAGGGCTGATCTTGAAAAGTTCAGCCAGATTTTATTTACTCAAGAACCTTTCAAATCAAACAAAGAAAGGTTTAACATTTATGGAATTTACAAACCTTCTGAGGAAAGCGGAACTGATGAACCACTGGCTGATATTTTCAGAAATACAGTTCTTAATTCAACTTTCAACTCACTTGGTTCAGAAAGATATTTACTAACAGAGGATAATAGAACTCTGCGGGATCTCGCTTCTCACGTGCCCTACGATGCTTTGTATATAATGGTTAATCATAAAAAGTATGGCGGTGGTGGAATTTACAATTGGTGCTGCACATTCACGGTTGATAATCAATGGCACAAATACTTATTCTTACATGAGTTTGGCCATTCTTTTGCCGGATTGGCTGATGAATACTATACTTCTGATACTGCATATGAGGATTTCTTCAAACCAACTGTTGAGCCAGTTGAACCAAACATTACTGCTTTGCTCGATACTGCAAACCTCAAATGGAAAAAATGGATTTCATCAGGTATAGGTCTGCCAAGTTTTTGGGAAAAGAAAGAATTTGAAGAGATGGACTATAAATGGCAGGAAGAGCGCAGGGCACTCAATAACAAAGTTGCAGAGTTAAAAAGAAACCGTGCACCCAAACACGAAATTCTAGAAGCAGAAGAAGAGTACAACCTAAAAGACAAAAAACATGCTGACGAACTGGACTTGTTTTTGCAAAAGACCAAGAACTACAGAAAGGTTGGTGCCTTTGAAGGAGCGGGGTATTCACCCAAAGGATTGTACAGACCAATGATTGACTGCATTATGTTTTCGAAAGGCGATAAACCCTTTTGTAGAGTTTGTGAAGAAGCGATTTTGCGGGTAATCCAATTCTACTCTGAATGAATTAAAACAAACCCAATTTCTTCACTCCGATTTATCGTGTCGAGAAATTGGGTTTGTAGTAACGACTCACCAGCCATAAAAAACGTCGTAATTTTCTTTTTCGGGAGAATGCAAACGACAACGGGAAGGAAGATTTTCAAGATTAACTTGATATGATTTGGTTTGCTTGCAATACTCTGTTGCAAGTTCCCCGCTTTCAATACAAAGTATGGTGTCACTAACACTTGTTGGTTGAACAAAATCAGAATTCATGTACGGAAATTTTCTCGAGATGTTTGACATCATCCTTCCCCAAATTGGAGCACAGACCGTTCCGCCATACTGAAATCCTTTAGATAATTTTTTAGATGGATTATCAAATCCAACCCAAACTGCAGTGGATAATGCTGGTGTATATCCGACGAACCAGGCATCGGTATAATTTTGTGTTGTTCCGGTTTTACCTGCCGCAGTTCCATTATAATATTTTCTTACAGATTTACCTGTCCCTTCATTAACTACGGATTCTAAAGCAGTTGTTAATAAATAAGTAGTTGCCGAATCAAGCACGATTCGTTTTTCATTTCGATCGCTGTAAATAACACGACCATTTTTATCTTCGATTTTTACAATCGCATAAGGTTCAGCATACCAGCCATCGCTCGCAAAAACTGACATTGAAGCAGCCATTTCCAATGGCGAAACTTCTCCCGTTCCTAATGCAATTGAAGGATAAGCCGGAATGGCCGATTTAATCCCAAGCAAATGTGAAAATGAAACGACTGAATCGGGAGATGTTAACCCTGTAATTGCATGAGCGGCAGCAAGATTAATCGAATTCTCAATTGCTTCGATCATTGGAATCATTTTCCCGGAATACGAATTATCATCATTAGATGGTTTCCATTCCCACGGTTTTCCGGCATCAACCACAAGCGGAGAATCGAGCAGCGGAGTTCCCAAAGTATAACCTATTGATAATAAATATCCATATAGAAATGGTTTGAATGAGGATCCCGGCTGCCGGTGAATTTGCGTTGTCCGGTTTAGTCCTCGTGATTCGGATGTTGAGTTTCCTCCCATCATTGAGCGAATCATTCCCGTTCCGGGTTCAACAGAGATCAAACCAATTTGTAAATCTTGCATTGACTGTGGAAGCTCTTTCCATTGGGCAGCAACGGCATCATTTGCGGCTTTTTGCATATCGTAGTTTATCGTAGTGGTAATTCTCAACTCATCCTTGCTGAGTGTTAATCCCATCTTTTGGACAATGTTTACCGCTTCCTTTCTAACATGCTCAAGAAAATGTCTTCCAATATTTTCATAAAGCTTTAATCCAAGACTTGTTTTCTTTAGTCTTTGGAATTCCGTGCTTGATAATTTTCCAACTTCAACAAGATTAAAAAGAACCTCGTTTCTTCTCTTTAATAATTTATCTGGCGCTTTATTGGGATCGTAACCATTTGGAGATTGAAGCAATCCGATTAAAGTAGCACTTTCCGTAATTGAAAGTTGATCAGGTGTTTTGCTAAAATATTCCTGCGATGCTGCCCAAATGCCATATGCGCCGTGACCGAAATAAACAGTATTTAGATAGAGAACTAAAATTTCATTTTTTGAATAAACTTTTTCAAGTTCTCTGGCGAGATCAATCTCGGATAATTTTCGAGAAACTGTTTTTTCCTGTGAAAGAAATAAATTACGCGCAAGCTGCATTGTGATTGTGCTTCCGCCTTGTGTGTTTCCTGTAATCGTATTCCACAAACCTCTTGCAAGCCCCTTAATTGAAACACCATCATGCTCATAAAAATCTCTATCTTCGGTCGCAACAAGACATTTGATAACATAACCGGAAATATTTGACGTGCTCTCAATATCAACTCTATGCTTTTCGCCAATGTATCCGATTAGTTTGTTGTCAGATGAAAGAACATAGGAGGAATAATCTAATTTTATTGGAGGAAGGTCTTGTGAGCTTATCTCTGCCGCTGAAACGATGATTGCTGCAAAGAGTAAAAACAATTTGGAATAGATTTTATGCATCTATGTGTTTATTAAAAATTATCTGGGTGTTAGACTTAGCAATTCTGTATTTGTTTCAAGAAATGAAATTGCAAAACAATCATCCATTCGATCATTCAATCATTCAACTTAAATCTTAACCTTAACACGCCATCTTCAAAACTGGAAGAAATTATTTTGAAACCCCCAATTTCTTTTGTTGATGCGACATGCTTGCCGATACAAGGACATGCATCATAATCGCCAATCTTAATTATCCTGATATTATCTCCCGCTTGATCAGGAAGCTTATCTAAGGAAAAGTTTTTAAGAGCTTCCTCTCTTGGAAGAAAATTTTCTGTTACCGGAAGATTTCGATTGATAATTTCATTCACTTTGTTTTCAATTTTAGCAAGTTCGTTTTGAGTTAGTTCGCGATCAAAGTGATAATCGCATTTAGATTTCTTTTTCTCGATATGTGCGCTAAACGATCGTCCTCTGTTAAACATTCTGACCATTGTTTGATTAAGAATGTGTTCAGCACTATGCATTCGGGGATCGTATTCTTTATTCATCTAACTTTTCAAAAATTATGATTAATGTTGGCCAAATAAATTAATATTTACCATTGATTAAAATGTACTTTTTCGGTTTTAAATCTATCTTCAGCAATTGGATTTTCCGCCGGATAACCTAATGATACAAGCGAGATGGGAACAACATGTTCTGGAAGTTTAAATAAATCTTGTAATCCCAAAATAATTTCTTTCACGGGATATACTCCTATCCAGCATGAACCTAAACCTAATCCGTGAGCACAAAGCATTAAATTTTGAGTTGCCGCAGAACAATTTTGCTGGATATAATCAATATTTTTTTCTAGATATAGATCACCGCAAATTAAAATTGCCGCCTTTGCTGACTTTAGCATTTCAGCATAAGAAATTACTTTTAATATTTCATCAAGCTTTTTCCTTTGGTTGATAACAACAAAATGCCACGCCTGACTGTTCATTGCTGAAGGGGCATACATTGCCGACTTTAAAAGGTTGTTTATTTCCCCATTTGGAATTTCCTTGTCCAAATACTTCCTAATGCTTCTTCTAGTTAATATTGCGCTAAAAAGGTCCATAATTTTTCACCTATTTTTAAATTCACCATCAAATTTAATCAAAATTCAAGATATTTTACCTTTTTGTGGAATAGATCAATTGGGAGTAAAATTATCAAGTTTTTAAAAACATTCATTATTTATCAAATTTGGCGGTTTTTATGAATTTAGTGAAAAAATCTATGGATGGACAAAGATTTTCCTATCGCCGTATGGAATTTTTTATTAACTTGTAACGTTTTTGGGGAAACCTTTTTACGACTACAAGTATCTAATAAATAAATCCAATTAAAATAATAAGATAGGAGTTATTTCATTTGAAAATAACAAAGCAATTCACGAACAGAGAGAGTAAATCGTTAGACCAGTACTTGCAGGAAATTGGAAAAGTTGAGTTGCTAACGCCTGATGATGAGGTCGAGCTTGCAATCCGAATCAAAAAAGGTGATAAGACTGCTTTGGAAAAACTTACTAAAGCAAATTTAAGATTCGTCGTATCTGTTGCGAAACAATTTCAAAATCAAGGATTATCTTTAGGTGATCTAATAAATGAAGGTAACCTCGGATTAATTAAGGCAGCAGAAAAATTTGACGAAACCAGGGGCTTTAAGTTTATCTCTTATGCAGTTTGGTGGATAAGACAATCAATTATGCAAGCCATCGCTGAGCAATCTAGAATGGTAAGATTGCCGTTAAACCGTGTTGGTTCTTTAAGTAAAATTGGAAAAGCTTATCGTGACCTTGAACAGGAATTCGAAAGACAACCAACTACCGATGAACTTGCCGGACTGCTCGAAATGAAATCAGAAGACGTTGCCTATGCATTGCAAATTGCTGGGAGGCATGTTTCTGTTGATGCTCCATTTTCGGGTGATGATGATAAAAACAGCTTGCTTGATGTTTTAGCAAACGACCAGCAGCCAAATCCGGATCAAAAATTAATGGGCGAGTCACTAAAAAATGAAGTGGCAAATGTTCTATCTTCACTAAGTGAAAGAGAAGCCGAAGTTATTAAACTGTATTTCGGAATTAATAGCGAACATTCTGCAACGCTTGAGGAAATTGGTGATCGCTTTAATCTTACAAGAGAAAGAGTAAGGCAAATTAAGGAAAAAGCTTTAAGAAATTTAAAGCACGCTCCTAAGACAAAGCGCTTAAAATCTTATCTTGGTTAGTTTCCAAGAAAATTCTCCCGACTTTCTGCTGAAAGTCGGGATTTTTCTTTTTAAACCATTTCATACTAAAATTTTTCCCCTCTCATTAAACATGGCTTTTTGTGATAGCGCTAACGTATCTAATCTGTCTTTGATATTATATTAAACTATTCAAACAAATCTGATGTTGTATTGATAAATTTATTTATAAGGAAATCTAAAAAATGAAAAATGTATTGTCAATTTCAGTAATGCTTTTAGCATTTACAATTACTTCGTGTGGTTTTGAGAGATCATCTGAAATAAACCAAGAGAAAGATTCGTTAACAACAAAGAACAAAAAATCTCTTGTTAAAACAAAAGAAGGAGAAAATATGGATAAACCAGTTATAAAATCCGAAGAGGAATGGAAAAAAGAATTGACACCAGAGCAATATAAAGTCTTAAGAGAAAAAGGAACTGAAAGAGCATTTACCGGAAAATATGATGAGTTTTTTGAGGAGGGAACATATTATTGTGCGGCTTGCGGTAATCCTTTATTTGATTCCGAAACGAAATTTAATTCAGGCTGCGGCTGGCCAAGTTATTCAAAAGTCCTTAAGAGTGATCGTGTAAAACTTCAAGTAGATAAAAGCTATGGTATGGTTAGAACAGAAGTTTTGTGCGCCAGATGTGGATCGCATTTGGGTCATGTTTTTGACGACGGACCCGCTCCTCTGGGTACGAGATATTGTATTAACTCAGTCTCCCTTGAGTTCAGGGCGAACGAAAAAAAATAAAATAAAAAAAGCTGTTTGATAATTTGAATTTATTAGTTTACTCCTGTTTATATAACCTAATTTCAACGTAACTAGTACTATTACATTCAAATGCTTTTAAAGTAGTTACACCACCTTGGAAATTTTGATAATATTTGTATGTAATAAGTTTTGCACAAGTTTGACTTCCGGTTACTTTATAAATTCCATCAGATTGATTAAAAATCGGAATATCCAAAGCAGTTATCTCGGTTTTCTGATAAGTTGATGGAGAAGAAACTGTGTATTCGTGTGTCCAATTCAATAATTTAATTGTATCCGCACTCTCATTTAAAGTAGCTTCAACCGTTCCAACAAACATACCTGAATTTAGATTATAGTTAGCTAAAAAACGATTTCCTATCATTTCTCCAGAAGCAGAAAGCGGTTGAATAGATTCCTGCTTAAATTCAGTTCCATCTTGTCGTGAAAATAATTTATTTACAAAAATTTCCATATTGCACTTGTTAAAATTAAAATTTGATTGACCCCCATCACCATCAAAATTATTTCCAATTTGGACTTTTAAATCAATATCAGATTCTCCAATGTATGGTGGATTGCCAATACCATTAACTAAACAAACTAAAAATTTATCGTAAGAATTTTTCAAATTTGGAATTTCATAGTAATATTCTCCCGAAATACTGCTAAGATAAACTGTCTCATTGTTTTGAATGCCCCAAACATGAAGATATAATCCAAATTGAGTTACTGGTCCTTTCATCGTTAATCTCATTTTATATGATTCATCAGTGGGTTTATGGTTCAGATTTATTTTGAACAATTTTGCAGAAAGGTCAAGATAGGTATCGACGTTTGGATCTTGGGCATTAAAAATTTTCAATGTGTCACTTGAACCATTAATATCCCAGCTAATATTTGCATTTTTAATAAAATGATCTTTTGGAAGTTCATAAATTTCATTATTTATTAATTTTTTATAAAAATCTGAGAGCCATTCCACTAATTGTCCATCAACATTTTTAATTAAGGATGATAGCGGGTCAATATCATTAGTAATATTGCGATATGTTTTAATAAAGCCTTCCATTCCAAAGGATGTATTTTCAACTAAGTATTCAATAAGTGAAGCCATTCCATAACCGTGATTCCAGTAAATCTCTTCGTCATTACCTGCACCAAATTGTAGTCCTTTAAAAGGAGATATTGCATTTTCGATAAAGTAATTTGGATATTTGAAATTAGGATCATCAGTAAAATGTTTTTCTGCCCATGAGAAAAAAGCAGCGTTTAACCAATGATAATTTTCAATTTTCCAATTTTTGTTTTTTATTCTTGAATAAAATATTTTAATTGGAAAATCAATATAAACATCCACAATTCCTTCTTTAATTCTTTTAAAGTTTTTAATACTTAAATCAGTCCGACTTATATTAATTGTGAATTCGTATTTATTATCAGTTCTCTGTATTGCATAATAATCGGCACTTTCCTTTTGATGTCGAATAACAACATTTACAGGGTTTGAATCATCATTGAAATAATGAAAATCGTTAACAATAATTTCAAAAACGGATTCAAGAGTTTCTCCAAGCTCTACTACATCTTGGGATAATAATATTGGATATTTTATTTTAAAATGTTTTGTTTCATAAGTTTTTGTTAAATCCACAATTGATGCTAATTTCTTACTGTTATCAGCGCTCAATGTTGAGAGTGAATTTCCCTTATTAAAATCTATTGATGATATTACAGATAATTCTGTTACAATAAATCCTGCAGAATCTATTGCTTCAAACAAATCGTAAATTATTGATGTTGTATTTTTTAGTTCATTGTAAAATTCATTTCCTATTGCCAAAAATTTATCTGCTGATAAGTTCCCATCATACTTAATTGCAATTTTTAATGGTTTATGAAATTCTTGTGGTAAACCGGCAATGCTATATGTTGCTGATTTTATATTTTCCCCAAAAGCACCATCGTCCGCAACTTCGCTTACTGAAATATCATAGTTTTTGTCAAAAGCTCCAGGTGGAATTGTTATTTTAAGATCACCTTTCTCAACAGTTCCGCCATCAACACCAATTGTTGTTGCATCAACTGGTTTCGATTCTCCAGGAGAAACAGGATCGTCAGAGCATCCAATAACTGTAATAAAAAGAACAGTTATCACAACAAAAAAATGTCTGATTAGGCTTGATACGAGTGTATTCATTAAAACTCCCTCAATTTGATTTTAGAATTACAAAATTTATAAGCCGATCCCTACTTGAACATTATAATGCTGGCTTATACAAAAATCATTAAAGTATGGCGATATTTTTCTAAGGGTGCTTGGTAAAAAGATTCTAAAAACAAGATAAATATTTTTTCTTTTAAGTCAAAGAATATCTACCGATTTTTGAACAAATGTCCGATTAAAACAAAAAAGGCTGTTCGATAATTTATTTCAAACAGCCTTCTCAGCATTATTTATAATTTAATTACTTGATCTTAATCTTGGCTTGTTCAATTAAAGCCTTATAGGAGTAACCCGAACCAAAATCTTTATTGGTTACTAATTTACCTTCAGCAATTATAACCTGCCCGAGCTGAACTTGAGTATCGCAAGTTACAAGTAAATCAAAATCGTTTTGGTAAGCAGTCCCATCTTGAATATGAATCCAGTTGGTTCCCATAATCCCGGGATTGTACTTCATAACTTTTCCTCTAACCTTAACATTTTTTCCGTTAAGTTTATTCATCTCGCCGAAAATCTCACCGATTGATTTTCCATCTTTCAATTTCTGAATATTAATTTTCTCTTCTCGAGCGGTATTTGGAATAGGGTGCGGCTGATTCATATTAGGAGTGCTTGGTTCCTTTCTGATATCTTCAACAAAAAGTATTGATTCAAAAGTACGATTCAGAGTTTCGCTCTTAAAGTTTTGCATTTCCATACTTTTAGAAAAATACAACGCATCACCTTTTTTAACTTCCATTTGAGGAACAGCAATCCAAAATGATTTGCCGTTTTCATCCACATTTATATAAGTATAATTCGATACATCCATTGATTCAATTGCTTTAACTGAACGAACACCAGCGGGAACTTGCATGGTTGTGGTCTTTGGTTCTTCTTTTTCTTTTTCGCAAGAAGTGAAAACAAATATTGTAAGGGCACTGAATAAAATTAATAAATAGCGCATGAAGTCTCCATATAATGAATAAAATGTTTTTAAATATATGAAAGACAAAGCAGAAATTTGATGGAAAATAATGTCCCGTAAGTCAGAGAGTTATAATTCTGATATAAGCTCAGAAATTATTAATTTCGATTCGATAGAAAATTCTTCTTGTCAATAGCGGTCGAAGAAAAATCGTTGAACAAGGAACGACATTAAATAATTAATTCACTATCAAAAGATTCGGCATTGATATGCTCTCAACTTATTTGGTATGTGTGCCACTAAGTGACTGAACAGAAATTCCAAATAACAAAAAATGTGCTGCAATTTGAGTGATTTTAATTTGGAATTTATTTGTCGTCTGAGATTTGTTTATTGTTATTTAACCTTATGGATATTGAGTCAGTAAGAAATTATTGTTTACAGAAAAAAAGTGCAACCGAAGAACTTCCATTCGACGAAGATTCTCCCGTTTATAAAGTGATGGGAAAGATTTTTGCAATTGTGAATTTAACTCCGCCTTACAGCATAAACTTAAAATGCGATCCGGAAAAGGCAGTGGAACTTCGCGAAAGATATGATGCTGTGACTCCAGGTTATCACATGAATAAAACTCATTGGAACACGATTGAGCTTGACGGAAATATATCCCCAAAACTGATAAAACAGTGGATTGATCATTCGTATGATTTGGTGGTTAATGGGTTAACAAAGAAAGTCATGCCGGGGGCAGATCAGCCTCTGGCTGAAAAAAGAGAAACTTGGAAAACTAATTAGAGGTTAAAATGAAATACAGAAAACTTGGAAAGACAAATGTTGAGGTTTCGGAAATTAGTCTCGGCTGCTGGACACTGGGCGGACTTAATTGGGTAAACGGTGTCCCAAATGGCTGGGCAAATGTTGATGAGAACGAAGTTAAAGAAGCAATATTTTATGCAATCGATCATGGCGTTACTCATTTTGACAATTCCGATGTTTATGGAAATGGTCGGGCAGAAAGAATGCTTGCTCGAATCCTCGGAAAGCAAACAAACAAATTTATCATTGCAACAAAAATCGGATGGTTTCCCGGAACAGCAGCACATGCTTATGAACCAGCTCATATTCGTCATCAATGTGAACAGTCACTAATAAATCTAAACAGGGATTACATTGATCTTTATTATTTCCATCACGGAAATTTTGGAGAGAATGATGTTTACCTTGATGATGCAATTGCTGTCATGTATAAATTAAAAGAAGAAGGTAAGATCAGAATGATTGGTCAGTCGGCTTATTTGCATGAAGATTTTGTAAAGCTGATTCCAAAAGTAAAGCCAGAAGTGATTCAAAGTTTTGCAAGCGCTGTTGATGACCGTTTTGTAAGAGAAGAAACGCCAACAAGAAAGTTACTTGATGAGTACAAAATTTCATTCATCGCCTTTGGCCCGCTTCACCAAGGATTGCTGCTTGGAAAGTATGATAAGAACAATCCGCCAAAGTTTGAGCCGGGAGATCATCGTGCAAACTCTGCTCGTTTTACTCCAGAGAATCTGGCTAAGCTGGAGCCAAAGATAAATAAGCTAAAGGAAAAATTCGGTTCATCGAATGAAGAGCTGGCAAGAATGGCGTTGCAGTATATGCTTCACTACAGGGTTGTGGGATCGGTAATTCCCGGATTTAGGAATTTGAAGCAAGTTATGTCTAATCTTCACGGTACAGATAAACCGCTAAGCAATGATGAGTTTAATTTTGTAAGAAGTATTTTTGAAGAATGATAAAACTCAATGGAACGCAGATTTAGCTGATTGATTATGATCACTTAGGATCTTAATTCCAATTATTTTATCGGTGTTCTAAGTTAAATTTTATTATTTTGGATTAGTCAATTTCAATGTACTCTTAATTAATCATTTAATCATTCATATAGGAGATTAACATGAACTTAGTTGACCGCGCAAAGAATCTCATTCTAAGTCCTGCTACAGAGTGGGAAGTTATTAAAGGCGAAAGCTGGACTGTTGTTGATCTATTCACAAAGTATGCAATAGTGCTTGCTGCTATTCCGGCAGTTGCAGGACTAATTGGGTACAGTCTTTTCGGTTTTTCCTATGGTTTCGGTTCCTTTAAATTACCAATCGGTACGGCTATAACATGGGCTGTGCTTACATTTATTCTATCGCTCGTTGGAGTTTTTGCTCTCGGTTTTATAATTGATGCTTTAGCACCATCCTTTGGTTCAACTAAGGACTTAGTTGCATCGCTGAAAGTTGCTGTGTTTTCTTCCACACCCGGATGGGTTGCCGGTATAATTAACATTTTCCCTTCGCTTTCTATAATTGTTGCATTGGCAAGTATCTATGGTCTCGTACTTTTATACATGGGCTTGCAAAGAGTGAAAGATGTCCCTAAAGAAAAAATGGTAGGATATTTTGTCGTGGTATTAATTGTTGCAATACTTGTATATGTTGTGATTGGAGCAATTGTGGGCGGAATTGTTTTCAGCGGCTATGCCTTATCTCGCCCTACATTTTAAACATATTTTTTAGATTAAAATTACTTATGGTCACGAAGCAATTCGTGACCATTTTATTTTTATGACAAACATAAAAAAAGTAACCCTTGGATTTTACGAAGAGCTTAATGATTTCCATCCTAAAAAATAATCATGTCCAGATTACGTGAACCATGAATCACCCGATGCACTTGAATTGTCCGCCCAACAATTTTATATAAAGCAATATATGATTCGATGACGAGAACTCTGTATCCTGATTCCCTCAGTTTTGGATGGCGGGGTAATCGTCCGGTTTTAGGAAATGTTTCGAGAATGGAAATTCTCTTGTCGAGTTTATTGACAAATGAGATGGCACGATCGGGACTGTCTTTTGCAATCCATTCAAGAATAGAAAGAAGATCTTTTTCAGCAGCCGGAAGATATCGAAGCTTGTATTTAGCTGGCATTCACTTTACGATGCAGCTTTGACATCATCTGCTTGTGCGTAATCCCTTTCTTCCCGGCAGCAGCTTGCGCTTCAGCAACACCGAGCTTAGCGAAAAGATCAACTTGTTCTTTTAACCGTTCATAATGAGATATACTCATAACCACAAGATCACCCTCACCGTTTGTAGTCAAGAACACAGGAACATCTTGCTGATGGCAAATGGCTGCTATTTCTCTTGTTTGATGACGTATGCTGGAAATGGGTTTTATAATTGGCATAATGTTTTCCTTGTTTTTCTGAGTACAAATTAGTACCTAATTTGGTCATTATCAATGCATAATTGTGGTTGGGCAATTTTTATGGTGCAGCTATGATAACTGCGGAGAGCTAAAGTCAATAAATGTTAAATTTCAATATGCTCAAAAAAGTTACTCTACGATTCTACGAAGAGCTTAATGATTTTCTTCCTTCGACTAAAAGAAAGACAAGATTTAAGCACAGCTTTGTAAACAATACATCAACTCAATTTTGTCTTGGTACAACCTTGAAGGCCCTGTTAATATTCTAAAAAATTATACTTTAGAACAAATTGCAGTGAAATATCTGCGTCTTCAATTTTTGAAATGTAATAATACTTTAGCTCACCGCCGACTTTGATATCCTTGTTCAAAGGATAGTAGTAGGATACGCTGGAATAATATCCGGTACTAAAGATCGAACTTGATACTTTGTCATCATAAGAATCTATCTCCGAAAAAAGAAAATAAACTCCACCTCCTGTTGAGACTTCAAATTCCTTGAACAGCTCCATAGAAAAAATCAAAATGATCGGGACTGCAGATAATGAGGACTTTACATCCGTAGTTCCATATTCAGAAGTAAACCCGCTTTGTTTGTATGTGTAAAAGGACAAATATCCCGATTCTATTCCGACTCTAAGAAGATGTTCCGGCTGCCACATTATTCTTGCAGTAGCATTGAATGAATGTGGATTAAAACCATCAAGTTCCGAAAGCGAAGACAAAAAATATGAGTAACCCAATCCAACCACTGCGTTCACTTTGTATGTTGTGTCTGTTGTCTGCCCAAAACATCTTGACGAAATTGCAATAAAAGTAAAAATCAAAATTGATATTAAAGTTTTTTTACTATTCATATCATTCTTTCGCATAGTAGAACGATGCAACGATTGTCGGATAATTCGTAAGTATGCCGTCAAATTCACTTTCATTAATAAATTCCTGGATAAACTGAGTCTGATCTAATGTCCAAACAAAAGCACGTTTTCCCTCACTATGCAGAGACTGAACATTTGAAATTAATGTTCCCATAGTCCATCTTGGCGCCCATACTTTTGAATTCACCGAATGAAATTGATCTATGCTCAACTCGCATAGAGAAGGGACATTTTGATAATTCGGATAAGCCAAAAGGTTGGTAAACATAAAGTCGGTTGGTAAACCAACCACTATTTCTAAATCGCGTCCAACAATTGCGGCTCGGTTCAGAATGTCCTGCTGAATTTCAATAACATACGGCATCGAGTTTCTCTCAGATTTCATATCGAGCCAAATAAATTTCAAATTGGTTTTGTACAGAACATGTTCGAGCGCTTCACGAAGTGTGGGAATTTTCTCACCGTTTTTCAATTCAACAAAAGATTTTAACTGAGCAATTGTAAAATTTTCAACAGGCCCTAATAATAATCCTTTCTTAGTCTCGCGCAAATTAATATTGGCATCGTGATATAAAAATGGAATGTTATCTTTGCTTAACATTACATCAATCTCAATTCCGTTTGCTCCAAACTGTTCGGCTAGAGAAATTATTTCAAGACTATTTTCTGAAGCACCGACAAAATCTGAATTCCTTCCTCCGCCTCTGTGTGCAAGAATGTAGTAATTACTATTTCTAACTTCTTCGCTAAATGGTCTGAGATATGTAAACTGAATTTCGATCGAGCGGAAATCGTTTTCGTTACCAAAAGTGCCGATTATTGAAAAAGTTTTTGCTATGGAAGAATCATTGAGGAGAGAATCAATACCGCTGCGCTTATTTATAACCAATCTTGTCAAGCCGGTTTCGGTGCTTACTGCATATCTCCATTTTCCTTCAAGTAAAATGAGCGAATCTTTTTTGCCTCCTTTCAAAATAAAATAAGCACCGAGTTTACGTCCGAATAAAGAAAGCGCTTCTCCATTCCACTTTGCAACAACAATTTCTCCGAATTGATCTGCGCCCTTTACGACTCTGTAAACGCCTTCAATTCTCTTTTTTAATTGAATTGGAATGGAATCGGTATTTTTTAATATGCTTTCCTCTTTGAATTCGGGTTCAACTAAATCATAATCCAGTTCACATGCCGTAAAAATCAAGCCGAACATAAAAAGTATTGTCAATATTCTTTTCATATATTCAATCCTATCACGGCTTCGGGAATAAAGTGAAATCTATCCCACGTTGGAAAAGTTGCCCATGCTGGGAAATAATAACGGATGTAATTTAATTTCACTCCAAGAATAACAAAATTATCTTTCCATAATGGCTGCTCGATATACAATCCAACTGAACCACCCGATAGAAATTTATGATCGGTAGTGGTGACTATTTTATCAACAGTCTGAGTCAATTTAGGTATGGTCGAAAGCTCTCCCTTTAGTGTAAGTGTAAATTTATCAAATGCGGCTCCAAGCGAAATGTTGGGATAGAAAAGCCAGCCGGATACCTTATTGTCAAAACCGAAACCCTTCAATTTACCGTACATATATCCAGCATCGTAACCTAATGATAAAGCAAAACGATTTAAACGCAAACTCCATTGAAGTCCAAGCTGATAATTACGTGTAATGATATTTGTGCTAAAGCTTCCATTTAAAGTGAATCCATATATCAATCCAAACTTAGCTTGGTATGAAAAGAACGGGGCATAAACATCAGCACTAATTTCTTCAACAATATCTTCCGGCAGCTTAGCGAGGTACATTGTTAATTGATCTTTGTATTGAGCAAGCTGTAAAGTATCGGGGAAAAGAAAACTATTCGTAGTTATAAAGTCGGACTGGCTGAAGATATTTGGGATCTGGATAGAAAGAAACAGAAGAGCCGTAACACCAAATATTTTGTAATGCATGTATGACATATTAATAATTCACCCATATAATGTTATATAAATATTGCTATAATTCTAATTAAAAGTAACATGTTTAACGAACATTTTATTTTTTTGCAAGATTCACTATTATATAGTTGTCAAGGTCATATTAAAATCATCGTGGGAAAATATGCTCAAAAAAGTAACTCTACGATTCTACGAAGAGCTTAATGATTTTCTTACTTCAACGAAAAGAAAGAAAAGATTTGAGCACAGTTTTATTGACCGAACATCAGTCAAGGATATGGTTGAATCTCTTGGAGTTCCCCACACAGAAGTCGATCTTATAATCGTTAACGGAAACTCAGTTAACTTTTCATACTTAGTTAACAACGGCGATGATATAAGTGTTTACCCCATGTTCGAGTCATTAGACATAACCAATCTTCAGCAGCTTCGCGCAAAACCTTTGCGAAAACCAAAGTTTATTCTTGATGTTCATCTCGGCACGCTCGCAAAATACATGCGAATGCTCGGCTTCGATACTCTTTACCGAAACAATTACAAAGATGAAGAGATTGTTGATATTTCTTTAAAAGAAAAACGGACAATACTTACACGCGACAGAGGAATATTAAAAAGATCAAAAGTAACACATGGCTATTGGATAAGAAGCATTAAAACCGATGAGCAGATTATTGAAGTAATAAAACGTTTCGACCTTAAAGAGGAGATAAAAGAATTATCGAGATGCTTGCTTTGCAATTCACTTCTCAGAAAAATTTCTAAAGAAAAAGTGATTGATCGTCTTCCACAAAAAGTAAAAGAGTATCAAAACGAATTTTATTATTGCATGAATTGCAATAAGATTTTTTGGAAGGGCAGTCATTATACAAAAATGAAGGGAATCATTGAGAAGGTAAGGTTGTTATGAGGACAGC